>DAINCW010000078.1:0-11000 GCA_036732205.1 Solirubrobacteraceae bacterium | reverse complement strand
GGGCGGCATGCGCCGAGGCGCTTGTCGCAGCCGACCGGATCGGCGAGCTGGGCGTCCCGGTCCTCATCTACGGGGCGCTCGCCGGCGGGCGCACGCGATCGGAGCTGCGCCTCGGGGGCCCGGGGGAGCTGGCGCGGCGGCTGCGCGAAGGCGAGCTGCGCCCCGACTTCGGCCCCCCGGCTGCGCACCCGACCGCGGGGGTCACGCTGGTGGCTGCGCGCCCGCCGCTCGTCGCGTTCAACCTCGAGCTCGCGCCGCCGGCCACGCTCGAGGACGCCCGGGCGATCGCCGCGGCCATCCGCGAGGGCGGCCCGGAGGGCCTGCCCGGCCTGCGCGCCATCGGGCTCTCGCTCGCCACGCGTGGGGACGTAGCGCAGGTGTCGTGCAACGTGGAGGACCCGGCGGCGCTGCCGCTGCGCGACCTGCTCGACGCGGTGCGCCGCCACGCCGGCGTGGCCGAGGCGGAGCTGGTCGGCCTGGCGCCCCAGCGCTCCTTCGAGGGGTGGCCCGACGACGTGCCCATCCGCAACCTGCGAACGCTGGAGCAGGCTCTAGGCTTGTGAGCGGCCCTTCCCGCAACGCTCGCCCGCAGATGACGACCGCCGATCACCGCCATGCTTCGTCCTCGGATCGGGCAATGCCCGAGGCATTGCTCCGATCCTGCGTCCTCGCCTGTCGGCGCCGGCGATCGCCCTCTGCGCCCGACCGTCACGAGAAGGACCGCTAGCGAGATGGCCCAGACGAAGCGCAAGCGCCGCACGAAGCACCGGGGCAACGCGGCGGGCATCGTCGAGGCCCGCGGCCGCACCGGCCGCAAGCCCGATGCGTCTGAGCGCAAGCGCAGCGGCCGCGACGAGGCTCGCCGGCGTCGCGAGGAGCGCATGAACAAGCTGCCGACCTGGAAGGCCGCGGCGCAGCGGGGGGCGATCGCGGCGGTCTTCATGGCCGTCGTCCTGACGTTCGTCGCCAAGGGCAATCCGGTCGCCGTCATCGCCCCGGCGATGGTCGCCATGCTGTTCTACGTTCCGCTGGGCTACTACACGGACCTCTGGCTCTACAACCGCCGCCAGCGCAAGCGGGGCGCGAAATGAGCCTCGACGTCCGCATGTTCACGGTCGGGCTGGTGGCGGAGAACGCGTACCTCGTGCGCGCCCAGGGCGCCGACCGGGCGATCATGGTCGACCCCGGCGACGAGGCCGATCGCCTGCTCCACTCGATCGAGGAGCTCGGGGTGACGCTCGAGGCGATCCTGCTCACCCACACGCACTTCGACCACGTGGGCGCCGTCGCGCCGGTGGCGAAGGCGACGGGCGCGACCGTCTACTGCCCCGAGCTCGAGGTCGGAGTCCTCGCCGACATCATGAGCTACGTCCCGTGGCCCGGCTTCGGCCCGTTCGAGTCCTACGACGCCGACGAGACGGTCGCGGGCGGCGAGCGCCTGGAGATCGCCGGCCTGGAGATCGACGTGCTGTTCACCCCGGGCCACAGCCCGGGCCACGTGACCTACTCGGTGGACACCGAGAGCGCGCTGTTCTCCGGCGACGTGCTGTTCCAGGGGTCAGTTGGCCGCGTCGACCTGCCGGGGGGCGACTGGGCGACCCTGGCCGCCTCGATCGGCATGCTGCTCGACCGCTTCGACGACGACACGCGCGTCTACCCCGGCCACATGGGCCTGACCACGCTCGGGCGCGAGCGCGCGACGAACCCCTTCCTCACCGAGCTCTCGCAGGCGTGAGCGAGAAGCTCCAGGCGCCGCGGGGCACGTACGACGTGCTGCCCGAGGACGCGCCCGCGCGGGCCGCCCTCGAGGCCAAGGCCCGCGACGTGCTCGAGGCGGCCGGCTACGAGCGCGTCGAGACGCCGGCGTTCGAGGCCACCGAGCTGTTCTCGCGCAGCGTCGGCGAGGCCACCGACATCGTGCGCAAGGAGATGTACACGTTCGAGGATGCCGGCGGGCGGTCGCTGACCCTGCGTCCGGAGGGCACCGCGCCCGTGGCTCGCGCGTACGTCGAGCACGGCATGCACAAGCGCGCGCAGCCCGTGAAGCTCTGGTACCTCGGGCCGTTCTTCCGCTTCGAGCGCGCGCAGGCCGGGCGCTACCGCCAGTTCTGGCAGGTCGGCGCCGAGGCGATCGGGTCGGCTGACCCGGCGGTCGATGCCGAGTCGATCCTCGTGCTGACGACGCTCCTGGAGGAGCTCGGCGTTCGCGGCCTGCGGACGCGGCTGGGCAGCCTCGGGCGGCCGGAGACCCGCGTGGCGTACCGCGACCAGCTCCAGGCGCACCTACGCGACAACGCCGACCGCCTGTCCGACGACGTGCGCGCGCGCATCGAGCTCAACCCGCTGCGCGCCTTCGACGCCGACCACGAGGGCACGCGCGAGGTCATGCGCGCCGCTCCGGTGCTCCTCGACTTCCTCGACGCCGACGACGCCGCGCACTTCGCCGCCGTGCGCGAGCTGCTCGACGCCGCGGGCCTCGCCTACGACGTCGACCCGACGCTCGTGCGCGGGCTGGACTACTACACGCGCACGGTCTTCGAGATCGAGTCCACCGAGCTCGGCGCGCAGGCCGCGGTCGGTGGCGGCGGGCGCTACGACGGCCTGATCGAGCAGCTCGGCGGCCCTGCGACACCCGGGATGGGCTGGGCGATGGGCATCGAGCGCGCGCTGCTCGCGGGCCGAGCGCCCCCTGCCACCGCGTCGCCCGTCGACCTGCTGCTGGCCAACCCGGGCGGCGCGATCGGCCCGGTCGAGTTCCGCCTGGCGCTCGAGGCGCGGCGGGCCGGGCTGCGCGCGCAGCTCGACCTCGCCGGGCGCTCCATGAAGGGCGTGCTCAAGCACGCCGACCGGCTGGAGGCCCGATACGTTGCGTGGATCGAGGGCGACGCCGCGCAGCTGAAGGACATGCAGTCCGGCGAGCAGTCGCAGCTCCCGCCTGACGGCGTCGTGCGCACGGTCCTGCGGGGCCCCGGACTGTGAAGCAGCCCCCGCGGGCCAACGCCTACCGCGACGCGTGGTGCGGGGAGCTGAGCGCGCAGCGCGCCGGGTCGACCGCGCGGGTCGCGGGCTGGGTGCACCGCCGCCGCGACCACGGCGGGCTCATCTTCATCGACCTGCGCGACCGCTCAGGCCTCGTGCAGCTCGTCTTCCACCCGGAGACGTCGGGGGAGACGTTCGCGACGGCGGAGCAGCTGCGCCCCGAGCACGTCGTCTCCGCGTTCGGCGAGGTCGCGCCGCGCGAGCCCGGCAACGTCAACCCGAACCTGGCGACGGGCGAGATCGAGATCTCGGTCACCGAGCTCGCCCACCTCGCGAGCGCGGACACGCCACCGTTCGCCGTGGACGAGGAGGGACCGGTCGACGAGAGCACACGGCTGCGCCACCGCGTCGTCGACCTGCGCCGCGAGTTGATGCGTGACGCGCTGCTGCTGCGCGACGCGGTCACCGGCGCCATGCGCGCCGAGCTGGCCGAGCGCGACTTCGCCGAGATCGAGACGCCGATGCTGACGCGCTCGACGCCCGAGGGCGCGCGGGACTTCCTCGTGCCCTCACGGCTCCAGCCGGGCTCGTTCTATGCCCTGCCGCAGAGCCCGCAGATCTTCAAGCAGCTGCTGATGATCAGCGGCTTCGAGCGTTACTTCCAGATCGTGCGCTGCTTCCGCGACGAGGACCTGCGGGCCGACCGCCAGCCGGAGTTCACCCAGCTCGACGTCGAGATGTCCTTCGTCGACGAGGAGGACGTCATCGAGATGATGGAGGCGGTCATGAGCCGCGTCTTCGCGGCGGGCGCGTTCGACGTCGCGCCCGCGCCGTGGCCGCGCATGGGCTACGACGAGGCGATGGCGCGCTTCGGGACCGACCGCCCCGACCTGCGCATCGGCCTCGAGATCCGCGACGTCACCGAGGCGCTGAGCGGCACCGAGTTCCGCGCGTTCCAGGCCGACGCCGTGCGCGTGCTGAACGTCGGGCAGCGTGAGGCGCCGCGCTCGGAGCTCGACCGGCTGACCGAGCTCGCCAAGCAGCACGGCGCCGCGGGCCTGGTGTGGGCGTTCGTGGCGGACGACCGCTCCTGGCGCTCGCCCGTGGCGAAGTTCCTCACCGAAGCGGAGATCGCCGCGTTCGGCGGCGAGCCGGGCGATCTGCTACTGGCCGTCGCAGGCGCTCCGCAGGTCGCCGCGGCGGCGCTCGGTGCGCTGCGCCTGGAGCTGGGCGAGCCCGAGACCGGCCATCGCCCTCTCTGGGTCGTCGACTTCCCGATGTTCGAGCGCGGCGAAGACGGCGCGTGGACGGCGCTGCACCACCCCTTCACCGCGCCGACGGGCGACCTGGGCGATCCGGCCTCGCTGCGGTCGCGCGCGTACGACCTCGTGGTCGACGGCTGGGAGCTCGGCGGCGGGTCGGTCCGCATCAACACGCTCGAGGTCCAGCGCGAGGTGTTCAAGATCATCGGGCTGAGCGAGGAGGAGGCGCAGCGGCGCTTCGGCTTCCTGCTCGACGCGCTGCGCTACGGCGCGCCGCCGCACGGCGGCATCGCGATGGGCCTGGACCGCATCGTGGCGATCATCGCCGGGCGGGACTCGATCCGTGACGTGATCGCCTTCCCGAAGACCGCGTCGGGCGCGGATCCGCTCACGGGCGCGCCGTCGCCGGTCGACGCGCAGCAGCTGCGCGAGCTGGGCCTGCGGCCCGCCTAGTCACCGGGCCTACACTCGGCCGATGGCAGACGAGCGCTTCGCGCAGCATCTGGCCGCGCCGCGCGGTCACATGCCCGAGCAGGCGCACACGGGAGCCGCCGGCGGCGCCGCCTGCGGCGACATCGTGCGCCTCTCGGTGTCAGTCGCCGCTGACACCGTCGCCGACGCCGGCTTCGACGCCTCGGGGTGTGGCGCGGCGATCGCGGCGGGCTCCGCGGCCGTGGCGCTGGTGCGCGGCCGGCCGCTGCTCGACGCGGCGCGCGTGGACGCGGACGCCATCGCGTCCGAGCTGGGCGGGCTGGCGCCGGGCAAGGCGCACGCGGCGGAGCTCGCGGCGGACGCGCTGCACCGCGCCCTGGGCGCGGCCGCGCGCGCCGACGCCGGCGTACCGCTCACCGCCGGGCGCACGTTGGTGGCGATGAGCGGCGGCGTGGACTCCGCGGTCGCTGCGCTGCGCTGCGGGCCGGACGCGGTCGCCGTGACCCTGGAGCTGTGGGCCTCGCCGGAGAACGACGCCGAGGCCTCGTGCTGCTCGGCCGGCGCGGTGCGCCGCGCCCGGGCGCTCGCGCACGGCATGGGGCTGCCTCACTTCACCCTGGACCTGCGCGACGAGTTTCGCGCGGGCGTGGTGGAGCCGTGGATGCGCGACCACGCCGCCGGTGAGACGCCGAACCCGTGCGTGCGCTGCAACGGCTTCGTGCGCCTCGACGCGATGATCGCACTGGCCGATCGCCTCGGCGCGCAGACGCTGGCGACCGGGCACTACGCGCGGATCACGCCCGACGGGCTGATCCGCGCCGCCGCCGACCCGTTCAAGGACCAGAGCTACATGCTCGCGGCGCTGGAGCCGGCGACGATCGCCCGGCTGCGCTTCCCGCTGGGCGAGCTGCACAAGCCGCACGTGCGCGCGCTGGCCGAGGAGGCCGGGCTCGCCGTGGCGCGTACCCCCGACTCCCAGGACCTGTGCTTCCTCGCCGGGACCGGGCGCCCGGCGTTCCTCGCCCGCCACGGCGGCCAGCGCACACGGCCGGGGCGCATCGTCGATCGCTCGGGAGCGACGCTCGGCCGCCACCGCGGCCACGCCGAGTACACCGTCGGCCAGCGGCGCGGCCTCGGGGTCGGCGGGGGCGAGCCGCTCTACGTCCTGGGCAAGGACGCGAGCGCGAACACGGTGACCGTGGGCCCCCGGGAGGCGCTGGCGACCGACACCGTCGCGCTGCGCGACGTCCGCCTGCACCGCCCGGCGGCCGAGGTCGACGCGGTCAAGCTGCGCTACCGCTCGCGCGCGCTGCCGGCGCGCCTCGACGGCGACCGCGTCGTGCTGGCGCAGGCGGTGGACGGCGCGGCGCCGGGTCAGGCCGCCGTGCTGCTGCGCGGCGACACGGTCGTCGGCTGTGGCACGATCGCCGAGTGACCTCGGACGACATCCGCGAGCGGTTCCTGGAGTTCTTCGCCTCCCGCGACCACAAGCGCATGCCCTCGGCGTCGCTCGTGCCCGCGAGCTACGACCCGTCCGTCCTGCTCACGACCGCGGGCATGCAGCCGTTCAAGCCGTACTTCCTCGAGATCTCCAAGCCCCCGCATCACCGGCTCACGAGCTGTCAGAAGGTGTTTCGCTCGGTGGACATCGACATCGTCGGCACCACGACGCGGCATCTCACCTTCTTCGAGATGCTCGGCAACTTCTCGCTGGGCGACTACTTCAAGCAGGGTGCGGTGGAGCTCGCGTGGGAGCTCTCGCTCGAGGGGTTCGGCTTCGACCCCGAGCGCATCTGGATCACGGTCTTCGAGGGCGACGACGAGCTCGGCATCGGCCCCGACGAGGAGGCGATCGCGGCCTGGGAGTCCGTCGGGGTGCCGCGCGAGCGCATCGTCGCGTGCTCGCGCTCGGAGAACTTCTGGCAGTCGGGCCCCACCGGCCCGTGCGGCCCGTGCAGCGAGCTGTACTACGACCGCGGCCTCGAGTGGGGCAAGGCCGACGACCTCCCCGGCGGCGAGAACGAGCGCTTCCTCGAGTACTGGAACCTCGTCTTCATGCAGTACGACCAGAACCCCGAGAGCTCCCTCACGCCGTTGCCCGCCCAGAACATCGACACCGGCCTGGGCCTCAACCGCACGGCGCTGCTCGACCAGGGCGTCGCAACCGTGTTCGAGACGGACCAGTTCGCGCCGCTGATCGCGCTGGGCGAGGAGCTGTCGGGCCAGGCGTACGGCTCGTCGGCCGAGGCCGACCGCGCGCTGCGCGTCCTCGCCGACCACACGCGCGGCATGACGTTCCTCGTGGCCGACGGCGTCGTCCCCAGCAACGAGGACCGCGGCTACGTCCTGCGGCGCATCATGCGCCGCGCCGTGCAGCATGGCCGCTCGCTCGGCATCGAGGACGCGTTCCTCGGGCGCTTCGCCGCGGTCGTCACCGAGCTCATGGGCTCTGCCTACCCCGAGCTGCACGAGCAGCGCGAGGTCATCGATCGCTGGGTGAGCGCCGAGGAGGAGAGCTTCGGGCGCACGCTCGACCAGGGCACGCGCAGACTCCAGGAGATCTCCGAGCGCGCGATCCAGTCCGGCGAGGAGGGCGTCGGCGCCGATGACCTCTTCCAGCTCCACGACACCTTCGGCTTCCCCTTCGACCTCTCGAAGGAGCTGCTCGCCGAGCAGGGCCTCGGCGTCGACGAGGCGGGCTTCCTCGGGCTGATGGAGGAGCAGCGCACGCGCTCGCGCGGCAGCGGCCCGAAGGTCATGGCGGGCTCGGCGAGCGGGTTGGGCGGTCCGCCCACGACGTTTGTGGGCTACGAGGCACTCGAGGTGCACACGGTCGTCGCCACGGTCGCCGAAGACGACGGAGAGCTGCTCGTGAAGCTGCCCGAGTCGCCCTTCTACGCGGCGGGCGGCGGGCAGGTCAGCGACGGCGGGCGGATCGAGTGCGAGGATCCGACCGCCGCGGGCGGCGGTGCCCGCTGCTCGGCCGAGGTCGTGGCGGTCGAGCGCGTCGGCGACGACCAGGTCATCCGCGCGAAGGGCACGCTGACCGAGGGCGAGCGCGTCGTCGCGCGCGTGGACCGCCAGGCGCGCCTGGCGACGCAGGCCAACCACACGGCGACGCACCTGCTCCATGCGGCGCTCCGCGAGCGCCTGGGGACGCACGTCCGCCAGGCAGGCTCGTACGTGGGCCCCGACAAGCTGCGCTTCGACTTCACCCACGGCGCGGCGATGACGCACGACGAGGTGCGCGACGTGGCCGACCAGGTCAACGCGTGGATCGTGGCCAACCATCCGGTGCGGCCGATCACCACCACGCTCGACGAGGCCAAGAAGCTGGGCGCGATGGCGCTCTTCGGGGAGAAGTACGGCGACGTGGTGCGCATGGTCGAGGTCGGCGACGGCTCGTTCTCGCGCGAGCTGTGCGGCGGCACGCACGTGCGCGCGACGGCGGAGATCGGCCTCTTCCACCTGACGACCGAGACGTCGAGTGCCGCGAACGTGCGGCGCATCGAGGCCGTGACCGGCCCTGAGGCCGTGAAGCTGGTGCGGGGGCACGACGCGCTTCTGCGCGAGGCCGCGGCGCTCCTGCGCACCCGCCCCGAGGACGTGCCGGCCAAGCTTGCGGCCCTTCAGGCGACGGCGAAGGCCGCCGCGAAGGCGGGACCGTCGGCTGACAGCTACACGCCGCCTCCTCCGGAAGAGCTCATTGCCCAGGCCGACGCCGTCGATGGCGCCACGATCCTGACCACCCGGGTCCGCGTGCCCGACAACAAGGTGCTGATGGCGCTGCTGGATCGCGTCAAGGACAAGCTCGACGTCGTCGTGCTCGGAGCGGACGCCGAGGGCAAGGTGCTGCTCGCGGCGTCGGTGGCGCCTGCGCTGGTGAAGCGCGGCGTGAAGGCGGGCGAGATCGTGCGGCTCGCGGCCGAGGTCACGGGCGGCGGCGGTGGCGGGCGCGACACGATCGCCCAGGCCGGTGGGCGGGACCCCGAGAAGCTCGACGAGGCACTGGGCGTGGCCCGCGAGGCCATCGAGCGGCGCCTCGGCACGTGACGCGGGTCCTCGGGCTCGACTACGGGTCGGCGCGCTGCGGGGTCGCGGTGTCCGACCCGACGGGCACGCTCGCGACGCCGCTGGACGCCGTCGAGCGGCCCGGCACGCGCAAGGGGCTCGAGCGGCTCGCGGCGGTGGTCCGCGAGACCGAAGCCGAGCGCGTTGTCGTCGGCCTGCCGATCGGCCTGTCGGGCGCCGACACGGCGCAGACCACCGAGGCGCGCGCGTTCGCTGCGCGCCTCGAGGCCCGGCTGGGGGAGAGCGTGCCGGTCGAGTTGCACGACGAGCGCTTCACGACCCGCCTGGCGCAGCGGTCGGGCGGCTCGGCGACGTCCGAGGACTCGCGGGCCGCGGCCGTCCTGCTGGAGGGCTGGTTGGCGGCCCGCTCCCGCTAGCCTCGCTGGTCGTCGCATGAGCCTGTTCGGGAGAGACCAGCCGTCGGCCGCACGCTCCGCCGCCGAGCGCGAGCACGCGCGCCGCGTGCGCGAGGCGCGCCGCAGGGGGCTGCCCGATCCCACACCGCCGTGGGTTCAGGACGGCGCCGAGCCGGTCGAGCCTGCGGCGGAGCCGGTGCCCGTGGACCCCGAGCCGGTGGCCGTGGACCCGGTGCCTGCCGAGCCGCCGCCTGCGCCGGAGACGCCAACCCGCCCCGAGCCCGAGGTCTGGCTCGAGCCGGATCCCGATCCTGAGCCCGTCGCTGCCCAGGAGCCGGAGCCCGTCGCCGCGGCTGAGCCCGACCTCGAGACCCACGTCGCACCGCGGACCCCGCCCCCGCTGCCCGCGCGGGAGGCGCGGCGCCGGCCCCCGCGGGCTCCGCGCGCGCCGCGCAGGGGGCGCGTCGGCACCGGCGAGTCCCCCGCGCTCACGCTGCCGCGCGCTCGCCAGGGCCGCGTCGGCCTCGGGCGCATCGGCGCGCTGGTCGCGCTCGTCGGCATCGTCGCCGTCCTGTGGTTCCTGTTCAGCCTCTTCCAGCCCTTCAAGGGCGACGGCCACGGCCGCGTCGTCGTCCAGGTCCCGCCCGGCGCCTCGGCGCGGAAGGTCGGCGACCTGCTGGCCAAGCGCGGCGTCGTCGACTCCGGGTTCTTCTTCAACCTGCGCGCGGCGATCGCCGGCAAGCGCGGCGACATCAAAACGGGCCAGTACGTCCTTCGCAAGGACATGAGCTACAGCTCGGCCATCGACGATCTGACGAAGACCAAACCCGGGGTGCCGACGGTGGACATCACGATCCCCGAGGGCCGCTCGCGCCGCGAGGAGGCGCCCAAGCTGAGGGCGGCGGGCGTCCAGGGCAGCTATCTCGCGGCGACGGCGTCGAGCCCGCTGTTGCATCCGAGCTTCTACGGCGCCCCGCGCGCGACGCGGATGCTCGAGGGCTTCCTGTTCCCGGCGACCTATTCGCTGCCGCGCAGCGCCCCCACGGCGACGGGCCTCGTCGCGAGGCAGCTGAAGGCCTTCAAGCGCAACTTCCGCGGCGTGAGCCTGAAGTCCGCGCACCGCAAGCACCTGACCGCCTACGACGTGCTGATCATCGCCTCCATGGTCGAGAGCGAGGCCCAGGCGGCCAAGGACCGCCCGCTCATCGCGGCCGTGATCTACAACCGCTTGCACCAGCACATCCCACTGGGCATCGACGCGACCGTCCGCTACGCGCTGAACCAGTACAGCCGCCCGCTCACGGTCTCAGAGCTCAACGTGAACTCGCCCTACAACACCCGCAAGCGCCAGCGCCTGCCGCCGACGCCGATCAGCAGCCCGGGCATCGCCTCCATCCGCGCCGCCGCGCACCCGGCGCGCGTGCCGTACCTCTTCTTCGTCGTCAAGCCCGGCACGTGCGGCGAGCACGCGTTCTCGTCAACCAACGCCCAGTTCCAGCGCGACGTCGCGCGCTACAACTCGGCGCGTGCGCGGCGCGGCGGCAAGTCGCCGACGAACTGCTGAGCCATGGTCGAGCCGGCGCGCCTGGGCGTTCTCGGCTGGCCGGTGGCCCACAGCCGCTCGCCCGCGATGCACAACGCGGCGCTGGCCGCCCTCGGCCTCGACGCCTGGCGCTACCAGGCGCTGCCCGTCCCGCCCGACCTGCTCTCCGAGACGGTGCGCGGCCTGCCCGGCGCCGGGTTCGCCGGGGCCAACGTGACGGTGCCCCACAAGCAGGCCGCCCTCGCGCTGGCCGACGAGCCCACCGCGCGCGCGGCCGCCATCGGCGCGGCCAACACGCTGACGTTCACGGCGGGCGGGGCCATCGAGGCCGACAACACCGACGCGCCCGGGCTGCTC
>DAINCW010000077.1:0-11113 GCA_036732205.1 Solirubrobacteraceae bacterium | reverse complement strand
TGCGGGCGACGTTCGGCATGACCGGGCAATGGGCTGAGGACCACCCCGAACTCGTCAAGCAGATGGCGGCAGACGGGCACGAGTTCATGAATCACTCATGGGACCACCAGTCATTCACCGGCCTGTCGACCAACACGAAGCCACTGAGCCAGCCCGAACGCTGGGGCCAGGTCGATCGCACCGAGAACGTCATCCGTGGACTCACGGGAAAGGCGGCGTCTCCGTATTTTCGCTCACCGTTCGGCGATCAGGATCCGTCAGTTGAAGTCGACGTCGGCCTGCGGGGGTACCGATATGACATCCTCTGGACGGTCGATACCGGCGGCTGGGCGAAAGCGTCGGTTGGGCAGATCATCGCGACGAGCAGCAAGGGTGCCATGCCGGGGGCGATAATCGTCATGCACGTGGGCGCGGAATCTCAGGATGGCCCCGCGCTGCAGTCGATAATCGACGGCATTCGTGATAAGGGCCTGGGCTTCGCGACAATTCCAGAACTCGTCGGCGCACGGCCCTAAGCCTCTCTCAAATCCTGGAAGAGGGTCTCCAGACCGCGCTTCACCCCTCACGTCCGGCCTCTCTCCCGCAAGGGGAGAGAGGAGACGGTCCACCCGAGGTCCGCGCCAGCCAATGATTGCACGGGGTCCCTAGAACCTAGAGCCTAGAGGCGGCGTAGCGACCCCCGATCGCCACGCGCGAGCTTGAGGATGCCGACGACGATCAGCGAGCCGACGATTGTCCATACGATCGGAACGCCCGCGACGGAGAAACGCGGCAGATGGAACAGATAGGCCAGGATGACCCCGAGTGCAGCGCCGATCAGACCGATGAGCAACGTCTCGCCCAGTCCCTCTTTATGGCCGAGGAAGTACTCGGCGGCCGCGCCGCACAGGCCGGCGATCAGGAGAAAAAGGACGATGCCAAAGAGGGCGTGGATGATTGAGAGTGTGAAGACGAGCAAAACGATAAATACCAGCGCGAGCAGGACGAGGAAGAGCATCGGCGGTAGACCCCCTGAGCGGTGGACCGAGTTCCAGGGACGCGCAGCCCCGCTTCGGGCTACCCTGGCTACCCTGGCTACCCTGGGTGCCCGGAGTTTAGCACGAGCATTCGGCTCACGGCCGAGCGATTCTTCTCGATCGGGGAGGTGAGCGCGCGAGAAGCTGCCCGAGATTGACGGGACAAAGATCGCACTATACCGGTTATGTAGTGAAACGGGCTTTGGCCGCCGGAATCGGCCGCTCGACGTAACTCTGTCCGGCACGGATAGAGAGCGTCCTGCAAAGTCATGCCCAGTTCCGCTGGTGCCGTGGGCGCGCGCGAATCTGCTACCGGCGCGGGCGCACAGGCGTCACCGCCCATCGCGGTCAGGAAGCCGTCCCACAGCGTCACGTGCTCGCGCTCCTCGACCGCATGGGCGCGCAGCGCAGGATCGAGCTCGGCGGCGCGATCGGACGCGTCGGCCAGGGCGACGACCGCATGGCGGTACTGGCCCGCGTAGTCGGCCAGCTCAGGGCGCGTCAGCTCGCCCGCCTGCCAGCGCAGGTAAAAGGGGTGCTTGAGCGCGTCCAGTCGCGTGTGCAGGGTCGCCAGCTCGCTCCAAAGCTCCACGTGGGGTGCCTCCTCGAAATGTCTGTGCCGGACCGCAGGCGGACCCTACCGCGCCCTACATTCGGGGCATGGTCGACGTCGCCTGCGCCGTCCACGTCCACTCCCTGTACTCCGACGGGACCGGGACGATCCCCGAAATCGCGGCGGCCGCGCGCCGTGCCGGCGCCCGGGCGGTCCTGATCACCGACCACGACTCGACCGACGGGCGCCACGAGGCAGGCTGGGTCGACGGAGTGCTCGTCTGCGTCGGCGTCGAGGTCTCGCCGCGGCGCGGCAGCCACCTCCTCTGCTTCGGCCTCGACGAGCCCCCGGCGCACCTGGCGCGCTCCACCGCGCAGGTGATCGACCACGTCCACGCTCAGGGCGGCTTCTGCATCGCCGCGCACCCGATGTCGCGAGGCGGCTGGCTCATGGGCGTCGCCGGGCGCGCCGCGCCGTGGGGCGACCTGCGCCTGCCCTTCGACGGGATGGAGGTCTGGAGCATGGTCACCGACGTGCTCGAGCACGTCCACGGGCCCCGCCAGCTGTGGCGCTTCCGCCGCGACCCCGACTCCGTCGTCGTGGAGCCGCCGCGCCGCAACCTCGCGGCCTGGGACGCGCTGGCGCGGCACCGGCGCATCGCGGCGATCGCGGGCCTCGACGCGCACCAGTACGGGATCCGCATCGGCACGGGCCCGGCGCTGGTCGCCATGCGCTACGAGACCTCGTTTCGGCTGCTGCGCACCCACGTGCTCCTCGATGCGCCGATGTCGGGTGACGCCCGGGCCGACACCGTGGCGATCTACGCCGCGCTGCGAGAGGGCCGCAGCTACATGGCGCGCGACTCCCTGGCCGATGCGACGGGGTTCTCGTTCGCCTCCGACGGGCGCCAGATCGCCGTCCGCACACCGCGCGCGGCCAAGCTGTGCCTGCGCGGCAACGGCCAGGTCGTCTGCGAGGGCCACGGCACCAAGCTGAACCATCAGGCGCTGTGTGGAGGGGCCTATAGGGTCGAGGCGAAGCTGCCACGGAACGGCCGCTGGTACACATGGGTGCTCTCCAATCACGTCTGGCTCGACTAGCGCTGCTCGCGCTGCTCGCCGATCGGGCGCTAGCTCAGTCGCCCGGCTGCGCCGGGTCCGCCACCGGGGCCCACTGCGCTTCGGCGAGATCACCCTCCGGCATGCCCTCAGGCGTCGGGACCTCGGGCGTGTCGCGCAGGTACCACTCGGCGTCCAGCGCCGCCTGGCACCCGGAGCCCGCCGCGGTGACCGCCTGGCGGTAGGTGTGGTCGACGACGTCGCCGGCCGCGAAGACGCCCGGCCGCTTGGTGCGCGTCGAGCGCCCCTGCGTGATCACGTAGCCCTCGTCGTCGACGTCCAGCTGCCCCGCGACGATCTCCGACTGCGGCACGTGCCCGATGGCGATGAACGCGCCGCCGATCTCGATGTCCCGCGTCTCGCCGCTCTCGACGTGCCTGAGGCGCGCGATGCGCTTGAACGGCCCGTCGCCCTCGGCGAGCTCCTCGACGACGTACGGCGTGACGAACTCGATGTTGTCGATCCCGCGGGCCCGGTCCTCCATGATCGGTGACGCACGGAACTCGTCGCGACGGTGCACGACGTAGACCCTGCTGCCGAACTTCGCCAGGAAGATCCCCTCCTCCATCGCGGAGTCGCCGCCGCCGACCACGACGATCGGGTGGTCCTTGAAGAACGCGGCGTCACAGGTCGCGCAGTAGCTCACGCCCGCGCCCGACAGCTCCTCCTCGCCGGCGGCGCCGAGCTTCTTGTGCTCGGCCCCCATCGCGAGGATCACGGTGCGGGACTCGTGGACCTCGTCGTCGACCCACACCCGGTGCACTCCCCCGGGCTCGTCAGCCAGCTCGACCTTCGTCGCCTCGTCGGTGATGAAGCGCGTGCCGAACCGCTCGGCCTGGTCGCGCATCGTCTGCATGAGCTCGGGGCCCATGATCCCGTCGCGGAAGCCGGGGTAGTTCTCGACGTCGGTGGTCTGCTGGAGCAGCCCGCCCCAGAGGAAGCCCTCGATGACGAGCGGCCTGAGGTTCGCGCGGCTCGCGTAGAGCGCCGCGGTATACCCCGCGGGGCCGCTGCCGATGATGATGACCTGTTCCATGATGTCCTTTACTTCACTTTGTATAGTACCTCGTCGGGCAAGGACGTTACGGCCCGATCAGGTGGGCACGGCCTCCGGCTCGCTGGCCATCAGTCGCTCCTCACGCCACCCCGCGACGCGCTTGCGCAGCTGCGCATAGGCGATCGCGCCGGGAACGATCGGCAGCCAGAAGGCGAAGCCTCGGTAGACCAGGACGGCGACCAGGGCGAGACCCGGATCGACCCCGAACGCCGCGTAGGAGCCGATCAGGCCGCCCTCCACCCCGCCGATGCCGCCGGGCAGGGGCAGCGTGTTGGCCAGCTGGCCGACGAAGTACCCCGTGACGAGCACCGCGATCGGCGGCGCGTGGCCGAACGCGTGGAACGTCGCCCACAGGCAGCTGATGTCGAAGGCCCACCAGCCCAGGGCGCCCATCGCGCCGGGCTCGGCGCCGGCGAGGATGCGGATCGCGGTGCGCAGCCCAATGGCGGCGCTCGCGGGCACCGTGATCGCGCGCGCCATGATCCGCGCGAATCGCCCGCCGCCCTGCGCCCATCCCTCGAGGCGCCGCTCGACGTCGTGGGGCAGCAGGCAGATCAGGCCGGCAAGCCCGACGCACGTCGCCGCGAAGATCGCCGGGACGACGGTGAAGCCGAACGGCGCGTCGCCTTCGAAAACGTGGAGCCGCAGCCCCAGCGCGCCGATCAGCATCCCGCCGATGTAGACGATGTACAGCAGCCCAAGGAAGGCGATCATCCGGCGGGCGACGATGCGCCGCTCCATCCCTGACCGCCGCAGCGCCCACGCGGTCAGCGCGATGCCGCCGGCGCCCGCCGCGGCGAACAGCCGCGTCGCGGCGACGCCCGCCATCGTGATCTCGTAGCTGGCGCGCCACCCGATCCGCGTGCCGGCGCGGACGAACACGGTGCGGAAGAGCCACACGTACGACAGGAACGAGAGCAGCTCGCAGACGAACGCCACGGCGAGCCACCACGGGTCGCCCTCGCCCAGGCGGTTCCAGGTCTTGTGCAGGCCGGTGAGCTTCGGCAGGACGACGTAGAGGAACGCCAGCGCCGAGATCACGAACAGAGCGGCGAGCAGCGTCCGCCTGCGCGTGATCTTGACGCGCGGCATCTCCTCGTCGTCGTCGACGCCCGCCTGCGGGGCCGATGCGTTGGCGGTGGTCACCGGCGCGGTGGAGCCCGGTGGCGGCGCATGCGCGGCGCTCTGGCCGCTGTCGTCGAACGTCACGTCGTCGGCCATGGCGATCGCGTCAGGCGCGCGCCCGCGCCTCGAGCGCGGCGACGGGTCGGGAGATGGCCCGCAGGGCAGGGCCGGCGTGCGGCGCCAAGCAGCGCACGCCGAACGTGAGGCCGAGCCCGGCGACGAGGTCCACGACGTAATGCTCCCCGAGATACACGAGCGCGAAGCCGAGCGAAAGGGCGTACGTCCACCCGACGACACCCTCGACGGGACCAGCATCGCTCAACACGAGGGCGGCCATGACGGAAGTGGCGAAATGCAGAGAGGGCATGGCAGCGAGCGGGTTGCCGCCCAGCACAGAGTAAAGGCCGTCCCAGCGCTCGCGCCAGAATCGCTCGCCCTGCTCGACCATCAGGCGCCGCAGGGCGAGATCGCCGCCAAGCACGCCCTCGCGTGCGGCGTACCACGGCGGCGCCGTGGGGACGACCCAGTACGCGAGCACGCCGGCGTCGAATACGGCGTACGTGAGGACCGCCGCCCGGGGGAAGCTGTCGCGGTCGCGCAGCAGCACGTAGAGCACGGCGCTGTGGGGCACGAAGAACCACACCCAGTGGATCCACGTCAGGGCCAGGTCGAGCGGCCCGACGTCGTCGACGCGGGCCAGCGCTCGCTGGAGGCGTACGCCCGGCAGCTCGCCGAGTCCGAGCACCCGATCGATGGCCACGGGATAGCGGACGCGCACACGCCGGTGGAGCGCGTCGGGGTCGTCGTGCGGCATCTCGTACATCGCGAGATACGCCCACATGTTCAGGACGCAGACCGCGACGTCGCGCTTTCGCGACCGCGGCATGGCGACGCACACGGCGACGGGAGCGATGAACGCAGCCACCGCCACGGCGGCCTTGGGCAGCCGGCGACGATGGCGCGCGATCGGGGCGGCGACCCCGATGGCGACGGCGCCCCACGCGGCGCCGCGGATGGCGCTGGAGAGGCGCACGGCGCGCAATCTAGAGCGCGTGCGCGCGCTCGGCCGACGCGGCCCGGGCCTCCTCGACGAGGGCCGCGATCACGCGGCTCATGTCGTCGGCCTCCGGATGCCACTGCACGCCCAGCGCGAAACGGCGGTCGCGGCGCTCGATCGCCTCCGGCAGGTCGTCCATCTCCGCCCAGCCGGTCACGACGAGCCCGTCGCCGACGCGATCGATGCCCTGGTGATGGTGGCTCTTGGTGACGTGCGCGGCCTCGCCGGCGGCACGCGCCGCCAGCGAGCCGGGCTCGAGGCGCACGTCGTGGTCGGCGTTGTCGAAGGAGCCCAGCGACCGGCGGTGCTCGCCATGGCCCTGTGTCTCGGGCAGGTGCTGATGCAGCGTGCCGCCCGCCGCGACGTTCATGACCTGCGCGCCACGGCAGATCCCGAGAAACGGCATGTCGCGCTCGATCGCGCGCCGCGTCAGGGCGAGCTCGAACGTGTCGCGCTCGGGCACCACGCCCGCGGTCTCGGAGTGCGGCTCGGCGCCGTACGTGGCCGGGTCCATGTCGGAGCCGCCGGCCAGCATCAGCCCGTCGAGGCGGTCGAGGATCTCGTCGGGGTCGGCCACCCAGTCCGGATCGGTGGGCAGGATCAGGGCCTGTCCGCCGGCACGCTGGACCGCGTCGACGTAGGAGCGCGCCACGAGGAACGCCTCCCGGTCCCATGCGCCCCACTGCGCTCGCTCGAGCGGCGAGCAGATGCCGATGACCGGGCGCGTCATGGATCGAGCGTACCGGCCGTAGACTCGGCTCCGTGGGCCGCTGGACCCCCTCTCGCGCGGTGCTCGGGGCGGCGATCGAGGTGGTCGCCGGCGTCGCCGTGGCGCTCGGCCTCGTCGCCGTGCTCGACACGATCGCCCCGATCGCCGGCCTCGGCGTGGTCCCGCTCCTCGTCGTGCTCGCCGTGGCGATCCGCCGCGGTGAGCTCGCGGCGCTCACGGCCGCGGTCCTCAGCGTCCTCGGCCTGAACTACTTCTTCATCGCCCCGGTGCACCGGCTGACGATCGCCGACTCGGAGAACGTCGTCACGCTGGTCGTCTTCCTCATCTCCGCGCTGGTCGTCGGCCGGCTCGCGGCGATCGCGCGCGCTACGGCCATCGAGGCGCAGGAGCGCGCCGCCGAGGCGATTGCCCGCGAGAACGAGGCCGCGATGCTGGCGGGCGTCGCCCGCGGGCTGGTCGCCGCCGGCACGCTGGCCGGCGAGCTCGAGGGCATCGGCGAACGGGTCGCCGCCGCCCTGGGCGCCGCCGGCGCGCGAGTCGAGCTGGCGTCCGCCCCGTCTCCCGTCGAGGGTGAGCGCGCCCACCGGCTGCCGCTCGCCGACCGTGCGGCCTGGCTCTACGTGCGCGAAGGCCGCGAGGACCCCGAGCGCGTCGCCGAGCCGCTCGCCCGCCTGCTCGACGTCGCCCTGGAGCGCGAGCGCGTCGCCGCCCAGGCGGCCGAGGCCGAGGCGGCGCGGCGCGGCGACGTCGCCAAGACCGCGGTCCTCCATGCGATCTCCCACGACCTGCGCTCGCCGCTGACGGCGATCACCACCGCGGCCGACGCGCTCGCTGGTGAGGCGCTGGCCGACCCCGACCGCGACGAGCTGGTCACCGTTGTGCGCGAGGAGTCCGCGCGACTGGCCCGTCTGATCGACGACCTCCTGGAGCTGTCTCGCATCCAGGCGGGCGCGGTCCACCCGCGCCCGGACTGGTGCGATCTGCGTGAGGTCGCCGCGCGTGCGGTCGCCAACGTCCGCGTCCAGCGTCCCGATCACGCAGTGGAGATGCTGCTGCCCGAGGACCTCCCGCTGGTGCGCGCGGACTCCGCTCAGCTCGAGCGCGTGTTGACGAACCTGGTCGAGAACGCCGCGAAGTTCTCCCCGGACGATCGCGCGGTCGCGATCCGCGGCGGCGTCGGCGGCGGGCGCGTCACGGTGCGCGTGATCGACGGCGGGCCGGGGATCCCGGCGGCGCAGCGCCCGCAGGTCTTCGAGCCCTTCTTCCGCGGGCGGCCGTCGGAGGGCGGGGCGGGCCTCGGGCTGGCGATCTCGCGCGGCTTCGTGGAGGCCAACGGCGGGCGGATCGTGCTCCAGGCCGCGGCGGCCGGCGAGACGGCGTTCGCCGTCAGCTTCCCGCTCGTGCCGACTCCGGCGGTCGCGGGGTGAGCGAGGGCGCCCGGATCCTCGTCGTCGACGACGAGGCCCAGATCGTGCGCGGCCTGCGCGTGGTCCTCAAGGCGGCCGGCTTCTCGGTGGATGCAGCGAGCACGAAGAGCGAGGCGCTCGACGCCGTCGCGGTCCGCCCTCCGGACGCGCTGGTGCTCGACCTCGTTCTCCCCGACGGCAGCGGCGTCGAGGTGTGCGAGGACGTGCGCCGCTGGAGCACGGTGCCGATCATCGTGCTGTCCGCCGTCGGCGACGAGCGCGAGAAGGTGCGCGCCCTGGAAGCCGGGGCCGACGACTACGTCACGAAGCCGTTCGGCACCGACGAGCTCGTCGCGCGGATCCGCGCGGTGCTGCGACGCTCCGCCGACGCCACCTCCGAGCCGGTCGTCGAGGCAGGCGACGTGCGCATCGACCGGGCCGCGCGCGTGGTGACGAAGGCGGGCGCCGAGGTCCACCTCACCCCCATCGAGTTCGACCTGCTGCGGGTGCTCGCCGCGCACCGGGGCAAGCTCGTGACGCACCGCCGGCTGCTCCAGGAGGTCTGGGGCGCCGAGTACGGGACCGAGACGCACTACCTGCGCGTCCACGTCGCCCACATCCGGGCCAAGCTCGAGGATGACCCGTCGGACCCGCGGCTCGTCCTGACGGACCCCGGAGTGGGCTACCGCCTGGCGTCTTGACGAAATCTCTACACGCGCGCGACTGATCTCTACGAGCCGTTGACACGCGCGGCCGCACGCTTGACGCGTGGCGCGGATCACGCAGCACGGATTGCGCCGCTCGGTCGGCGTATCGGGGCTCTTCGCGACGGCCTACGGAAACGTCGGCTCGTCGATCTACTACGCCCTCGGCCTGGTCGCCGCCCATGCACTCGGCCTGACGCCGGTCGTCTTCATGTTCGCGGGCGGGCTGTTCGCGCTCACCGCGAAGACGTACGCGGAGGGCGCGTCGATGTTCCCCGAGGCCGGCGGCTCCTCGTCGTTCGCGCGCCACGCGTTCAACGAGGTCGTCTCGTTCTTCGCGGGCTGGGCGCTGACGCTCGACTACATCCTCACGATCGCCATCTCGGCGTTCTTCGTGCCGCACTACCTGGGCGCGTTCTGGCCCGCGCTGAACCACAACCCGGGCGACATCATCGGCGGCCTGATCGTCGTCGCGCTGCTGGCGGCGCTGAACATCCGGGGCATCGGCGAGTCCGCGCGCGTGAACCTCCTGCTCGCGATCGCCGACCTGGCCACGCAGATCCTGCTGATCGTCGTGGGCTTCGTGCTCGTGCTCAACCCGTCGCGCCTCGTGAACCAGGTCCACCTCGGCGTCGCGCCCAGCACTCACCAGATCGTCTTCTCACTGTCGCTGGCGATGCTCGCCTACACCGGCATCGAGACGGTCTCGAACATGGCCGAGGAGGCGCGCGACCCGGGCCGCGACGTCCCCAAGGCCACGAACCTCGTGGTCCTCGCCGTGCTCGGGATCTACGCGGGCATCTCGGTGGTCGCGCTGTCGGCGCTGCCCGTCGAGCACACCGCGCACGGCTTCCACACCGCGCTGGGCGACCGCTTCGCGAACGACCCTGTGCTCGGGATCGTCGAGCACCTCGGCATCCACGGCGGGGTCCTGACGATCGCCAAGGACTATGTCGGCCTGCTGGCGGCGACGATCCTGATCATCGCGACGAACGCCGGGATGATCGGCATCAGCCGGCTGTCGTGGTCGCTGGCCGAGCACCGCCAGCTGCCCGAGATCTTCTCGCGGCTGCACTCCCGCTACCGAACGCCGTGGTTCACGATCATCGTCTTCTCGGTGCTCGCCGGGGTCGTGCTGATCCCGGGCAAGACCGACTTCCTCGGCAACCTCTACTCGTTCGGGGCGATGCTCTCGTTCACGACCGCGCACGTCGCGGTCGTGGCGCTGCGCATCAAGGACCCCGATCGCGAGCGCCCGTACCGGATGCCGTGGAACCTCCGAGTCCGCGGGTTCGACATCCCGCTCACCGCCGTGCTTGGCGGGATGGGCACGTTCGCGGCGTGGGTATCGGTGGTGGTCCTGAAGCCCGAGGCACGGATGGTCGGAATCCCATGGATGGTGCTCGGCATGGGCGGCTACCTGCTGTACCGCCGCCGCATCGGGCTCGACCCGCGCGAGCAGACGCGCATCGGGCGCCCGGAGCGGCTCGTCGACTTCCAGGAGCTCGGCTACGCCTCGGCGCTCGTCCCGATCTTCGGTACCGACGTAAGCGCCGGGTCGCTGCGCTCGGCCGCGAAGCTCGTGGGCGCGGACGCGATGGTGGACGCTCTATACGTGCTCCACGTGCCGCCGCAGCTCTCCCTCGACGCGGGGCTCGACGCCGAGGAGGCGCTAGGGCGCGGCGTGCTGGAGGCCGCGCTCGTCGCGGGGCGGCGCGACGGGCTGCGCGTGCGCACGAGCCTGATCCGCACGCGCAACCCTGGCAAGGCGATCGTCGACGAGGCGCGCCGGCTGCACACGGACGTCATCTACCTCGGCACGGTCCACGCCCCGCCGTCGGAGCGCGCCCTGGGCCCGACGGCGACCTACCTGCTCGGCCACCGGCCGTGCCGGGTGGTCGTCGAGACGGCGGCCGGTGCGCCACCGCCGAACGGGGCGTGAGCGAACCGCGCCGGGTTCAACGGTGCGGGGGCCGGACCTGCCGTCGACCGTGGGCGGGCGCCCCTTCGGGCGCGACGAAAGACATCTTCGAGGGGAAGGGGGTCTCGAAATCGGCGGAATTGGCGACTTGGGGTCGTATACCGACCCTTATTCGCCAATCGCGCGATTCTCCCCGCCGCGAAGGGGCTCCCTCCCCCTCGTTGCCGTCGTTCGTCGCGCCCGAAGGGGCGCTCCCGGCGCCTGTGGACCGTCAGTCCGGAAGCGTGAACGAGAAGACGCTGCCGCCGCCCTCGGCCGGCTCGACCCACAGCTCGCCCCGCCGGCGCTCGACGATGCGCCGGGCCAGCGCCAGGCCGATCCCGGTGCCCTCGTACTCGCCGCGCCCGTGCCGACGCTGGAACATCC
>DAINCW010000076.1:8558-11116 GCA_036732205.1 Solirubrobacteraceae bacterium | reverse complement strand
CCGCGCTGTGCGCCGAGGGGCGCAGCGAGATCGGCAACATCCGCCAGATCGACCGTGGGTATGAGCGCATCGACGCGCGGCTGCACGAGCTGGGCGCCCGTATCGAGCGCGTCGCGACTGAACCGGCAATCCCAGCCTGACGCCGTTCGCCCCTTAGCCTGAGGGGAGGCATGATCCACCCGATCCCCTCAGGCACCCGCGATGTGCTGCCGGACGAGATGCGCGAGCTGCGCGCGATCGAGCGCGCCCTGCGCGAGGTCTTCGAGCAGGCCGGCTACGGCGAGGTCGCCACGCCCGCGCTCGAGCACGAGACCGTGCTGCGGCGGGGTGGCACCGCGCCGCCCGCGTACCGGGTGTTCGACGACCACGGCAACGTGCTGGCGCTGCGCTCGGACATGACCGTGCCGATCGCCCGCGTGGCGGCGACGCGGTACGCGACCGTCGAGCCGCCGCTGCGCTTCTTCTACATCGCGAACGCCTACCGCCAGGTCCGCCCCCACCGCGGGCAGATGCGCGAGTTCAAGCAGGCCGGGATCGAGCTGCTCGGGCCCGAGCGCCCCGTGGGCACCGCCGAGGTGCTGCGCGTGCTGTGCACCGCGCTGGAGGCCATCGGCCTTGCGGACTTTCGCATCGGGCTGGGCAGCCGAGCCGTGCTGCGCTCGGTGTTCGACGACGACGTCGACGAAGCGGCGGTCGACGCGCTCGAGCAGGCGCTGTCGGCCCGCGACCTGGTCTCGGTCGAGCGCCTGGCCGCCGAGGCGGGCATCGCCGACGAGGTCACGCGCACGCTTGCCCTCCGCGGTGGCCCCGAGGTCCTGGACTCCGCGCCGGTGCCCGCCGCGGCGGAGCGGCTGCGCGCGCTGTACGAGCTGCTCGACGACGACGTGGCGCGGCGGGTGATCTTCGACCTCGGCCTCTCTCGCGGGCTCGGCTACTACACGGGCGCCGTCTTCGAGGTGTACGCGCCGGGCATCGGCGCGCCCCTGGGCGGCGGCGGCCGGTACGACGAGCTGCTCGGGCGCTTCGGGCGCCCGCTGCCCGCCGCGGGCTTTGCGCTGACCATCGACCGCCTGCACGAGGCGCTGACGCGGTCGCCATGAACGCACTGGGCCTCACGATCGCCGTCCCGCGCGGCGCGCTGCTGGGCGACACCCTCGACCTGCTCGACCGCCTGGGCGTGGACACGAGCGAGGTGCGCTCGAACGACCGCAAGCTGCTGTTCGAGTCGATCGGCGTCGTGACCATGCGGCCCTTCGACGTGCCCACGTACGTCGAGGCGGGCGCCGCCGACATCGGGATCTGCGGCAAGGACGTGCTCATGGAGCAGGCCGGCCGCGCGGTCTACGAGCTCGCGGACCTCGGGTTTGGGGGCTGCCGCATGGTGCTCGCGACCGTCGCGGGGGACGATCCGGCCGCCGAGGCGCTGCGGCGCCTTGGCGTCATGCGCGTCGCGACGAAGTACCCGCGCATCGCGGCGACCTACCTCGAGGACACCGGGCGCCAGGCGGAGATCGTCGAGGTCAAGGGCTCGGTGGAGCTGGCGCCCCTCATGGGCCTCGTCGAGGCGATCGTCGACCTCACCGCCACAGGCACGACGCTGCGCGAGAACGGCCTCGTCATCCGCGAGGAGATCGCAGACTCGACGGCGCGGCTCATCGCCAACCCGGTGGCCCACAAGCTCAAGGCGGCGCAGCTCGACGCCATGCTGGAGACGTTGCGTGCGGGTTGAGCGCATCGCGGTGGGGGTCGACGCCGACACCCGCGCGCTGGCCGCGCGGGTGCGCGCGCTCGCGCCGGCGTCGGAGTCCGTAACCGACCGCGTGCGCGAGATCGTCGCCCGGGTGCGTGCCGAGGGCGACGATGCGCTACGCGCCCTGACGCGGGAGCTCGACACGCGCGGCGCCGATCCGCCGCACATGCGCGTCGCGCCCGAGGAGCTCGAGCAGGCCGAGGCGGCGCTGCCCGACGACGTCCGCGACGGCCTGCGCGTCGCCGCGGCGAACATCCAGGCGGTCGCTCGTGCGAGCCTGGGCGAGGACGCCGAGGTCGACCTGCCCCAGGGCCAGCGGGTGCTCGTGCGCGAGATCGCGGTCGGACGGGCGGCGGTGTACGTGCCGGGCGGCCGGGCGCCGTATCCGTCAACGGTCGTGATGGGCGCGGTGACCGCGCAGGTGGCCGGCGTGGAGGAGGTCGTCGTCGTCACCCCGCCGGGCGCGGCGGGCGACGCCCACCCGGTCGTGCTCGGGGCGGCGGCCCTGTGCGGCGTCACCGAGGTCTACCGGCTGGGCGGCGCGCAGGCCGTGGCGGCGCTCGCCTACGGGACCGACACGGTGGCCGCGGTCGACGTGATCGTCGGCCCCGGCAACCTGTGGGTGCAGGAGGCGAAGGTGCAGTGCTCCGCGCAGGTCGGCATCGACGGCTTCGCCGGCCCGTCCGACCTGCTGGTGCTGTGCGACGAGAGCGCCGATCCGCACCTCATGGCGCTCGACCTCCTGGCCCAGCCCGGGGAATGCGGCGACCCGCTCGGTGAAGGTGGCCAGCGCCTGCGCCAGCTCCCG
>DAINCW010000076.1:8231-8548 GCA_036732205.1 Solirubrobacteraceae bacterium | reverse complement strand
ATCGTCGCCGAGGCCGAGCGCCTGGCGGCCGACCGGCCCAGCGTCGACCCGGCCGCGCTCGTGGTGCTCGGTGCCGACACGCTCGAGGCGGCCCTCGCCTTCGCCGAGGCCTTCGCGCCCGAGCACCTCCAGCTCGTGGGACCGCGAGCCGAGGCGCTGGCGCCGCGCGTGACGTGCGCCGGGTGCCTGCTCGTCGGCGCGCAGAGCGGTACCGCGTTCTCGGACTACGTGGCGGGCTCCAATCACGTCCTGCCGACCGGCGGCGCCGCCCGCTTCGCCTCGGCGCTGGACCCGCGGCACTTCCGTCGGCGCATGAG
>DAINCW010000076.1:0-8221 GCA_036732205.1 Solirubrobacteraceae bacterium | reverse complement strand
CATGAGCGAGGTGCGCCTCGACGGCGCCGCGTCCTCGCTCGCGCGCGCCGGCGCGCCGGTCGCGCGCGCCGAGGGCTTCGTCGTCCACGCGGAATCCATGGAGGCGAGAGGGCAGAATGGCTGATGCCATGACCCGCACGGCCGAGATCACCCGCCAGACCAAGGAGACCGACGTCCGCCTGACGCTGTCGCTCGATGGCACCGGCAGCGGCAAGCGCGCGACCGGGGTCGGCTTCCTCGACCACATGCTGGACCTCCTCGCCCGCCACGGCCGAATGGACCTCGACGTGCGCGTGGAGGGCGATCTGGAGACGGGCTCGCACCACACCGTGGAGGACACGGGGATCTGCATCGGCCAGGCGCTCGACGGTGCGCTCGGGGTCCGCGCCGGCATCGCGCGCTACGGCCACGCCATCGTGCCGATGGACGAGGCCCTGGCGACGTGCGCGATCGACATCTCCGGCCGGCCGTACGCGGCGTTTTCCGCCGACCTCCCGCCCGGTGTCACCGGGGACTTCGACCACGAGCTGGCCGAGGAGTTCTTCCGCGCGATCGCCAACAGCGCGCGGATGACGATCCACCTCAGCGTGGACTCGGGGACGAACGCCCACCACATGATCGAAGCGGCCTTCAAGGCCTTCGCCCGAGCGCTGCGGATGGCGACGTCGATCGACCCAACCGAGACGGGGATCCCGTCCACCAAGGGGATCCTGTGACGGCGCCTTCCATTGCCATCGTCGACTACTTCATGGGCAACCGCCGCTCGGTGGAGAAGGCGCTGGAGCACGTCGGCGCTCGCACGTCGATCACCAACGACCACGCGGAGCTGCGCGCGGCCGACGGCATCATGCTGCCGGGCGTCGGCGCGTTCCCGGCCGCGATGCGCACGCTGCGCGAGCTCGGCCTGGAGGACGTGCTCGTCGAGTGCGCCCGCGGCGGCATGCCGTTCTTCGGCTCGTGCATGGGCATGCAGCTGCTGTTCGAGTCCTCCGACGAGCACGACGGGGCCACGGGTCTCGCCCTGCTGGGCGGCGCCGTCCGGCGGCTGGAGGCTGGGGAGCTCAACCTGCCGCACATCGGCTGGAACGACGTCCGCTGGGTCGGCGAGTCGCCGCTGATAGAGGGCCTGCCGCAGCCCGCGGCCTTCTACCACGTGCACACCTACGTCCCGCACCCGTCCGACCCGTCCGATGTGGTCGGCGTGAGCGAGTACGGCAGCGAGTTCGCGTCGGTGGTCGCTCGCGAGAACGTCTTCGGCACGCAGTTCCATCCCGAGAAGTCGTCGACGCACGGGCTCGCGATGCTGCGCAACTTCACGCGCCTGTGCGCGCGGGTCGCCGCGTAGCGCCGTGCTTCTCTATCCGGCGGTCGACATCGCCGACGGCAAGGCGGTCCGGCTGCGCCAGGGCGACTTCGACGACAAGACGGTCTACCGCGACGATCCGCTCGAGGCCGCGAAGGCGTGGGTCGACGCGGGCGCCCGTGCGCTGCACGTGGTTGACCTCGACGGCGCGCGGTCCGGCACGCCGGCGAGCATCCCGCACCTCGAGCGCATGGCCTCCCAGCTGCCGGTGCCGGTGCAGTACGGCGGCGGGCTGCGGGAGCTCGGCGCGGTCCGCGACGCGCTGCGCGCGGGCGCCACGCGCGTGATCCTCGGAACCGCCGCGTACACCGACGTCGACTTCCTCGACGAGGTCCTGGGCGCCTTCGGCGACCGCGTGGTCGTCTCCGTCGACGTCCGGGGCGGGCACGTGGCGACCGCCGGCTGGACCGAGACGACCCAGATGCCCGCCTCCGACGTCATCGCACGGCTCCAGGCCCGCGGTGTGCGCCAGCTCGTCTACTCCAACATCGACCGCGACGGGATGCTCGAGGGCGTCGACCCGGAGGAGGTCGGCCGGATCGCCGGGGTCGTGCGCGGGCGCTTTTGCTACTCCGGCGGCGTCGGCAGCCTGGCCGACCTCGAGGCCCTGCGCGACCTGCGCCAGGTCAACCTCGCGGGGGTCATCGTCGGCAAGGCGCTCTTCGAGGAGCGCTTCACCGTGGCCGAGGCCCAGGGCGCGCTCGACGAGCGGGTCTGACGTGCACTACAAGCGCATCATCCCGTGCCTCGACGTGGACGCCGGGCGGGTCGTGAAGGGCACGCAGTTCATCGACCTGCGCGACGCGGGCGACCCGGTCGAGCTGGCGGCGCACTACGACCGCACCGGCGCCGACGAGGTGATCTTCCTCGACATCACCGCGACGCACGACAAGCGCGAGACCGTCACCGAGCTCGCGCGTCGGACGGCGACCGACGTGTTCGTCCCGTTCACCATCGGCGGCGGGATCCGGTCGGTGGAGGACGCGCAGGCGGTCCTCGACGCCGGCGCCGACAAGGTGTCCGTCAACTCGGCGGCCGTGGCCCGCCCGGAGCTCGTCGGCGAGCTGGCCGAGCAGTTCGGGGCACAGTGCGTGGTCCTGGCGATCGACGCGCGCCGCAACGGCGACTTCTGGGAGGTCGTCGTCGCCGGGGGCCGCACGCCCACGGGCAACGACGCGGTGGCGTGGGCACGCGAGGCGGTGGAGCGGGGTGCGGGGGAGATCCTCCTGACCTCGATGGACCGCGATGGCACGGGCGCCGGCTACGACCTGGCCCTGACGCGAGCGGTCGGCGACGCCGTGTCCGTTCCCGTGATCGCCTCCGGCGGGGCGGGCACGCTCGACCACCTGGCCGACGCGCTCGAGGAGGGCGGGGCGGATGCCGCGCTCGCGGCGTCGATCTTCCACTTCGGCACGTTCACGGTCCCCGAGGCCAAGGAGCACCTCATCGCGCGCGGCGTGCCGGTGCGCCCGATCGCCTAGCGCCGCCGACCCTGGGAGCGCCGGGGCACGACGCGCACGCACAGGCCCCTGCGGTGCTTGAGGCAATGCGGGCGATGCCCCGGCCGCGCAGGCGGGCGGTGCGCGAAGCGCACGCACTGATGGCGCGCGTGGCGCAGGCAGCGGTAGCGGCGCACGATGTGCGCCGGGCGCCGGGGCTTCGCCGCGGTCGGCTTCGCCGCGGTCGGCGCGGGCTTGCCGTGGCGCAGGGTCTTGGTGGGGGTCAGGCCGAACAGGCTCGAGTACCCGACGAGGTAGATGCGGCGCCCGTCGGAGACCACGGGGTTGAACGCGCCGCGCGTCGTGTGCCACACCGGCGTCCCGGTGCGCGCACCCAGCGCCGTCGTCGTCCGGCTCAGCGTGGAGTAGAAGACCAGGTCGCCGAGCACCTGCACGCCGCCGGAGATCTTGCCGTCGGCGTGGTGTGTCCACCGCGGGCGCCCGGTGCGCGCGTCCAGGGCGTAGAGGTTGCTGTCGTAGGACCCGATCCAGACGGTCGGCTGGCCGCCCGGGACCTGTCCGACGGCCGGCGAGCTGTACACGTAGGACCCGGTCCCATGGCGCCATGCGAGCCGTCCCGTGGCGGCGCCGAACGAGTAGACCTTGCCGTCGGTGTTGCCGAGGTAGACGCGGTTGTAGGCCACCGCGGGGGTCGAGTAGAAGCCGCCGGCCGAGAGGCCGAGCGTGCCGCCACTGGTGCCGGCCTCCCAGCGCTTGCTGCCGTCGGCAACGCGGATCGACGTCACGTGCCCCGAGTAGTCGCCGAAGTAGAGGTTGCCGCCGCCGTCCTCGGCGACGCCGCCCTTCACGGCGCCGGATGCCCTGTAGGTCCAGACGATCGACCCGTCGTTGGCGCGCAGCTTGTAGACGGTGCCGTCCTCGGTGCCAAAGATCACGCGGCCGCGGTCGTAGAGGGGCGAGGACTCCGCGCGGCTGGGCAGCTTGCGCGACCAGCGGGTGCGGCCGTCCCGCGCGCTCACGGCGACGATGCGGCCGGCGTTCTTCGCGTTGCCGCGCGACAGCAGCACGACGAACACGGAGTCGTGCGCGTAGGCGGGCGACGCCGCGGCCAGGGCTCCGAGCCTGCGCTTCCACAGCGGCTTGCCCGTGCGCCGGCTGATGCCGTACAGGGCGCCGTTGTTCTTCAGGAGGTAGAGCGACCGCGCCCCCATGACCGGCGGGAACTCGAGCAGCGTCGACCCGTTGAGCGCCCAGCGGGCGGTGTACGGAGGATGGAGGGCCGCCGGGTCGCGCAGCGCGAAGAAGCGGGTGCGGGCCTTGTCGTAGCCGTAGTCCGGCCATTCGAAGACGGCATCGTGCCTCGCGCCCACCTTGGCGGGCGGCGGTGGCTGGGTCGTCGTGGGCGCCGGCTGGATGGAGAACTCGACGTTCGGGTTCGACACGTTGCCGTTGCGCTTGTCCAGATAAAGCATCAGGGCGCCGGCGCCGAGCACGACCAGCGTTGCGAGGCCTGCCACCCACGGCAGCCAGCGCGGCGTGGGGCGGCCGGGGAACATCGGCTCCGAAGGGTAGGTGAAGATCCTTGTGTGCCCGGTAAAGGTCAGGAGGTCCTCGACGCGCTGCGGGCGATGCCCGGGGCCGAGCCCGTCCTCGCTCGCCTCGCCGGCCGGCCCGAGGCCTGGGTCGTCGGGGGCGCCGTACGGGACGCGCTGCTCGGGCGCGCGCCGCGGGATCTCGACGTCGTCGTGGAGGGCGACGCCGGCGCGCTGGCTCGGGTGCTCGGCACGGTCCTCGAAGACCACGACCGCTTCGGCACCCTCGTGGTGGACGCCGGCGAGGCGCACGTCAACGTGGCCACGGCGCGCAGCGAGACCTATTCGCGGCCGGGTGCGCTGCCCGACGTCGAGCCTGCCGGAATCGACGAGGATCTGGAGCGGCGCGACTTCACGTCCAACGCGATCGCGGTGCGTGTGGCAGACGGGGCGCTGCGGGCGGTGGACGGCGCGCTGGAGGACGTCGATGCGCGCACGCTGCGCGCGCTGCACGAGGGCTCCTTCGTCGACGATCCCACGCGCGCGCTGCGCTTGGCGCGCTACCGCGCACGGCTCGGCTTCGGCATCGACCCGGTCACCGAGCGGCTGGCCGGGACGGCCGAGCTGGAGACGGTCTCCGGCTCGCGGGTCGGAGCGGAGGTGCGGCTCATGGCCGCCGAGCCCGATCCCGTGGCGGCAATCGCATCGGCGAACGCGCTGGGTCTGCTGGCGAAGTGGACGATCGACGAGGCGCTGGCTCGGCGCGCGGTGGTCCTGCTGGGCGAGGCGGGCTCGCCGGGCCTCACGGCGCTCGCCGCCGCCGGCGTGGGCGAGGAGGAGGACGTCCTCCGCGTGCGCCTGGACGCCTGGGCCTTCCCGGGACCCGAGCGCGACCGCGTGGCGCTCGGGGGCTCGCGGGCCCCCGCGCTGGCCGCGGCGCTGGCGGCCACCTCGCGCCCGAGCGAGATCGCCGCCGCGGTGCACGGCCTCCCGCTCGAGGCCGTAGCGCTGGCCGGCGCCCTCGGCCCCGACCAACCGGCAAGGCGCTGGATCACCGAGCTGCGCCATGGGGGGCTCGAGATCACCGGGGACGACCTGATCGCGGCCGGTGTCCCTCAGGGGCCCGAGATCGGCCGCCGCCTGGCGCGCGCCCTGGCCGCACGCCGGGACGGCGAGATCGAGCCGGGCCGCGACGCCGAGCTGCGCGCGGCGCTCTCCGATTAGGCTCCCCGCCCGTGGCGCGCAACGCAATGGTGTGGGACGGCAAGCCCGGCTTCTACGAGGTCTGGTACTTCACGCTGACCGATCCCGGCACGGGGCTGGGGGCGTGGATCCGCCTGACGATGGTCGCGCCGGTCAGCGGCGACCCGACGTGCTCGCTGTGGTTCCTCACGATGGACCCGCGCAGCCGCGAGGTCGTCGGGCGCAAGGCGAGCTTCCCGATCGACCGGCTGCACGCCACCGCCGACCCCTTCCGCCTGGAGGTCGGCGACGCGCACCTCGGCGACCACGGCAGTGCGGGCTCCTTCGAGGACGTCGCGTGGGACCTGCGCTGGGAGCCGGGGCGCGGGTACGAGCACGTCAACCCGTTTCTCCAGAAGGCGAAGATCGCCAAGACTGTGCTCGTGCTGCCGCACGCGGACGTCGCGGCGACCGGGACGATCACGCTGCCCGGCGGCAGCACGGTGCAGGTCGACGGCGCTCGCAACGGCCAGGCGCACCTGTGGGGCTCCAAGCACGCCAACCGGTGGGCCTGGGCGCACTGCAGCGACTTCGTCACGACCGAGGGCGAGCCGGCGCCCGACACGTTCGTTGACGGCGTGTCGGTCTTCGTGCCGCGCTTCGGCCGCGAGGTGGGGCCGAGCACACCCGTCGTCGGCCGCTTCCTCGGGGAGGACTTCGCCTCGACGAAGCCGCTGAACGTGCTGCGCAATCAGAGCGAGTTCGCGCTGACCACCTGGCGCTTCGAGGCGGTCGACGGGAAACGGAAGATCGTCGGTGAGGTCGACGCCCAGCGCGACCTGCTCGCCGGGGTAACCTACCACGACCCCGACGGCGATCTGGCCTACTGCTACAACAGCTGCGCCTCGTCGATGCGCCTGGCGGTCTTCGACAAGTCCGGCGGCGAGTGGCACCACCGCCAGGCGCTCGTCTCCGACGGCCGCGCGCATTTCGAGTACGCCCAGCGCGAGCCGATCCCGGACCTGACGCTGCACACCACGTAGCGCGCCGTGGGCCGGCCCGGACGCGGTGGTTTGCAACGCGGGGCCAGGTGATGGACACTGGGCCGCGGGTCATGCGGTACCTCCCTGGTCTTGCACTGCTCGTCTGTGTCGCGGCAATCGCCGGCGGTGGCGGGGCGTCTGCTCGACCTCCCGTCGCGACGGCCGCGGCCACGACGACGTACACGCTCCAGCCGGCCATCGGCGTCAAGCCGGCGACGCAGGTGACTTGGACAGTCGACGCGCCTGGCGGCAAGGCCACGTGGGACCACTGCTGCGAGGCCGGCAAGTGGTCCAGCGAGTTCAGCTTCACGCCCCCGCCGACGCTCACCACCGGCGGGACCGGCACGTTCAACCTCGGGATCAAGGTGACGGACTGCGAGAGCGGGAGCGGCTGCAACTTCCAGATGGCCATCAGCGGCCCGGGTGTTGCGGCCGATCGGGCCGCCACCGTCCATGCGGACTTCAAAGGGACCGCGAACGTCAACAAGTCGGTCATGGTCAGCCTTCCGGACTCGTGGGCGAGCCAGGACACGGCGATCATCGTCCTGACGATCGACAGCGGCCCGGAGCTCACATACACGTACAAGCGCGATGCCGCGCCCGCCCCTGCCGCGGCCGTCGTCGTTCCGCCACCGGCGGCGTTCGGCCAGACGGTCACTGCCCCCGCGCCGCCGCCGGGCGGCACAGCGGGGATCACGTCGCCGAAGCTGCCCCCCAAGGGCGGGGTGAACGTCGACGTCACCGGCGTCTCCCCGGAGGATGTGGCGGTGATCGCGGAGGGCGCCAGGAAGGAGTGCTACGTGAACTTCACGAGGGCCGCGGTCAACCACCTCCTCAAGGCTAATGACGTCACAATCGACAAAGAATTCGACCTCGAGGTCAATCTCGGTCTGAGAATCCTCACCGAGAAGCTCGCGACCTGCGTGCGATACGTGAACGCGGCGGAGGCGATTCTCTCGGGCAAGGCGAGGGCGGTCGCATCAGCCTCCCCGGGGTGTGCGGTTCCATCCGTGAAGCTCTCGCTCTCCGGGTCCGGCGCGAACGCGCGCCTGCGTTCAACGAGCCTCCGCCGCGCGGGCGACAAGCGCCAGGACCTGAAGGTGAGCTGCAAGCTCACCGCGGGACGCCTCACAATGTCAGTGGCGCCTCGCTCGGCGCACAAGTCGCTGCGCAGCATCGTCGGGTCGAGGCTGCGCATCGGGATCGTCCGCAGCCCGAAGGATTCCCCCGGCGGCCAGCTCAGCGTGGCGTTCCAGCGACGCTGAGGGCGACCGGCCGAGGACGGCGGCAACTCGACCTGCTGATCCGCTTGGCGGCAAGATGCCCAGTCGGTGGACCTTCCCACGCCCTTCCGCGCCCAGCGCGACCACATCGCGCTCGCGTTCGGCCACGGCGCCCACGCGATCTTCACGACGCGGCGCGGTGGCATGTCCGAGCCGCCGTTCGACACGCTGAATCTCGGCCGCACGACGCCCGACGGCGACGCGGACGACCCGGCCGCGGTCGGCGCGAACCGCGACCTGCTCTGCGTCGAGGTCGGGCTTCCGCGCCGCGCATTTGCGCTCGGGCGCCAGGTGCACGGCGCCCGCGTGCGCCGCGTCGTCGATCCCGTCGATCCGACGATGCCGCCCGAGGAGGCCG
>DAINCW010000075.1:0-11222 GCA_036732205.1 Solirubrobacteraceae bacterium | reverse complement strand
AGCCAGTCGTTCGTCGCGCCCGAAGGGGCGCTCACCCACCTCCTACGGCAGGCCGCTGCGCTCGCTACCCCCGCGGCCTCAGCCGCGCGAAGTAGCCCACCCACGGCCCCGAGCGGCGCTCGACCTCCAGGCCGGCGCCGGCGGCCATCCGGCGCAGCGCGCCCCACGTGATCATGTGCGGGTCGCCGAACAGCTCGCCGACTACGACGCGCCCGCCGGGACGCACGACCCGTGCGAGCTCGCGCAGCGCCGCGTCGCGGTCGGGAATCTCTCCGAGGGTGGCCACGATGACGGCTGCGTCGAACGCGTCATCGTCGTAGGGCAGGCTCGTCGCGTCCCCGCGCGTCGCCGTGACGCGCTCCGCGAGCCCCGCCTCGCGCGCGCTGGCCAGCGTGTGGTCGAGCATCTCCCGCTGGAGGTCGAAGAGGTCGAGGTGGCCGCTCGCGCCGACCCATTCGGCAAGCGGCAGCGAGTAGTAGCCCGTGCCGACGCCGACCTCGAGCACGCGCTCGCCCGGGGCCAGCCCGACGACCTCGCGCAGCCGCCCGCGGGTGATGATCGGGTGCGGTGCCTCCACCCAGAAGCGCTGGCCGTACGGGCAGGCCGACGGGTTGCGCCGCCACCACAGCGCCGCGCCGCCGACCGCCGCGGCGGCGCCGATCGCGATGAGCCTGGCCGGCGCAGACGTCACGGCGGCCAGGCCACCCCGTGCTATCTCCTGACGGTGAGCTTCGCCGAGTGGGTCGTCGTGCCGTTGCCGATGACGGTGACCGAGACCTTGAGCTTCCGCGGGGTCTTGGTCGCCAGCGCCTTGCGCAGGGCCTTGATCCCGAGCTTGGTGAGCCGGACGGACACCGTTCCCAGGCCCTTGCCGTGCTTCACGCGCAGGCCCTTGCCCACCGTCTTCGTGCCGAGCTTGAGCGAGCCACGCGCGGTACAGGTGACCGAGCAGCCGAACCCGAATGCGATGCCGTGGTCCACGAGGGCGTGGAACACGATCCGCTGGCTCTTCACGATGAGCGTCGGCTTGCCGCCAACAGGTGGCGGGGGCGGCAGCGGCGTCGGCGGGGGCGGCGGGGGCGTCGGATTGGTGCGGGTCCCGGAGTCGGTGATGGTCACCGTCGTCACGAGCTGGCCGGAGGGCACGGTCAGGCCGCCCGTCGGGTTGAGGAGCGTCACGTCGAAGGTCTCGTCGGGCTCCTCCTTGCCGTCGTCGGCGATCGGGACGCTGATGATCTTCTGCGACTCGCCGTTGTTGAAGGTCAGCGTCCCGGCGGTCGACGTGTAGTCCGACCCGGCCTTGGCCGTGCCGTCCGACGTCTTGTAGTCGACCGTCACCTTGCCGGTCGTTCCCCTGCTGCGGGTGACGACGATGGATCCGGTCTTGGCCTTCTCGCTCGCGGCCACGGAGCCGACGCCGATGAGGCCGTTGGGCTGGAACGTGAGCTCGGTGAGCAGCGGACCCGGGATGGGCTGCGGGTTGGACGCGAGGCCCGTCGCCGGGTCCAGCGCGTACAGCGTCGCCGCCCCCTGGCCGAGCACGACGTACCCGGCGTCCGACGAGGGGCCGAAGGCGGGGTCGGCGATGCCGGGGAGGGTCTGCGTGTTGCCCCCGAGCCCGGCCGAGTCGGCCGCCGGCACCCGGGAGAGCACACCGGCCGGGTCGATCTTCACGAGGAACGGGACGCCGTTCTGCGTGTCGATGCCGTACAGCGTGCCGTTCAGGAACCCGACGCCGCCAACCGCCGGTTCGACCGACTTGTTCGTGGCGTCCGAGAGGCTGTACTTCAGCTGGCCGATCGGAGCGATGGGCGGGGTAGTCGTCCAACCCGCGGCCGGGATCTCCAGGAACGGGTTCGGCCCGTTCGCGTCCATCGGGTTGAGCGCGTCGAGCGTGAAGAAGTACGCGTTGTTCTTCGCGTCCCAGTCGCCGCCCACCCCCGACGCGGGGCTGTTGGGCGGCGTGCCGTCCGCGAAGAACGGCTTGCTCCCCGATGCCGGGACCGGCGTGACGACCGCCGAGCTCCCGCTGATGTCCACCGAGTAGAAGTTCCGCTCGGCGCTCGTCGCGTAGAGCTTCCCGTCGGACCCGTAGGCGATCGTCTCGAGCTGGGTCGCCTGGAGGCTCTGGTCGATGGGCAGGACGGTCGCCGACGCCTGGGGGCTCAGCGGGTCGAAGATCGTCAGGGCGCGCCCGTTCTGCTGGAGGCCGACCGCGATCTCGGCGGAGGCGGGAGTTGCGGCGGCGGCGGCGAGCAGGAGCGCCGCGGCGATGCCCGGAAAGAGTCTCATGACCATATTCAACGCGTTCGACCGGCGAAAAGAGCGGTACCCACCATTTCAGCCGGCGTAGACGCGCGACAGCGCCTCGGCCACGCACACCGGCTTGTCGCCCGCGTCCGTCTCGAACGTCAGCTTCGTGGTCAGCTGCGCGCCGCCCGGGATGTCCTCGACCTGAGCGAGCTCGGCGCGCATCCGCACCTTCGAGCCGACCGGCAGCGGCGCCGGGAAACGGACCCTGTTGAGGCCGTAGTTCACGCCGAACGCGACACCGTCGAGCTTGAACATCGAGTAGGAGAACCTCGGCGCCAGCGACAGCGTGTAGTAGCCGTGAGCGATCGTGCCGCCGAACGGCGTGTCCTTCGCGCGCTCGGGGTCGATGTGGATCCACTGGTCGTCGCCGGTGACCTGCGCGAACTCGTCGATCGCCTCCTGGGTCACCTCGTGCCATTCACTCACGCCGAGCTCCTTGCCGGCGTGGTCCTTCATCGCTTCGATTCCGTTGAGGGTGAGCATGGCCGTGATACTGCCACGCCGTGGCTTCCGCGCCTCTGCTCGCGATCGACGCGCCGAACCTGCTGTACCGCTCGTTCTTCGCGCTGCCCGACTCGATCACCGACGACGAGGGGCAGCCGGTCAACGCGCTCCTCGGCACCGCGAACCTGCTCCTCTGGACGATCGAGCGCCACGCCCCGCGCGCCGTCGTGTTGTGCGACGGCGCGGAGGCGGCCACGTACCGCGTCGAGCTCCTTCCGGCCTACCACGCCGATCGCCCGCCCGTCCCCGAGGCCCTCGCCCGCCAGTTCGCCGACGCGCCGGGCTTCTTCGCGGCCTTCGGCTGGACGTGGATGGACCACGAGACGCTGGAGGCCGACGACCTGCTGGGGTCGCTCGCGACGGCCGAGGTCGAGGCCGGCGGCAGCGCCCTGCTGTTCACCGGCGACCGCGACATGTTCCAGTGCGTGGGCGACCGCGTGTCCGTCCTCTTCCCGCGCGGCGGGAAGGACGGTCCGGAGCTGATCGGGCCCGCCGAGGTGCGAAAGCGCTACGGCATCCCGCCCGAGCTCGTCCCGGACTTCATCGCGCTGCGCGGCGACCCGTCTGACTCGATCCCGGGCGGGAAGGGCATCGGCGAGAAGACGGCCAGGGACCTCCTGCTCAGCTACGGCACGCTCGAGGGGGCGATCGCCAACGCGATCCGCGAGCGTCCCCGCGTGCAGGCCGCGCTGCGCGATCAGGCCGACGAGCTGCGCTCCTTTCGGGAGATCGCGACGCTCGTGCCCGTCCCGCTCGAGCGGCCGCCCGACGCCCCGACGGACTGGGCGGGCGGCGTGGCCGCCGCCCGCGAGCGCGGGATGAACCGACTGGCCGACCGATTGCAAGCCCTCGCGCAGAACGCCTGAACTTCGTCACAATCGGTCTCCGATCGGCCCCAGGAACAACGTTCCCCCCGTGACCGCGCGCCTGCCTCTCATCGCCGCCGTGCTGGCGACTCTCGCCGTGCCGTCCGCCGCGAACGCCGCGGGCGCGCCGCGGCCTGTCCCGCTCGACCGCGGCTGGACGTTCGCCCTGACCGCAGGCGCCCCGGCGCCCGTGACCCTGCCGCACGTCTTCGACCCCAACCCGTCGCCGTCCGTCTTCGCCGGGCAGTCCGGCACCTACCGCCTGACGTTCACACCGCCGCGGCTGCCCGCCGGGTTCGCCTGGGGCCTGCGCTTCGAGCAGGTGCGCCGCGTCGCGACGGTGTCGCTCAACGGCCGCACCATCGGCGTGCACCGCGACCCGTACGTGCCGTTCACCATCCCGGCGACGGGGCTGCGGCCCGGTGCGCTGAACGAGCTCGTCGTCGCCGTCGACAACCACAAGGGGCCCGAGCTGCGAGAGGGCTGGTGGAACTGGGGCGGCATCACGCGCCCGGTCGCGCTCGTCCCACTCGGGCCCGTCGTGCTCCACGACGCGGGCGTGCTGCCGCAGCTGACCTGCTCCAGCGCTGGGCGGTGCAGCGCGAAGGTGCTCGTCGACGGCTGGGTGGAGAACCGCTCGCGCGCGCCGGTCGCGCCACGCGTCTCGGTCGCGCTTCGCGCCCCGCGCGGCGGCGCGGTGACGACCGCGTCCGCACGCCTACGCCCCCTGCGGCCCGGCGAGTACCGCCGCGTGCGCTTCACCACCAGCGTGAGCTCGCCCCAGCTGTGGGCGCCGGGCCACCCGCGGCTGTACTCGACCACCGTCAGGACCTTCGCCGGCGCGCGCCTCGCGCAGGTCGACCGACTGCACACCGGCCTGCGCTCGGTCGCCGTCAAGGACGGCCACCTCCTGCTCAACGGGCGGCGCGTGCAGCTGCGGGGCGCGTCGATCCAGGAGGACGTCCCGGGCCGCGGGCCGGCGCTGCTCGGGCCCGACATGGACCGCATCGTCAGCGAGCTGCGGGCGGTGCACGCGAACGTCACGCGCGCCCACTACCTGCTCAACCCGCAGCTGCTCGACCGCCTCGACCGAGCGGGGATCCTCGTTTGGACCCAGGCGCCGATCTACCACCGCGACGTGCTGCTGCGCACGCCCGCGCAGCGCTCGGCCGCGCTGGCGACCGTGCGGGGCACGGTCCTCGCCGCGCGGGACCACCCGTCGGTGCTGACGTACTCGGTCGCCAACGAGCTCTCGCCGACGCCCGACGCGGTGGTGCCGACGCGCGAGTTCCTGACCGGCGCCGCCGCGCTCGCGCGCGACCTCGACCCGACTCTGCCGGTGTCGCTCGACGTGCTGTCCTATCCCGGGCTGCCGTACGAGAAGACCTACCGGGCGTTCGACATGCTCGGCATCAACGACTACTTCGGCTGGTACGGCGGCCGGCCCGACCACTCGACGGCGAAGCTCTCGGGCCTCGGGCCGTTCTTGGCCGCGATGCACCAGCGCTATCCCGACACGGCGATGGTGATCACCGAGTTCGGCGCCGAGGCGACCGAACTGGGCCCGGTCACGCGCAAGCAGACCTACGCCTTCCAGTCGAACTACCTGCGGCGCACGCTCGGCGTCGTGGGCTCCACCGGCTTCGTGGACGGCGCGATCTACTGGACGCTGCGCGAGTTCGCCGTGAAGCCGTTCTGGGACGGCGGGTCCGGCGCGCCGGGCATCCGCACCGACTCGATCCACAACAAGGGCCTGATCGCCTACGCCGGTGCGACCAAGCCCGCGTTCTCCGTCGCTCGCCGCCTGTTCGCGGACACCCCGCTCTACGTCCCCGAGCCCGTGGCCGGGCCGCGCGGTGGCTCCGACCTGCCCGGCGCGGCGCAGACCGTCCTGCTGCTGCTGGCGCTCGCCGGGATGGTCCTCTTCGACCTGTGGTGCTTCCTCGCAATCCGCGACGACTGGCGCGAGGCGCCGGCCGACGTCGTGGAGCTCATGCCCGACGAGGTCGCCGCCGCCCGCGAGCGGCGCGTCCTCAGGGGGTGAAGCGCACCGTGATCACGTCGCCGTCGGCCATCCGGTAGTCGCGGCCCTCGATGCGCAGCGTCCCGCGGTCGCGCGCCGGGGCATAACCACCGGCGTCCACCAGCTCGCGCCACCCGATGATCTCCGCGCGCACGAAGCCGCGCTGGATGTCGCTGTGGATCTCACCGGCGCCGTGCCAGGCCGTCAGCCCGTGGCGCAGGTGCCACGACTGCGCCGGCTTGTCCTCGCCGGCGGTGAAGAACGCGATCAGGTGCAGCAGCTCGAACGCGCCGCCGACCACGCGCTCCAAGCCGGATTCCATCACGCCCATGTCCGCGCGCATCGCGGAGGCGTCGGAGCCCTCGAGCTCGGACAGCTCGGCCTCCAGGCGCGACGAGATGGCGACGACCTTCGCGCCCTGCGCCTCGGCGTGGGCGAGCAGCTCCGGCGGGATCTCGTCGCTGCCCTCGTCGACGTTGGCGACGAACAGCACCGGCTTCGCCGTCAGCGGCCCGAGGTCGCGCAGGGCGTGCGGGGCCTCGGCGGGCGGCGGCACGGTACGGGCCGGCCGGCCGGCACCGAGCGCGGCGACCAGGTCGCGCAGCCAGGCCTCCTCCGCGACCGCGGCCCTGTCGCCCGAGCGCGCGGTGCGCACGACGCGCTGGTGGCGGCGCTCGGCCTGCTCGAGGTCGGCGAGCACGAGCTCGGTCTCGACGATCTCGACATCGGCGATCGGGTCCACGCGGCCCTCGGGATGCACGACCGCCGCGTCCTGGTGCACCCGGACCACGTGGACGAGCGCGTCCGTCTCGCGGATGTTCGCCAGGAACTTGTTGCCCAGGCCCTCGCCGCGGTGCGCGCCCTCGACGAGCCCCGCGATGTCGTGGAAGTCGACCGTGTCGAACACGACCTCCGAGGAACCGACGGTCGCGGCGACCTGCTCGAGACGCTCGTCGCGGACCGGCACGACCGCGACGTTGGGCTCGATGGTCGTGAACGGGTAGTTCGCGGCCTCGGCGCCCGCCTTCGTCAGGGCGTTGAACAGCGAGGACTTGCCCGCGTTCGGCAGGCCGACGATGCCGATCTTCATCGCGCGAGCACCGTGCCCAGCGCAGCGCCCGCGAGGACGTCGGACGGGTGATGCACGCGCAGGGCGATGCGCGAGGCGGCGAGCGCGACCGCCAGCCCGTAGAGCGCCGGGGTCAGCCGCGGCTCCACCGCCGAGTAGGCGCGCGCGCCGCAGAACGACGTCGTCGCGTGCGCAGACGGGAAGCTCAGCTCGGAGTGCGTGCGCACACCGTGATGCTGCGGGCGCGGGCGCCGGACGACGACCTTGACGATCTGGTTGACGGCGTAGGCGGCGAGCACGCGCCGGGCACCCCTGAGCCACGCAGTGCGCCGCGGGGCGTCCACGGCCGCCGCGCCGAGGCCGATCGCGACCCAGACTGCGCCGTGCTCGCCGAGCGCCGAGAAGCGGGCGAGGGCGCTGCCGTCAGAGCCCAAAGCCGACGCGGTGCTCCTCGCGCTCGGTGCGCACGAACAGCACCTCCGCGAGGTTCAGCCGGACGTCCCCGTCCTGCCCGGACAGGTCGTGCCAGCCGTCGCCGCCCAGCGCCTTGAGCAGCTTGTCCACGTCGCCCTTGGGGACTCGCAGCGCCAGCGGGGGGCTGGCGCGGAAGCCGATGGTGATCCCGATGCTCTCCGCCATCTCGTGGTCCTTTCCGGAAGGGGCCACCTAGTGGTCCTCCGCCGGCTGGACGATCTCGGTCAGCACGCCGCCCGACGACGCCGGGTGCAGGAAGGCGACGCGCGAGTTGCGGATCCCGGTCCGCGGCTGCTCGTCGATGAGCCTGATGCCCTCGTCGCGCAGGCGCTGGAGCTCGGCGTCGATGTCGCTCACCTGGTACGCGACGTGGTGCAGCCCGGCGCCGCGCTTGGCCACGAAGCGGCCGACGGGTGTGTCCTCTGCGAGCGGCCGCAGCAGCTCGACGTGGTTCTCGCCGACGTCCAGGAGCACCGCCTCGACGCCCTGGGACTCCAACGTCTCGCGGTGGACGAGCTCGATGGCGAAGCGCTGCTCGTACAGAGCGACGGCCTCGTCGAGGTCCTCGACGGCCACGCCGACGTGATCGATGCGGGCGAACATGCGGCGGCGGAGGCTATCGACCCACGACCGCGCGCCCGGCCCGGCGTCAGCGCGGTTCGACGTCCGGCTGCGCCGCCGCGACCCGCAGGCCGCCCTCGGGGCGCTGCGCCCGCATGATGCGGTCGATCGTCGGGCGCTCGAGCACCTCGTTGGCCAGCAGCTCGGCGGCGAGCGCATCGAGCTGCGCGCGGTGCTCGGCCACCAGCCGCGTGGCCAGGCGCTGGGCCTCACTGACCAGGCCGTGCTGCGCCTCGTCCAGCGCGTTGCGCGTGCGGTCGGACGGCGCGTGCGCGTCGAGCACCGCGAGCTGCGCGACCTGGGCGTCGCCCATCGCGTAGTCGTGCACCATCGCCCGCGTGATCTCGGCGACCCGCTTGAGGTCGTCCGCGGCGCCGGTGGTCACCGAGCCGAACACGGCGTTCTCGGCGACGCGGCCGCCGAGGAGCATCGCGAGGAACTCGACGAGCTCGTCGCGGGTCTTGAGGTAGCGGTCCTCCTCGGGGAGGTTCAGCGTGTAGCCCAGCGCGCGGCCGCGCGGGACGATCGAGATCTTGTGGACGCGGTCCACGCTGGGCAGCAATTCGCCGACCAGGGCGTGCCCCGCCTCGTGGTAGGCAACCACCCGCTTCTCGTGGTCGGTGAGCACCTTGCGCGACTGGATGCCGGCGACGACGCGCTCGAGCGCCGCATCGAAGTCCTGCTGCCCGATCCGGTCCGCGTCGCGGCGGGCCGCGAAGATCGCGGCCTCGTTGGCGAGGTTCGCGAGGTCGGCGCCGCTCAGGCCGCTCGTCTGGGCGGCGATCACGGCGAGGTCCACCTCCGCGACGGGCTTGTTGCGCGTGTGCACCTCGAGGATCTTCTCGCGGCCGCGGACGTCGGGCGGCGAGACGAAGACCTGGCGGTCGAAGCGGCCCGGGCGCAGCAGCGCCGGGTCGAGCTTCTCCAGCAGGTTGGACGCGGCGATGACCACGAGGTCCCCGCGGGTGGAGAACCCGTCCATCTCGACGAGCAGCTGGTTGAGGGTCTGGTCGCGCTCGCCGGTGATGTCGGAGCCGCGATGGCCGCCGACGGCGTCGAGCTCGTCGATGAAGATGATGGCCGGGCTCTTGTTGCCCGCGATGCGGAACAGGCGCCGGATGCGGGCGGCGCCGAGGCCGGCGAACATCTCGACGAACGCCGCCGCCGACTGGCTGAAGAAGTGGGCGCGGGCCTCGTGGGCGACGGCCTTGGCCAGCAGGGTCTTGCCGGTGCCCGGCGGGCCGTGGAGCAGGATGCCCTTCGGCACACGGGCACCGAGCTTGCGAAAGCGCTTGGGATCGCGCAGGAACTCCACGACCTCGCGCAGCTCGTCCTTGGCCTCGTCGACGCCGGCGATGTCCTCCCAGCCGATCGACGAGGAGCTGTCGGGCTTGAGCTTCTGCGGCTTGGTCCGCGGCATGTACCGCAGCGCGACGATCAGCAACAGCGCGATCAGGCCCATGAAGATGATGGGCAGCCAGGTGGTGGCCCACGTCGTGAAGTCGTAGGAGCCGAGGAACGTCGCGACCATGCAGCCCGGTTATCGGCTCGGAGGCGCACGTCCTCCAGCCCCGAGGCCGGAATCTGGCCACTACAGGCGTCAACCGAGCAGGCGGGCGGTCACGTCGCGGAAGAACTGCGCCGCGAAGCCCACGTCGCGCTCGTCGATGCGCTCGTTGGCCGAGTGGATCAGCGGCGCGGTCTCGTACAGCGACATGTGGCGCTGCGGGAAGAAGCCGTAGGCCACGCACTCGGGGAAGGCGTCACGCCAGGTGCGCGAGTCGGTGAAGCCCGGGAGGATCGTCGGGACCGTTCGCGCCTCGGGGTCGGTCTCGCCGATCCAGTCGGTGATCGCGCTCATCAGCTTGGACTCCACCGGCGAGCCGTTGCCGACGGTGCGCTCGAGGAACTCCAGGCGGTAGCCGTCGCCGCCGAGGACCTCGTCGATGCGGCGGCGGGCGTGGTCCTCGCCCAGGCCGGGCGGGACGCGGCAGTCCACCCAGATCTCGGCCTGGGAGGGGATCACGTTGATCTTCTCGGAGGCGAAGACGCGCGTGGGCGCGAGGGTGACGCCGAGCATGGGCTCGACGAGGAAGGCCAGCCCGGCGTCGCGCTCGCGCAGGGCCTCGAGCGCTGCGGCGGGGTCGCTGGGGTCGATGCCGAGCGACTCCAGCAGGGCGCGCGGGCCCTCCGTGAGGTCGAAGCCGGGCTGGCGGTCGGCCATGCGCTGGATGAGCGGCGCGAGCTTGAGCAGCGCGTTGTCGCCGATCTTCGGGATCGAGGCGTGGCCGGCGACGCCGTCGGCGATGAGCTTGAAGCGGAACACGCCCTTCTCGGCCACGCACACGCCGTACACCCGGCCGCCGTCGAACGGCATCTGGGTCCCACCGCCCTCGTTGAGCACGTAATCCGCGCGGACCTTGTCGGGATGGTGCTCGCAGATCCAGCGCGCGCCGTCCCAGCCGCCGGTCTCCTCGTCCACGACCGAGACGACCAGGAGGTCGCCGCGCGCGGGGCGCCAGCCCTCCCGGGACAACGAAACCGCCGCGGCGACCTCCGCGGCGGTCTGGCTCTTCATGTCCAGCGCGCCGCGGCCCCACACGCAGCCGTCGGCCAGGTCGCCGGACCACGGGTCGCGGTCCCACTCCTCCGGCGTGGCCAGGACGGTGTCGACGTGCGACAGCAGGCACAGCGTCGGGCCCTCGGCCTGCCCGGGCAGCCGCGCGACGAGGTTGGGCCGCGGCTCGGTGCGCCCGAGCAGCTCGACCTCGAAGCCGGCGGCGGTGAGCGGCCCGGCGAGGTGCTCCTGGAGCGCGCGCTCGTTGCCGGGCGGGTTGACGGTGTCGAAGCGGATGAGCGCCTGGAGCAGGCCGACCGCGTCGTCGGTGAGGCCCATGCCGCCAGCCTACGTGACGGCCAGCGTGGGATCCTGACCGAACATGTCCGACCAGCTGTTTGCGACCGGTGACGAGCCCCAGAGGGGTCGGACGCCGGTGCCCGCCTCCGAGGCGCCGCTGCCGGTGCGCATGCGCCCGCGGTCGCTGGACGAGGTCGTCGGCCAGGAGCACCTGCTGCACGAGGGCGCGCCGCTGCGGCGCGCGATCGAGGAGGGCCGGCCGCACTCCATGGTCCTCTACGGCCCGCCGGGCACCGGCAAGACGACGTTGGCCCGCCTGGTCGCCGCGAGCGCGAACGTCGCCTTCGAGGAGCTCAGCGCGGTCGACGCCGGGCGCCCGCAGGTGCGTGAGGTCATCGAGCGCGCGGCCCACCGCCGCCAGGCGACGAACGAGGGGACGGTCTTCTTCCTCGACGAGATCCACCGCTTCAACAAGGCCCAGCAGGACGCGCTGCT
>DAINCW010000074.1:9343-11324 GCA_036732205.1 Solirubrobacteraceae bacterium | reverse complement strand
GGCGAGGGCGAGCGCCCCGGCCGCGATGGAGCGCCGTCAGCGCGACGCCGTCCAGGCGCCGGAACGCCGGCGCCGGCTCGGGCGCGCCGAAGACCCCGTAGGCGACCTCCACGGAGCCCGACCGCGCCAGCGCTGCGACAACGCCGTACGTCCGAACGCCGCGCCCGGAGCTCAGTGTGGGGGTGAAGCCGGTCACGAACAGCGTCGTCACGCCCGCTCCAGCGCCTCGGCGATCTCGCCCAGCCGCGCGTCCCACGAGTGCGCCTGCGCGGCCGCCGAGCGGAGGCGCCGCTCGTCCGGCGAGTCGGCGGCGAGCGCGTGCTCGACGGCCGCGACGAACCGCTCGGCGTCGCCGGCACGCGCGACGTCGTCCACGCCCGCCAGCGAGGGCAGCTCCGTGGCGACGACGGGCAGGCCGGCCGCGAGGTACTCGTAGACCTTCATCGGGAAGATCGCGTCGGTCAGCGCGCTGCGGCGGTACGGGATGAGCCCGGCGTCGGCCCCGCGCAGCACGGCGGGCAGCTCCGCGTAGTCCCGGCGGCCCAGCAGGTGCACGTTCGGCTCGGCCTCGAGCGCCGACACGTCGGTCGTCGGGTCGCCGAGGCCCACCGGCCCGACGAGCGCGAGCGTCCAGTCCCGCCGCGCGCGGGCGACGCCGGCCAGCAGCTCGACGTCGAGCTTGATCGCCGAGACCGCTCCTGTGAACACCAGGCGCGGGCGCGGGAGCGCGGCGAGCGCCGCGTCGACCGGGCCCTCGTCCAGGGCGCGCGCGAAGGCCGCGGTGTCCGCGACATTCGGCGCGTAGACGACGCGGTCGCTCAGGCGCCGCATCTTCTCCACGAGCGCGGGCGCGCTGGCCAGCACGACGTCGGCGCGCCGCGCGAAGCGCTCCTCGGCGGCCGCGAACGACTGGGTGTCGATGCGCTCGTGGGCGGCGATGTCGTCCACGCAGTGGTAGAGAACCTGGGCCGGGCGCAGCACGTCGAGCAGCATCTCCGCCTGCGGGACGTAGCCCCAGAGCAGCGGGTCGCGCAGCCCCAGCCGCCGCGCAGCGCGCCCCACCAGCGCCGGCAGCAGGCGGGCGTTGAGGCGCCGCGCCCACGCGCGGTCGTGGAGCGGGAGCACCAGCGGCGACAGCACGTGCAGGCCGTCCACGGCGCGCGGACCCCGCAGCCCGGTCGCCAGCCGCCGCGCGATGCGCCGCACATCGCGGCCCGCGAGCTGCGGCCGGCGCAGCCCGAGCGACTCGACGAACAGGACGCGGTTGTCGCGTGCGAGCCGCGACATCAGGTGGTGCTGGTTGGTCCAGAGGTCCGCGCGCCACTCGGCGAAGCCGACGCAGACGATGTCCCGCCCGCGCAGCGCGCTCACGGGTCGGGGATCAGCCGCGCGCGGAGGCAAACCGGGCGATCAGCAGCAGGTCGAACTCACGTCGGTCCCGATCCCGGCGAGGTAGCAGGCGCGAGGGCAGCGTGGCGAGCCGGCGTGGCAACGCGCGCCACCCTACAGCTCGGCGTACGACCCCAGGCGGAGCCCGGCCAGCGCCGCGCGCCACCCGTCGCCGAGCAGCAAGGGCAGCTCGCCGTCGCGAACCGGGTGGCACATCAGCTCCACGCGCTCCGTTGCCGCGCGATGCAGCACGTCGTCGATCCCGGCACCCCCGAGCGCGGGGTGCGCGGTGTCGATGGCGACGAACGCGTCGGTCGTCCGGAACCGCCTGTGCATCCAGCGCGCACGCGCGCCGCGCAGCGGTCCGCGGCCCTCCGCGGCGCCGCGCACCTTCGTCCCGGCGGGAATCGCGGCGAGCACCATCGGGTTGAGGTGGATGTGGTTGTGGCCGTCGACGTGGATGGGTGGCCCGCCGTAAAGCTGGGCGAACGCCTCGAGCTGCTCGGCGACCGCATCGCGGATCGGGCGCAGCAGCCGCGGGTCGACGCCCAGGCGCCGGCGCACCGTGTGCAAGTCAAGATGGATCACGTTT
>DAINCW010000074.1:7389-9333 GCA_036732205.1 Solirubrobacteraceae bacterium | reverse complement strand
GGCGCCGGAAGCGCCGGTCCGAGAAGCGCTCGGCGATCCGCGCCTGGCGCTCGCGCGCGGCGCGCGGGGCGGCGGCGTCGAAGGGCTCGGTGAGGTTGAGGTGCAGCCCAACGGGCCAGGTCCGCTCGCGGGCCAGTGCGGCCGCGCGCGCCGCATCGGCGAAGTGCACGAGCGCGGTCGTCGAGGTCACCGTCCCGGCCTGCATGCACCGAGCGATCGCGTCCGTCACCTCGACGCTCCCGCCCCAGTCGTCCGCGTTGACGATCAGGAGGCCGTCGCTCACCGGCGCTTCCCCAGTGAACTGCGGTACGCGCCCTGGTCGACGATGAGTGCGCGCGGCCGCGTCACGGTGGCCAGCTAGCCTACCGTCGCGTCGGGCGCGTCGCGTCGGGCGCGTCGCGGCGGCCACGACTGACGCCGCGTAGCGTTCCCGCGCGTGCAGCCCTTCTGGCTTCGGGTCATGGTCCTCATCGTGATCTTCACGGTGGCCGCAATGGTGATCGCGGTCGTGAAGCTCGCGAGCTGATCGGTGCCGTCTACGCCAGCGCGTCCCACACCTCCGATGCGATTCGGGCGCACAGCTCCTCGCGCGGGAGCTCGCCATCCAGGCGCCGGACTCCGAGGTGCGCGTGCTCCTCGCGGTAGAAGCGGGTGCGGCGGGCGATCTGTTCGGGCGTGTACTCCTGGTTTCGCCGGTGGATCGTCCCGGGCGAGACGTCGAGCAGGTAGGCCAGACGCGGTCGCGGCGAGAGCAGCCTGACCATCAGCATCTGGGCCCGGTAGGTCCGTCGGTCTCCGTAGGAGAACCGCATGTGCACCTTGGAGTCCAGCGTGTAGCGGTCACAGATGACCACGCGCCCGCGCAGCAGATGCGGGCGGGTGGCCCTCGACTGCCACCACGCGTTGGTTAGCGCCACGAACATCGTCCAGCCGAAGGTCAGCAGGCGGCTGCGCTGACGCAGCTCGCGGGCGGGGTCGTCGGCGTGGGCGCCGGCGTGGGGCGCGCCCGCGTTCGCCCGGCTACCCGAACGCAGGCGGCCGGCCAGGCGCAGCAGGGCCTTGGCGGGCGCCGCGACGAGGGGCAGCGAACCGTGGGCGGTGACCGAGGTCCACACCACCACCGACGGGTAGCCCAGGCGTTGCAGCGCGACCTGCAGGGCCTCGGCCTGCGTGCTCTTGCCCGAGCCATCCAGCCCCGAGAGGGTTACGAGCATGCCCCGCCGGCGGCCTCTCAGGCGGCGCCGGAGCGACCGTCGGCCACCGCCGGTCTCGCCCGACTGATGGACGCGGCGCAGGTCGGCCAGCGCGGACTCGGCTTCCCAAGCGTGGGCGCGCCGTGCGGCCAGCGTCCAGGCGCCGTCATCGTCGGCGAGCGCGGTCGCGATCCGGGCGTGGTGCTTCGGGGCCAGCGCGCCGTCACGGGCGCGCCGTCGGGCGAGGATGAGCAGAACGTGGGCCGGAGCGGGGCGCAGCAGGCGCGCGTGACCCTCGATTGCCCAAGCCTGCGCGAAGAGGTCCGAGCGCTCTCCGGCGGGCAGGTCCCAGCTCTCCGCCGCCACGAGGTCGATCGCCTGGACGTCACAGCCGGCGAAGCGCACCCACTCCGACCCGCGTGCCCGAAAGCCGTGCCCGGGCAGGCCCGAGCTCAGCTCGAACATGGCCGTGGGGCGCGCGAGCACGTCGAGGTCGCGCCCCTGAGGGGGCAGGGAGCCGAACACCACCACCGGCTCTGAGATCAGTGAGTCGACGAGCTCGGCCGCGCCCATCCCCGTGCCTCCTCGAGCAGCCCGCCGCCGTAGTGGCGAATCGCCGGCCACGGGTCATCCAGGCGCCACACGCTGTGCGTCGCCCCCGGTGCGTGGCGCAGCGAATCGACGATCGGCCACTTCGTGCTCTCACCGTGGCGGGCCCGCGCGGCGCGCAGATCGCGGCTGAGCCACTGGT
>DAINCW010000074.1:2595-7379 GCA_036732205.1 Solirubrobacteraceae bacterium | reverse complement strand
ACACACAACACACTTGTATACATATGGTATGGAACAACCTAGGTTTGGGTGGGGGACGGGACGCCCCGTGGCCAGACGCGCCCAGGCGGCGGGAAGGTTGAGGCCCGCGGCGCTCGCCAGCGCTAGCGAGCCGTAGAAGCGGCCGTTGAAGTCCAGCAGCCGCGGCTGCCCATCGGGGCCGAGCAGGAACTGCAGCTGGGCCAGGCCGAACCAGCCCAGGCTCGAGATCATCCGATCGATTCCCTCGCTGAGGTCGCGGTCCGGTTCGACTGTCACCGCCCGGGCGGAGACCCCTACCTCAGGCGGCCACGTCAATACGGCCCGCTGTTGAACCCGGGCGATGACTCTGGTGTCGCGGTCGGCGAGGATCGTCTGGGCCGTCAGCTGCCCGTGGATGACCTCCTGCAGCAGCGGCTCACCACCCGCGACGCGGATCTCGTCCACGCGCTCACGGGCTGCCCCGGCGTTGGCGAGCACCTGGGTGTTCAGGCGCCCTGATGACCCCGCCGCGAAAGTCAGGCGCGGCTTGACCACGGCCGGCCCCCGCCACGACGCCAGCGCCTGCTCGGTCGCGGGCTCGGTCCGCGGCACGCCGAGCCCGGCCGCCTCGGCTGCGCGGGTCAGCTCGAGCTTGTCAAAGGCCCGCGCGACCACGCTGTGGTCGGCGTAGCCGACAGCGGCTCCGAGCGCGTCCCGGTGCTCAGAGAGCAGCAGGACCCCCTCGTCATCGGAGCTGAAGATGACCTCGTAGCGCCCCTCGGCGACGGCCCGGGCGGCGCCCTCGATCAGCGCCTGGGCCCCATCGGCCGGGTCGGGTACGAGGTGGTGCGCGCCGACCCGGCGGGACCAGGCGGTCAGCCCTGGAGCGGGCGAGCCCGCCCCCACCGTCCAACCGTCATCGGCCAGGGCCCGTGCCGCGGCCAGGGAGCCCCGGTCCAGGCCGGCGTCGATGATCAGCGCTCGCACAGGTTGGGAGGCTATCCGCGATGTTGGTGGCACTCGCTGGCGCTGTGATAATCGGTAGACCATGGCAGCCATCGAGCCCGATCCCGAGCGAGCGGGCACCGGCGAGGCCGCCCGCGCAACCCGGCGAGCCACGATCACCGGCTGCGTGATCGTGCGCAACGAGGAGGGGCGCCTGCCGCGCTGCCTGGACAGCCTGCGGTTCTGCGACGAAGTGATCGTGGTCGACTCGGGCTCTACCGATGCGACGATCGACGTTGCCCGCGTGCGCGGCGCGACGGTCGTCGAAAACGCGTGGCCAGGCTTCGGCGCGCAGCGCAACGTTGCGCTGGACCACGCCCGCGGCGACTGGTTGATCGAGGTGGATGCCGACGAGTGGCTCAGCCCCGAGCTGGCTGCGGAGATCGAGGCGTTCCTCGCCGAGGAGCGCCCTGCCTACTCGATCGCCGTGCTGCCCATGCGCCAGCATTTCCTGGGCGGTGAGCTCGGCCCCTCGGCTCACTATCCCTTCCACCGGGTACGGATGTTCCGTCGTGGCGAGTATCGCCACGACGAAGACCGCACCGTCCACGAGGGCCTGGCCGCCCGCACCCGGCCGTGGGTATTCACCGCCGACATGAACCACGAGCTCGCCGGCACGTGGGGTGAGGCCCTCGCCGACTCGTGGACCTACGCACGGCTTGAGGCCCACCAGCTCGGTCGCACGTCCCTGAAGACGTGTTTGGTGGGCCTCACCGCCCGTCCCGCCGCCAAGTTCATCTATCAACTCGCGCTCCTCGGCGGATGGCGCGACGGATGGCGCGGCGTGGTCAAGGTCGGCCTGGAATGCGCGACGGACGCGATGGTCTTGGTGCGCTACGCCCTGGGCCGGCGGCGATCCCCCGCCCCTCCGCCCGCCCCTACTGGCGATCGACCTGGGGTCGCCGCGGGGCCCACGGCCGGCGGGCACTTCGGACGCTCCGCCCGGCGGGTCGGACCCATCCGCCTGGCGGCGGTGGGAGGGAGGCGCGCGGTCGCGTGCGAGACCACGCACCGCTGGCTGGCCGAGGCGCAGGCCGCCGGCGCCTGGGTGACGCTGATCTCGTCGGCCAGTGGTCAGGCGCCCGAGGGGGTGCGTGTCCACCGCCTGAATCGCCTTGGTCCGGTGAGCCTGATGCGGGCACTGGACGCCGAGCGACAGCTCGGTCCGCTGGACGGAGTGGTCGGCCTGGACCGATGGTCGTGGGCGGTGCTGCACCTGGTGCCGGCCGCGGTCCGGTCGCACAGCTCGGTCACCGAGGCGTCCCAGGCGCCCGCTCCCTTGGTCGCCCACCTGCGCGCGCTGACCCGCGGCAAGGCCGATTGACAAACACACACACCCATATCAGCGCCCGCGCAGGCGGCCCAGCAGCCCGCCCTGCCGCGGCGGCGGTGCCGAGACGAGGGGTGGCGCGGGCAGCGCGGAGCCCGTCAGCACGGCGTGCGGCATCGCCTGCGTCCACCACGCGTGCCACTCGCCGAGCCCCGCCTCGTCGAGCTCGCCGGCGATCCCCGGGGGTCGCCGCGTCACGTCGTGGGCGTCCGACGCGACGGTGTGGACCAGCCCCTCGCGCACGAGGCCCAGGGCGAAGCGGCGCACGGTCTCGCCGAAGCGGCCCACGAACGCGCCCGCGGTCAGCGAGGTCAGCATCCCGCCGTGGACGAGGCGGCTCAGCAGCTCCGGGTCGCGCTGGAACGCGGGGCAGCGCTCGGGGTGGGCGAGCACGAGCCGGTGGCCGCGCATCTGGAGGTGGCTGAGGATCGCGTCGAACCCCGTCGCGCCCGTCGTGAGCGGCGATTCGACGAGCAGCCAGGGCCCGCCGCCGATCGCGAGCGCCCGCAGCTCGTCGTCGTCGAGCTCGGCCGCGCGCGTGATCGCGAGCTCCGCGCCGGCGCGCACGTCGAGGTCGATCTCCGCCGCGCGCAGCTGCGCGCTGAGCTCGTCGACCGCCGCGCGGATCGTCGCGGCGTCGTTGCGTGGCAGGTCCCAGGTGACGTGCGGTGTGGCGATGACCGTGCGCACACCGGCATCCACCTGCGCCCGGGCGAGGGCAAGCGCGTCGTCGAGGGTGGGCGGCCCGTCGTCGATCCCGGGGAGGATGTGACAGTGGAGGTCGATCACTGCGCTCTATGATCGCGACGTTCCGATTCGCCGGCGAGAAGAGGGAAACGATGTTCAAGTCGATCGTGGTGGGCACAGACGGCTCCGAGACGGCAACGGAGGCCGTCCGTCAGGCGGTCGACCTGGCCAAGCGGGTGGGCGCGAGGCTCGAGCTTGTGAGCGCTTACGAGCCCGTCTCCGAGTCGCGACTGCGCGAGGAGAAGCGCGAGGTCCCCGAGGACCTCCAGTGGATGGTCAACGCGCGCGAGGACGTCGAGTCGACGCTGAAGGTCGCGGCCGAGACCGCCACGGAGGCCGGCGTGCCGGTCGATACGTTCGCGCGCCAGGGCGACCCGGCCGACGCGATCCTCGACGTGGCCGAGGAGCAGAAATCCGACCTGATCATCGTCGGGAACAAGGGCATGACGGGCGCGAAGCGCTTCCTGTTGGGCTCGGTGCCCAACAAGGTCAGCCACCATGCACCGTGCTCGGTGATGATCATCCGGACGACGTAGCTCCGACCGCCGGGATCGCCGGGTCCGTGGCCCTTCCGGCGTCGATCAGCCCCGCGCCGTATCGCGTGTCGGGGCCCGTGGGCCCCAGGTCGCGCGCCGTCTGCTTGAGCCGCGCCTCGAGCTGCGCCGGGGTGGCGTCGGGGCCGAGCACCTGCGAGGCGATGATCAGCGCCGCGGCCCCCGACACGTGCGGGACGGCCATCGACGTGCCCTCGTAGCCGGAGGGCAGGCCGAACTTGCGCACCGACGACCCGACGAAGGTCATCTGGTAGATGTCGCGGCCCGCCGGGTCGAAGGGCCGGCAGTTGGGATCGCCGGCGATCTGCGCGTCCGCCCCGCCGCCCGGCGCGACCAGGTCCAGGCCGCTGCCGTCGTTGGAGAAGTCCGAGAGGCAGCCGTGCTCGGTCGTCGCCCCGACGGAGATCACGAACGGCGCGCGCGCCGGGTAGGCGATCGCGCGCCGTGCCTCGTTGCCCGAGGCGCCGACGAGCAGCGCGCCCTTGCGGTGCGCGTAGTTCAGCGCCGCGATGAGCTGGGGGATGTCCTGCGCGCGGACGTCCGTGGAGAACTCGAGCGAGAGGTTGATGATCTTCGCCCCGTGGCGGGCGGCGAACCGCACGCCCGCGGCGATCGCCGTCGCGTCGCCCTCCCCGTGGGGGTCCAGGACGCGCACGGGCATGATCCGCGCGTCGAAGGCGAGGCCGGTGAGCGCCACGCCGTTGTTCGTGGTCTCGGCAAGCGTGCTGGCGACGTGCGTGCCGTGCCCGTTGTGGTCGTTGGGGAACGGGTCATCGTCGACGAAGTCGTAGCCGCGGACGAAGTGCGTCCCGGCGAGGTCGGGCGACTGGAGAAAGCGTCCGTGATCGGCGTAGGCGACCCCCGTGTCGAGCACGGCGATCGTCACGCCGGCCGCGCCCGGGTCGCCCGCCGCCGCCGCGTGGGCCCAGGCGTCGGGCGCGTCGATCCCGAAGCCGCCGGCGAGGAAGTTCCACTGCACGGTCTGCCAGCCGCCCGCCACATGGCCGCGGCCCGGGTCGTCGGGCAGGGCCTGGCTGGCGTGCGCAACGGCGTTGGGGACCGCGTAGGCCACCCCGGCGCGCCGGCGGAGCTTCGAGATCTCTGCGCGCACGTCGCGGACGTGGATCACGTTCGGCGCCAGACGTCCGCGGTGGCCGACGACCACCTCG
>DAINCW010000074.1:0-2585 GCA_036732205.1 Solirubrobacteraceae bacterium | reverse complement strand
GCGGACGCCCGCCGCCGAGGCGGCCGACGGCAGCGCGCCGGCCGCCGCGAGAACGGCCAGCGCGAGGGGAAGGAGGCGGCGGCGGGGCATGATGGGGCGACGAATGATGGGTGACCGCTTCTTTCCGCGGGACGACTGGTTCATGCGCCTCGCGCTGCGCGAGGCCGAGCGTGCCTGTGAACACGACGACGTGCCGATCGGCGCGGTCGTGGTCCGCGACGGCGAGGTGATCGGTGCGGGCCACGACGAGCGCGAGTTGCGCCAGGACCCGACCGCTCACGCCGAGATCATCGCGCTGCGCCAGGCGGCTCGCGCCGTGGGCGGCTGGCGCGTGCTCGACAGCGTGCTCTACGTGACGACCGAGCCGTGCGCGATGTGTGCGGGCGCGATCGTCCTGGCTCGCATCCCGCGGGTGGTCTTCGGATGCCCGAACCCCAAGGGCGGGGCGGCCGGCAGTGTGCTCGACGTCCTGGGCGAGCCGGGCCTCAACCACAACCCGGAGGTCGCGGGTGGACTGCTCGCCGAGGAGTGCGCCGCCCTGCTCTCGAGCTTCTTCGCGTCGCGGCGCTGAGCGGCAGGGTGGGCAAACACCACCCCTAGGGCATCTGGGAGTTCCTCGCGCATTCAAGCCGGTCGCAGCCGCTAGCCTGATCGCGCCGCTGGACGGGCCCTGGAGGGGTGCGAGAGCGGTTGAATCGGGCGGTCTCGAAAACCGTTGTAGGCGTAACCCGTCTACCGTGGGTTCGAATCCCACCCCCTCCGCTGAAAGTGCTGCTAGCGCCAGCGCTCTCGAAGCAGTTTCGTCCCAGCGAACTGAGGGGAAGTTGTTCGTATGCGCAGGAACGCAACGCTCATCATCGCCTTCGCGGCGCTCGCCGTCCCCGCGGCCCAGGCCGCCAAGCCGCCCCCCAAGCCCCCCAAGGGCGCCACGCTCACCGTCGCGGTCGCCCCCAACCCGCTCGTCTTCGGCCACGTTGCGACCGTCGCGGGCAAGCTCGGCGGCCCGAACAACAGCGGTGTCAACGTCCGGCTGCAGTCGATGCCCTACCCCTACACCGGGGCGTGGATCGCGCGCGCCACCAAGGTCACCGCGGCGTCGGGCGCCTACGCCTTCAGCGTGGCCCCGGACCGCAGCACCCGCTTTCGCGTGGCGACGGTCACCTCGCCCGCCGTCACCAGCGGCTACGTCGCCCTGGGCGTCGCCTGGCAGGTCGGGCTGAAGGCCAGCACGTCGACGCCCAGCCGGGGCGCCAGGGTGCGCTTCTCCGGCGCGGTCCACCCCGCCCACCCCGGTGGCACCGTCCTGCTCCAGAAGCGGACGGCAACCGGCTTCAAGACCGTCTCGCGCACAACGCTGCGCGCGGCCACGTCTTCGTTCTCGTCCTACTCGCTGAGCATCCGGGTGTCCTCCAGCGCCACCTACCGGGTCCGCGTCCCGGGTGACGGCGCACACCTGGCCGGCACCAGCAGGTCGCGCTCGCTCACCGTCCGCTGAGCGAGCGTCCGGCGCCGCGGCGCCTGCGCGGCCAATCTTGTGGGCCACCCCTGGCGCCGATCCGTTAATGGTCGGCGACGAGGATGTCGATAACTCGCAGAACGACGTTCGCGGACCGGGAGGCCCTCATGAACACGAACGAACTCCAGCGCTTCGGTGCTATCGCCCTCGTCGGCGCTCTCGGCGTCGCCGTCCCCGCGTTTGCCAAGGGCGGCCCGCCCCCCGGCCACGGCCCCAACGGCAAGGACACGCCGGCGGCGACCCAGACGACGTCCACGACCGACACGTCGCCCGGCGATCAGGGCAAGTCGCATGGGCAGAACGGCAAGGGCCACGGCAAGGCCAAGAACGTCATCTTCAAGGGCACCGTCACCGTGAAAGACGTCGGAGCGAACCAGGTGACCGTCGACGTCACGGCCGGCAATCATCGCGGGCAGGCCTTCAAGGGCCAGGTCGTCTTCGACGTTTCGAAGGCGAAGCTCAACGTCTCCGACGTCAACGGTGACGGCAAGCGCGACCTCTTCGACGTCAACCTCGGCGACCCCGTCGTCGTGCAGGCCAGCCTGGCGGCTGACGCGAAGGCCGACGCGACGCGGCCGTTCGCGGCTCGCAGGCTCGTCGACCAGGCCGGCAAGTCGGGCGACGGCAGCGACGACGGCCCCACGTCAACCTCGCCGACGACCACAACGGCTCACGGCTGATCCCGAACTTGTCACGCGCTGACGCGGACTAGCGCGGACGCGGCCGAGGGGATCGAGGGCGGCGCCGACGCCCCGCCGAAGGGGCCGGGCCCCAGCGGCCAGGTCGTCCTGCCCGGCGATGACCACATCGACGTGGGCACGGCGGCGTGGAAGCAGAACGACGGCAGGCCGGAGAGGGTGAGCGCCGATCTCGTGGACTTCGTGCTGAAGGTCGTGCCGGCCCCGGCCAAGAGGGCGAAGCGTCATCACGCGAAGCACCACGCGAAGCACCCCAAGCCGAAGCACCACACGCGGAACCACAAGCACGGCTGAGCGCCCCTTCGGGCGCGCCGAACGGCGGCGACGATGGGGGAGGAGTTGCTGACTTAGGGTTGGTATGCCACCCCAAC
>DAINCW010000073.1:0-11381 GCA_036732205.1 Solirubrobacteraceae bacterium | reverse complement strand
GAAGGGTGATGGCCAGCGCCTGTCCCACACCCCTGCTACGTGCGCGGGCGCCGTCCCGTCACAGCTATCGTCACGCGCCGCCCCATGCGCCCCGCCCCCCTCGTCTCGATCCTCGTCCTGGCGCTCGCGCCCGCCGCGCCCGCGGCCACGCATCACCGCACGCGCCTGTGGGCCACCGTCAACGTCTGCGACACCGCGCACCACCCGAACACGATTGGCATCCGCGCCTCGATGCCGGGCACCGGCCGGGCGGGCGACGAGATGTTCATGCGCTTCCAGGTCCAGTACCGCTCCGGCGTCGACCACCTGTGGCACAACATCGGCTCGGGCGCGGACTCAGGGTACGTCCACGTGGGCTCGAGCCTCTTCAAGGCCCGGCTCTCCGGGTGGCGCTTTCGCTTCCAGTCGCGGGCCGACGGGCACGTGCAGGTGCTGCGTGGCGCGGTGACGTTCGAGTGGCGCAGGCGCGGCCGGTCGGTAAGGCATGTGCGGCGCGCGACCGTCGCGGGTCACCCGAGCGTCGTCGAGTCCGACCCCCGGGGCCACTCGGCGGCGACCTGCCGCCTGCATTGAGCGAGCTAGGCTCGCACCATGCGGACCCTCCTCCCGCTCGGCGCGCTGGCCGCCATCGCCATCGTCGCCGCTCCGGCCGCCGACGCGCGCACTCTTCACTGCCCCAACGCGCCGGACTACAGCCAGGCGGGGCCGGCGCACCAGGTCCGGGCCACCAACGCCACGTGCCGCGCCGCCCGGGCGGTCATCCGCCAATGGCAGCGCACGGCCCAGCCAGAACAGGAGTGCGACACCCGGGCGGAGGGGTGCACGGTCTTCACCTACAGCTGCCAGATGTCCGACTCCGGGTTCGCCAACATTCGTGTCTCGTGCCGCCACGGCGCGCGGCGGATCAGCTTCCTGGCGGTTCTTTCGGGCTGAACAGCCGCGGGTCGTTGGTGATGATGCCGTCGACCCCGAGGCCCTCCAGCCACGCGATCCGCTCCGCGTCGTCAACGGTCCACGCGAACAGCTCGCCGCCTGCGCGCTGGATCGCGCGGACGAGCCGCGGCGTGACCAGGCGCCAGTGGCTCATCAGCGCGTCGCAGCGCCCGGCGCGGATCGCCCGGGCTGCGCCGTAGGGCAGCCAGCTGCGAAAGCCGATGCCGATCGCGAGGGCGGGCACGCGCGTGAGCAGGTCGGTCGTGTAGTCGCGCTTGATGCGCGGCACCGACCAGCCCAGGCGCAGCGACGAATCGTGTGCCCGCACCACGGCCAGGCTGCGCGGGTACATGGACGAGACGAGCGCGCGATCGGCCAGGCCGTGGCGGCGCAGCGCCTCGAGCACCCGCAGCTCGTAGCCGGGCAGCTTCATGTCGACGTCGAGCTCGACCTCGCCGAAGGTCTCGCCGGCGAGGTGGGTCAGACCCTGCTCGAGGGTGAGCGGCTCGCCGCCGCGCAGCGCGCGGTAGTCGTGGGCCAGGTAGAGCTCGCCCGTGCCGTCCGGGTGCTCGGGGAGCACGTCGAACTCGATCATGTCGACGCCCGCCGCGATGGCCGCGTCGAAGCTCGCGCCGGTGTTGCCGGGCGCGATGTGGTCGGCGCCCTTGTGACCCACACGGGTCAGCGCTGGCATCGGGGGCACCTCGGGCACTCGCCTAGGGTACGAGCGGGTGCACGACCTCGTTGGCATCGTCGGCTCCGAGCACGTCCGCGAGGGCGTCGAGCTCGCTGACGCCAGTGGCCTGCCGCCGCGGCCGGCGACGCTGGTCGCGCCGGGCGACGCGCAGGAGGTCGCGGCGGTCGTGGGGTGGTGCTACGGAAGCGACGTGCCGATCGTGCCGTTCGGCGGAGGCACGGGGTTCGCGGGCGGGGCGATGCCCGTCGACGGCGGGATCGTCCTGTCGCTCGGGCGCCTGGACCGCGTGCGCTCGCTCGACCCGCTCCTGTGGCGCGCCGAGGTCGAGGCCGGGGTCACGACCGCGACCGTCGCCCGGCTCGCGCGCGAGAACGGCCTGTTCTTCGGCGTCGACCCGGGCGCCGCCGAGCAGTCGACGATCGGGGGCAACGTCGCGACGAACGCCGGCGGGCCGCACGCGTTCAAGCACGGCGTGACGCGCGCGTGGGTGACCGGCCTGGAGGCGGTGCTCGCGCCGGGGGAGCTCGTGCGCCTCGGCGGGGCGGTCCGCAAGGACGTCGCCGGCTACGACCTCGTCTCGCTGCTGTGCGGCTCGGAGGGGACGCTCGGCGTGGTGACGGCCGTATGGCTGCGGTTGCTCCCGGCGCCCGAGGCGGCGATCCCGCTCGTCGCGACGTATCCCGACGCCCGCGCCGGCCAGGCCGCGCTGGAGGCCGTGCTGGCCTGCGGCGCGGTGCCGAGCGCCATCGAGTTCGTCGACGCGGGCGCACTGGCCGCCGCGGGCCGCTCGGGCGCCTTCATGCTCATCGCGGAGGCCGACCGCGAGGCCGACGTCGCTCCGCTGGCCCAGGCGCTGGGCGCGAACGTCGAGCGTCCCGACCCGCGCGAGCTGTGGCGCTGGCGGGACGGCGTGTCGATCGCGGTCACGGCCCACCGTGGCCGCAAGCTGTCGGAGGACATCGCGGTCCCGCTGGACCGCCTCGCGGAGGCGGTCGAGGGAACGCTGGAGATCGGCGCGCGCCACGGCCTGGAGGCCTGCTCGTGGGGCCATGCGGGCGACGGCAACGTCCACGCCACGTTCATGCTCGGCCCTGGGGAGGAGGCGGGCGCCGCGGCCGAGGAGCTGTTCGCGCTCGCCGTGGAGCTCGGTGGGACCGTCAGCGGCGAGCACGGCCTCGGCCTGCTGAAGGCCGGCCAGCTGCGCCGTCAGTGGCCGCCCGCGGCGGTCGCGGCGCACGAGGCGATCAAGCGGGCGCTGGACCCCAAGGGCCTGCTGAACCCGGGCAAGAAGGCAGCCTGAGCGCTCAGCAGTTGTCTGCCATGTTCGGGTTGACGTCGTACTTGACCTCGTTGCGCCCGACGTACACGTGGCTCTGGTCCTGGTTGTACTGCGTGAGGATCTCGGTCCCCGACTGCCCGTTGGCGGTGATGTTCACGACCGCGATGCCACCGCCGCCCTGCGCGGTGAACGTGTAGCCCGAGTTGAAGCTCCACGTCCCCTCCTGGCGCTTGCTGGAGTCGCAGATCTCGCCCGAGACCTGGTTCCAGTCAGCGTGCTCGAAGCGAAAGGTCCCGTTCGGGTAGAGAAAGACGCGGTCGTAGGACAGCGTCACGCTGCCGCCGGTCGTGCGCTCGAGGAACGCGCCGTTGGCGAGCCTCGCCTTGACCGCATCGTCGTTGCGCGTCGCCTGGGACTGGTCTTGGACCGTGCCGCCGGGCGGGCCGCCAGGGGCGGTGGGGGTGTCCGGGGCGCCGGTCGCGGGCGTCGCCGGTGGTGTCGTCGAGCCGGCCGACTTCTTCTTGTGGCACTTGCCGTGCTTGAGCACGTAGCCCTTCTTGCAGTGCTTCCTCGCAGCGTCGGCGGAGGGGGCCGCGGACGCGCTGGACGAGGAGAGGACCAGGCCTGCGAGGACCACGGCGATCAGGCTGAGGCGGGGGGGCATAACGCGAACCTAATCCCCCAGCCCGCTGCTGTCGACCCGGACGTTCGTCCACCAGGACGCCCGGTCGGCTAGGCGCTGAGCGTCAGCTTGCTCGGGCCGGAGCGGAAGCCCAGCTCGACGAGCAGGGGCTCCAGCGGGGATCCCACGACCGCCTCGCCGTCGACGCGCTCCAGCGACAGCTTGCGCCCCCGGCCGGCGACCACGAACGCGGCCAGCGCCTCGAGTGCTGCGCGCAGCCGTGGCTCGTCGCGGTCGACGAGCAGCTGGAGGCCGCGGCCGCCGCGCTCCACGTAGACCGCGGGCTCCGAGCCCGCGAGCACGACGTAGGCACCGGCCACCCGCTGCGGGCGGCGGGACTCCTGGTCGCGCTTGGGCCACGGCAGCGCGGCGCCATAGGGCTGTGCGGGGTCGGTCGCGGCGAGCACGACTGCAGCCGAGTCCTGGTCGGGGCGCTGGGCGCGCAGGCGCTCGACCGCGCCGGGGAGTGCGAACTGCGCGCCGCCGAGGCCCTCGACGAAGTAGCCGCGGCGGCAGACGCCGAGCGTCTCGAGCGACGACAGCGCGTCGTAGAGCGACGAGAAGCCGCCCGGGATCCCCTCGGCCAGCACCTGCTCGCGCGTGACGATCCCGTAGCGCTCAAGCAGCAGCTCGGCGAGCGTGCGGCGCCGCTGTCCGACATCGGGCTCCTCGCGGAACAGCGCGGCGGTCAGCGACCAGCGGCCCTGCACCGTGGCCTGCGCTCCGGTGCGCCGGGCGCCGAACCGCCGCCCGGAGCGGGGACGGTTGCGCTCGCGCTGGGCGCGGGCGAGCGTCAGGCGTGGCGCGCGCAGCGGCGCCCACGCGTCGTTGGTGACCTCACCGGACCAGACGAGATCCCACAGCGCCTCCTGGATCTGCTCGGGGGCGATCTCGAGCTCCGCGAGCAGGTCGGTGAAGAAGCACGGTGCGGTCGCGATGCGCGCGCGGATCGCCGCGTGCTCCTGCTCGGCGGGCGGCTCGGCGTTCCTGCTCGGCGGCGGGCCGATCGCCGCGGCGTCCTCGCGGAAGTAGAGGGCGACGCGGCCCGAGTTGCGCCCGAGGGCGCCGGCTCCGACCCAGATGACCTCACCGGAGGCGCAGAGCTGGTCGAGCCAGGTGGGCGAGTACGCGCCCGTGCGGCGCGGGAGCACGTCGCGCTCCCACACGTCCGCCGGCAGGGCGAGGCCCTGGAGCGGCACGAGCACCTCCCGCAGGCGGTCGACGCCCGCCCCGGCGGGCGGGTGGCGGTCGACGCCCTGCCAGCTGGGCAAGAAGCGGGCGAGCGCGCGCTGGTCGGCCGGCTCGATCTCCTTGCGCAGGACGGCCAGCGAGGCGCGGCGCAGGCGCCGCAGCACCTCGGTGTCGCACCACTCGCGCTCGGTCCCGCCGGGGCGCAGCTCCCCACGCACGAGCTCGCCCTCGCGCTCCAGCTCGCGCAGAACCACCGCCGGGTCCGTGCCGTAGCGCGCCGCCGGCTCGGCGGTGGTGAACGGGCCGTGCGTGCGGGCGTACCGAGCGATCAGGCGGCGCATGGCGTCGGGCACGTCGGAGATGAAGGCCTCGGGCAGTCCGCCCGGCGGCACCGCACCGACGGCGTCGCGGTACAGGCCGGCGTCGTCTGCCGCGATCCAGCGGTCCTCACCGCCGATCCGCACGACGACCGCGCGGCGCTCGCGGCGCAGCTCGTCGAGCATCGCCGCCGCGTCGAGGCCCGGCAGGACGCGGTCGGCCGCCTCGTTGGTCGTGAGGTCGCCGAGGCGGCGCAGCACCTCGGCCAGGGCGTCGCGGGTATCCGCCCGCGTGCGGTCCGAGCGGTGCTGGAGGTCGGCCTCCACCTGGGCCAGCGCTCCGGGGTCGATCAGCTCGCGCAGCTCGTCCTGGCCGAGCAGCTCGCGCAGCAGGTCGCGGTCGAGCGACAGCGCCGCCGCCTTGCGCTCGGCGTTCGGCGTGTCGCCTTCGTACATGTAGGTCGCGACGTAGTCGAACAGCAGCGACGAGGCGAACGGCGAGGCCGTGGGCGTCTCGACCTCCACCATCGACAGCTCGCGGGAGTGCAGCTTGCGCAGCAGCTCGGTGAGCCCCGGCAGGTCCAGCACGTCGCGCAGGCACTCGCGGTAGGTCTCGAGGATCACCGGGAAGTCGGCGTAGCGCCGGGCGACCTCGAGCAGCGACTGGGACTTCAGGCGCTGCTGCCACAGCGGCGTCCGCCGGCCCGGGTAGGCGCGCGGGATCAGCAGCGCCCGGGCGGCGTTCTCCCGAAAGCGCGCGCCGAACAGCGCGCTGCCGGCCAGCTCGCCGACGACGAGGTCCTCGAGCTCGTCGGGGTCGACGAGCATCAGGTCCGCGCCGGGTGGCTCGTCGGCGTCGGGGAGGTGGACGATGATCCCGTCGTCCGACCAGATCGCGTCGGACTCCAGGCCGAGCTGGTCGCGGATGCGGGCGCTCAGGGCCAGGGCCCAGGCGGCGTGGACGCGGCCGCCGTACGGGCTGAGCACGCAGACGCGCCAGTCGCCGATCTCGTCGCGGAAGCGCTCGATGACGATCGTGCGGTCGCTCGGCAGCACGCGCGTGGCCTCCTGCTGCTCGCGCAGGAACTCGAGCAGGTTCTTCGCGGCGAAGGGGTCGAGGTCGTAGTCGCGCTCGAGGATCTCGGCGGGCTGGTCGACCGCCCAGCGCGAGAACGCGCCGATCTGCTCGCCGAGCTCCTTCGGCCGCCCGATCGAGTCGCCCTTCCAGAACGGCACCGCGCCGGGCGCGCCGGGCGCCGGGGTGACGATCACCCGGTCGCGGCCGATCTCCTCGATGCGCCAGGTGGACGCCCCCAGCAGGAACGTCTGGCCGGGCCGCGCCTCGTAGACCATCTCCTCGTCGAGCTCGCCGACGCGGCGCCCGTCGGGCAGCGTGACCAAGAACAGGCCGCGATCGGGGATCGTCCCGGCGTTCGTCACCGCGAGCTGGCGCGTGCCCTTGCGCGCGCGGATGGTGCCGCCGACGCGATCCCAGACGATGCGCGGCCGCAGCTCGGCGAACTCCTGCGACGGGTAGCGCCCGTCGAGCATGTCGAGGACGTTCTCGAGCAGGGTGCGGGGCAGCTCGGCGTAGGAGTGCGTGCGGGTGACGAGCGCGAACAGGTCGTCGACCGCGATCGGCTCCTCGGTCGCAGCGGTCATCGCGGCGATCTGCTGGGCCAGGACGTCGAGGGCGTTGCGCGGCACGACGGTCGGCTCGATGCGGCCCTCGTGCATGAGCTTTACGACGACGGCGCACTCCAGGAGGTCGGCGCGGAACTTGGGGAAGATCCGGCCCTTGCTGACGTCGCCCACGTTGTGACCCGCGCGGCCGATGCGCTGGAGCCCGCGCGCCACGGACTTCGGCGACTCGATCTGGAGCACGAGGTCCACCGCGCCCATGTCGATCCCCAGCTCGAGCGAGCTCGTGGCCACGAGGCACGGCAGCTCGCCCGCCTTGAGCATCTCCTCGACGACCGTGCGCTCCTCGCGCGCGAGCGAGCCGTGGTGCGCACGGGCGATCTCCATCGACCCGCCGGCTTCGCCGTCGTGTGCCCGGGCGAGCTCGTTCAGCCGCATGGCGAGGCGCTCCGCGCCGCGGCGGTTGTTCACGAACACGATCGTCGAGGTGTGCTCGCGCACCAGCTCGAGCACCTGCGGGTAGATCGCGGGCCAGATCGAGCGGCGTGTGGCCTCGCCGCCGGCGACCGGCTCCAGCGGGTCGCGCTCTGCGCCCTGATCGGGCTCCACCATCGACTCGACGGGGACCTGGATCCTCACGTCCAGGTCCTTGACCATCCCCGCGTCGACGACGCGGCAGGTGCGCTGCGGGCCGACCATGAAGCGGCCGACCTCCTCGAGCGGGTTCTGGGTCGCGCTCAGGCCGATCCGCTGCGGGTCGGCGCCGTTGCGCTGGTTGGCGACCAGGCGCTCCAGGGTCAGCGCCAGGTGGGCGCCGCGCTTGGTGGCGGCCACGGCGTGGATCTCGTCGACGATCACCGCGTCAACGTCGCGCAGGATCTCCGACGCCCGGCTCGTGAGCATGAGGTACAGCGACTCCGGCGTCGTGATGAGGACGTCGGGCGGCGCGCGCAGCATCCCCGCACGCTCCTTCTGCGGCGTGTCGCCGGTGCGGATCCCCACGCTCACCGGACCGCCGGCCTCGCCGTCGGTGCCCCAGGCGATCCCGCGCAGCGGCGCGCGGAGGTTGCGCTCGATGTCGTAGGCGAGCGCCTTGAGCGGCGAGACGTAGACGACGCGCGTCCCGGTGCCGGTCTCCTCCTCTCCCAGCTTGTCGAGCGCCCACAGGAACGCGGCCAGCGTCTTGCCCGACCCGGTCGGCGCGGACAGCAGCGTGTGCTCGCCGGAGGCGATCGCCGGCCACGCCTGCTCCTGCGCGGGCGTGGGGGCGTCGAACGCGCTCTCGAACCAGCTGCGGACGCGGGGTGAGAAGGAGTCGAGAGCGGCCACGCCGCGAGCCTAGTTCAGGCCGGCGAGCTCGCGTGCGCGAAGCAGGACGGTGTCGGTCATCGGCTCGGTGAGCTTGCCCGTGAACGTGTTCTGCTGGCTGGGGTGGAACGAGCCCACGAGGGTCCGACCGCCGACGGGCGCCTCGGCGCCGTGACCGAACCGCGGCCGGGGCCTGGGCAGCGGACCGTCGGCCAGGCGCAGCGCCGCGTCCCACGCGAACGAGCCCAGGCACAGCACGACCGCGATGTGGGGCAGGAAGCGCAGCTCCTGGAGCGTCCACGGCAGGCAGCGGTCGCGCTCCTTTGGCGTCGGCCTGTTGGCCGGCGGCGCGCAGCGCACGGCCGCGGCCATCCACGCGTCGCGCAGCTCCAGCCCGTCGTCGCGGTGCGTCGACGTGGGCTGGTTGGCGAAGCCCGTGCGGTGCAGCGCGGCGAACAGCCAGTCGCCCGACCGGTCGCCGGTGAAGATCCGCCCCGTGCGATTGCCGCCGTGGGCGGCCGGGGCGAGGCCGAGGATCAGGACTCGCGCCGCCGGGTCGCCGAAGCCCTGCATCGGGCGGCCCCAGTACTCCTCGTCGGCGTACGCGGCGCGCTTGACGTGAGCGACCTCCTCGCGCCAGGCGACCAGGCGCGGGCACGCCCGGCACTGCGCGACGGCGCCCTCGAGCTCAGCGAGACTGCGAAAGGAGTCCAAGGATCAGGCGCTCGATGACCGGCTCAAGATCGCGCGGGTCCTCAGGGATCCCGAGCCGCAGCTGCCGGGACGCCAGCTCCACGATTGCGCCCACGAGCGCGTACGCGTCGTGCGGCGACTGGTAGCGCGGCACGCCGGCATGCTCGGCGGCGCGCGCGTTCTCGGCATCGATGACCTCGGCGAAGCGCTCGAGGATCGCGTCGCGGCGCTCGGCGGCCTTCGGGCCGACGCCGATGATCTCCACGAGCAGCGTCTGCGACTCGGCCGGGTACTCGGCCAGAGCCGTGAGGAAGCCCCGCAACCCGTTGCGCGCGCGCTCCACGGGATCCTGTGGCGAGTTGCGCACGGTCTCGACGAGCTGGCGCTCGAGCGCGCCGGCAACGCTCTCGAACAGCGCGATGATCGCGTCCTCCTTGTTGGCGAAGTGCTCGTAGAACGTGGCCTTGGACATCCCGGCCTCGCGGGCGATGGCCTCCGCGGTCGCGTCGGCGTAGCCGGTGCGCGCGAACACGTCGGCGGCGGCCGAGAGCAGGCGGCGCCGCTGGCGCCGCAGGCGGACTTCGAGAGGGGGTGCGTGGCGACCACGCGGAACGGATGAGGGCTGCCCTGCCATGGGAGTCATCTTAAGTACGCTCCCGGCGCATGCGAATTACGCCTCTTGTTTCGGTTGCCGGCGCGCTGAGCCTGGCTGCGGGCGGCTGCGGCGCACAGACCTCGCAGTCCGCGGGCAGGTTCCGCGGCCCCCAGAAGCCCGTCGCCCAGGCGATCGACGACCTCTCGAGCGCCGGCTCCAAGGGCGACGCGAAGAAGATCTGCGACTCGTTGCTGGCCAAGCCGGTGGTCCAGTCGCTCAACCAGGCCGGCAGCGACTGCCAGAAGGCGGTCAAGGACCAGCTCAAGGACGCGGACGACTTCCAGCTGAAGGTCCAGTCGGTGACCGTCAACGGCACCAGCGCGACCGCGAAGGTCAAGTCGCAGTTCAACGGCAAGGACCACATCGACACGCTCGGGCTCGTCAAGGAGGGCCCGGCGTGGAAGATCGCCACGCTCGGCTGAGCGGCGGCGGGCTCTAGCCCAGCTCGCGCCCGTACTGGCGCGCGTAGTACTCGCGGTAGTCGCCGGAGCGGATCGGCTCCCACCACGCCGCGTTGTCGCGGTACCACGCGACCGTGCGCTCGAGGCCCTCTGCGAAGCGCACCTGGGCCTCCCATCCGAGCTTGCGGACCTTCTCGGAGCCCAGCGAATAGCGGCGGTCGTGGCCGGGGCGGTCGGTGACGTACTCGATGAGCGACTCGTCGCGGCCGGTCAGCTCGAGGATGCGCTTGACGACCTCGATGTTCGGGCACTCGTCGGGCCCGCCCACGTTGTAGGCCTCACCTGCCACGCCGTGCCGCAGGACATGGCCGATCCCGCGGCCGAAGTCCTCCACGTAGAGCCAGTTGCGCACGTTGCGCCCGTCGCCGTAGACCGGCAGCGGGTCGCCGTGCAGCGCGTTGAGCACCATCAGCGGGATGAGCTTCTCCGGGTACTGGAACGGCCCGTAGTTGTTGGAGCCGCGGCAGATCAGCGTCTCGGTCCCGTACGTGTGGAAGTAGCTGGCGACGAGCAGGTCCGCGCCGGCCTTGGTCGCGCTGTACGGGGACGACGGCGCCAGCGGGGAGGACTCGGTGAACGAGCCCTCCTCGATCGAGCCGTAGACCTCGTCGGTCGAGACCTGGAGAAAACGCGGCACCTCGTGGTGCCGCGCGGCCTCGAGCAGGGTGTACGTGCCCTCGCCGTTGGTGTGCACGAAGGCGTCGGGCTCGGCGATGGAGCGGTCGACGTGCGTCTCCGCGGCGAAGTTGACGATCGCGTCCACGCCGTCGCCGATCGCGAGCTCGACGGCCTCGGGGTCCTCGATCGCGCCCACGATCAGCTCGGCCTCCGCGACGTCCGCGAGGTTCTCGCGGCGGCCCGCGTACGTGAGCTTGTCGAGCACGACGACGTCGTCGCCCTCGTCGCGCACGCGCAGGCGGACGAAGTTCGAGCCGATGAAGCCGGCCCCGCCGCAGACCAGGAGCCTCACTGGACCGCCGCCCTCCGGGCGTCGGTGCCCCCCACGCGGTGGGCGAGGTGGGCCCGCAGGCCCTCCTGCCACGCCGGGAGCATCACCGGGTCGGGCCGCTCGCTGCCCAGCACGCTGTACGCCGGCCGGCGGGCGGGCCGGGGGAACGCCTCACTGGTCGTCGGCAGCACGCGGCAGGCGAGGCCGGCCTGGTCGAAGATCTCGACCGCGAACTCGTTCCAGGAGCACGCGCCGGCGCCGGCGACGTGGTGGATGCCGAACTCCTCGCGCTCGGCGATCTCCACGAGGGCGTCCGCCAGGTGCCCGGTGAAGGTCGGGCAGCCGACCTGGTCGGTGACCACGCTGATCTCGTCGCGCTCCGAGCCCAGCCGCAGCATCGTGTCGACGAAGTTCGTGCCGCCGGGCCCGAACAGCCACGACGTGCGGACGATGGCGTGGGCCGGGGTCGCCGCGGCGACCTCCTCCTCGCCGTGCAGCTTCGTCGCGCCGTAGGCGCCCAGCGGGCTCGTCGGGTCGGACTCGAGCCAAGGCTCGCCCGACCCCCCTGCGGCGGG
>DAINCW010000072.1:0-11428 GCA_036732205.1 Solirubrobacteraceae bacterium | reverse complement strand
TCGAAGACGTTCGCGGCCGCGTTGGAGAGCTCTATGGGCGTGGGGGGGACGTGCATGCCTGGGTTGCAACGTCCATTCTTCCTCAACCTTGCGAGCGGGGAAGTGGCGCGCCCGCGCTCGCGTGCGTCAGGCCGCGCGGGCGGCCGGCGCCGTCATGAACTCGACCAGCAGCTCCGCGAACCGCTCTGCGGCCTCGATCTGGGGGCAGTGGCCCACGCCGGGCAGCAGCTCGTACGTGGTCTCGGGCAGCGCTTCGATGACCCGCCGCGAGCCCCGGTGAGGGACCATCCGGTCGCGCTCGCCCCACACCAGCAGGACCGGCACACGGACGCGGTCCAGCCGGAACGGGTCGTCGAGCTCGGAGATCAGGCGCCGGCCGGTCGCCAGGTAGGACGAGATGGCCGAGCGCTCACGGTGGTGCGACGTGAACGACTCGACGACCTCGCGCGCGGCGCGGCGCGGGCGGGCGAAGGCGAGCCGGCGGTACGCCTGCCCGACAGCGGCGCGGACCACGCCCTCCGGCAGCGGGACCGGCGCGTCGAGCACCCAGCGCACGACCGGCGACGCCTCGATGATGCGAAACCACTGCGGGTGCTCGAGGCCGGCCGGCGCCACCGGCACGAGGCCGCGTAGCGGGAGGTCGTCGTTCTCGCCGGCGCGCAGCGACAGGCAGCCACCGAGCGAGTTGCCCGACAGCACGACGGGCTCGGCGTCCGGACCCGAGGCGAGGCGGACAGCAGCCGCCGTGAAGCGGTCGAGCTGGTCGAGCACCGGCCTGTCCGCGTGGAGCGGGTCCGCGGTGGCGAAGCCCGGAAGGTCGAACGCGATCGCCCGCTGCTCGCGGCGGCCCAGCAGGTCGAGCGTGCGGCGCCAGGTGTCGGCGGAGTCCGCGAAGCCGTGCAGGAGGACGAGCGGCGGGCCGGCGCCCTCGAGCTCAAGCGCGCGCGTGGCGAAGCCCGCGAGCTCGAGGCGGTACTCGAACAGCGGCTGGGTCATGGCCCGGATGGTCGACTACGCGGCGGCTGGAGCGGGTGCCTCACCGGGCGCCTGGTGCGCGACGAAGTCCCTGCGCCGGATCATTGCGTAGCCGGCCAGCGCGCCGGCGAGGCAGACGATCGCCCCGATGATCAGCAGCTCGTTGAACGCGTCGGTGAAGCCCGTCTGCAGCGCGGTCAGGTACGCGGCGCGATGAGCGGGCGGCGCATGCGCCGCGATCGCGTGGACCTGGCCCGTGTCGAGCGCCGCGCCCGGGATGCCCGCGAGGCCGAGATGGAGCTTGCCGAGCGCGGCGAGCGTCTTGACACGCACGGCGTGGGAGAAGATCGCACCGAGGCCGGCGATGCCGGTGGCGATCCCCACCTGGCGGAACGTGTTGCCGATGCCCGACGCCATCCCGCTACGACGGGGGTCGACGACGCCGATCTGGGTCTCGGCCAACGGCGGGTTGACCATGCCGATCCCGGCACCGGTCAGGAAGAACCCCGGCAGGAGGTGCGTCCAGCTCGTCCCTGCGTGCAGCCCGATCATGAGCACGAGGCCGAACCCGGTCAGGGCCATGCCGGTGCCGAGCAGCATGCGCACGGGCACGCTGTTGGTCAGGCGCCCGGCGACCGGTGCCACGAAGAACGACAGCACCGTGATCGGCAGGAACCGCACGCCGGCGGCGAGCGGCGAGTACCCGAGCACGTTCTGCACGTAGAGAGTGAGGTACAGGAACATCGCGAACATCCCTGCCGACAGGCTCCAGCCCACGATCGCCGCGCCGCTGAAGCTCGGGTTGCGGAAGAGCTCGAGATCCAGCATCGGATGGGTGCTTGCACGCTCGATGAGCACGAACGCGACGAGCAGCACAGCGGAGCCGGCGAACAGCGACAGGATCAACGTGCTTCCCCAGCCCTCGGCGTTGCCGCGCACGAGGGCGAAGATGAGCAGGAAGAGCCCGCCCGACCACGTGATCAGACCCGGGAAGTCGATCCGGGCGCCCCGCTCGTCGCGCGACTCGGCCACCCGCGTCAGCGCGCCGAAGACGGCGAAGACGCCGATCGGGACGTTCACGAAGAAGATCCACTCCCAGCCGAGGCCCTGGGTGAGGGCGCCGCCCGCGAGCGGCCCGATCGCGGTCGCCCCGCCGATCGTTGCGCCGTAGACGCCGAACGCGGTTCCCAGCTCCCGCGGCGGGAAGGCCTGCGCGATGATCGCGAGCGAGGTTGCGAACATCATCGCCCCGCCGATGCCCTGGACGCCGCGCATGAGGTTGAGCATCAGCGGCGTCGTCGAGAGGCCGCACCCCACCGACGCGACGGTGAAGATCACGACGCCCGCGATGAAGATCCTGCGCCGGCCCAGCAGATCGGCGAGCGAGCCGGAGGTCAGCAGGACGGACGCGAGCATCAGCGCGTACGCATCGACGACCCACTGGAGATCGGAGAAGGACGAGTGCAGGTCGCGCTGGATGTCGGGCAGCGCGATGTTGACGATCGTGATGTCCAGCAGCAGCATGAACACCGCGACGCAGACGACGCCAAGCGTCCACCACTTGTGCTGCGGGCGCTCCGTCTCGTCCGTCATTGCTTGAGGTATTCAAGCAAATGGGGTCCGGGCGACCCAGACAGGCCACGCGTTCGCGGACTACGCGGCGGCCGGCGGCTGAGCGAGCAGGACGCGCAGCTCCGCGGCGACACGCGCAGGTTCGTCGAAGACCTCGTCGTAGGTGAAGCGGGCGACGCGCCAGCGGCGGGCGTGCAGCCAGCGGTCGCGTTGGCGGTCTTCGACGAAGGCGGTGTGAGTGCCGTGTGTATGCCAGCCATCGACTTCGACGATGAGGCGCTCGCGCCGCCAGAGCGCGTCGACGAGGTAGTGACCAATTCGTACGTTGGTCTGGGGTGGCGGGAGGCGGTGCCGCCGGCAGATCGCCTTCAGCTGGCGCTCGAGCTTGCTGCGGGTTCTGAGTGGCGGCAGGCCGGTCGGGATGCGTTTGATCTCGGCCTGCTCGACGGCGTCGTTCCATTCGTCCGTGGTGACGGTGCGCTTGAGGTCTCGGAGGGTGCGCGGCACCGTCGTGACCGGGATGGCGTGCCGGGTCTGGGCATCGAGGAAGACGGAGCTGGAGCGATGGGCGGTGATGCCGGGCTGCCTGACCGGCGTGGTGCGGGGAATCGTCACGTGCACGGTCCCCCGGTCATCGGCAACAAGGGCGTACAGCGCGCCGGCGGAACGGTGGCTGAGGACCGCCCCCTTGCCGCACGCGAGCACGGCAGCCAGCCAGCGGCCGCGCTGGTTGAGCTCTGCGTGCCCGACGGCATACACACCGCGATGGATGCGATGCAGCCGCCCGGTCCGCAGCCGCCACTTGATCGCCCCCGCGCCGAGCCCGAGCGCAAGCAACTTCACTCGGCTGGCGACCCCATATTGGCGCCCAGCGACGGCCAAGATCCGGCGTTCCAGCGCTCGATTGGTATCTGGGGGTTGCATACCAACCCCTAGGCACCAATCCCCGAAAACTCACCCCTCGCCAGCCGCCGTTCGTCGCGCCCGAAGGGGCGCTCCCGGCATCGCGCGGCAGACCGTGCCCGCGCTGCCGCGCGCCGCGCGCCCTAGCCCCGCGCCCCCACCAGCATCGCCGCCCCCAGCGCGCCACCCAGGTCCCCCAGCGCCGCCACGAGCACCACGGGGGGTCGCGTGTCGTTGAAGAGGTGCGGCTTCATCTCCTTGGCGAGCCGCTTGGCCGCCGGCTCGCCGAAGCGCACGCCCAGGCCGCCGCCCAGCACGACCGCCTCGACATCGAGCAGGTTCACCGCCGACGCGACGCCCGCGCCCAGCGCGTCGTACGCGCGGTCGATCAGCTCGCGGGCCATCCGGTCGTCGTTCTCGAGGGCCTTGGCGAACGTCCCGCTCTTCAGCCGGTCGTGGCCCTTGCGCTTCATGATCTCGAAGAGCTCGGTCTTCTCCCCCTTCGTGTGCCGCGCGCGGGCCTCGGTCTCCATCGCCTTGCGCCCGGCGTAGGCCTCCATGCACCCCTTGCGCCCGCACGGGCACCGCGCGCCGTGGTTGCGGACGACCATGTGCCCGATCTCGCCGGCCCCGCCGCGGCCGTGCCACTCGCGCCCGTCGAGGATCAGTCCGCCGCCGACGCCGGTGCCCCAGAAGACACCGAGCAGCGACTGAAACGGCTTGCCGGCGCCGATCGCGAACTCGGCCTGCGTCGCAACCGACACGTCGTTGCCGAGGAACACCTCCGCCTTCAACGCCCGCTTCAGCAGCCGCGCCATGGCCAGCTCTCCCGTCCAGCCCGGCAGGTTCCCGGCCCGGGCGACGGTTCCCTTCCGCACGTCGACGTCGCCCGGTGTGCCGACTCCGACGCCCACAAGCGCCGACGTCTCCACCCCCGCCGACTTCGCCGCCTCGCGCTGCGCGTTGACCAATGCGCCGATCACGTCGTCGGGGCCGCCGGTCGCCGGCGTCGGGTGGCGCGACTGGCCGAGCACGCGGTGGCGTGCGTCGCAGACGATCGCCTGGATCTTCGTCCCTCCGAGGTCGATGCCGCCCCGGAGGACAGGCCTACGCGCGGCCATACACCGGCACGCGGGCGCCGCTTACCGGGCCCGACTCGTCGGAGCAGAGGAAGCGGATCACGGACGCGATCTCGTCGGGCGACACCCACTTCGAGTGGTCGGCGTCCGGTTGCGACGCGCGATTGCCCGGCGTGTCGATCACACTCGGCAGGACAGCGTTGACCCGCACGCCGTCGTCGACGTACTCGGCCGCGAGCGCCTCGACGAAGCTGAGCACGGCAGCCTTGGACGTGATGTAGCCGGCGGCGCCGGGGAACGGCTTCACGGCCGCGCGCGTCGACACGCAGACGATCCCGCCGCCGCCCGCGTCGACGAGGTGCGGCAGCGCGGCGGCGCACACGAGATACGTCGGGCGCAGGTTCAGGCGGAACTGTGTCTCGAACTCCTCGATCGGCGTCTCGTGCACACGGCCGCCCATCGCGAAGCCGCCGACGAGGTTGACGACCGCGCGAAGCGGAGCCTCGCCATCCTTGGTCGCCTTCTCGGTGACCTCCGCGACCGAGTCGGGCTCGAAGAGGTCCGCCTGCACGAGCACCAGCGACTCGTCGAGCTCAACCCGCTCGAGCTCGCGCTCGTTGACCCACGGCACGACGACCCGCCAGCTATCGTCGAGGAAGGCACGCGTCACCGCCGTGCCCAAGCCCCCTGTGCCGCCGGTGACGATCGCGGTGCGACCCATCTCGGGCCGACCCTACCGTCCGCCGGGAGCATTTCCAGCGTCAGGTTTCGTCCGCGCGCGCGACTACCTTCCGGATCGTGTTCGTGCGGGAGTTCATCGACGGGGCCGACATCGACCAGGTGCTCCTGGTTCGTGAGGTCGAGGTCCGCCAGAAGCGCGACGGCAACGAGTTCCTGAAGCTTTCGCTGGGCGACCGCACCGGCGCCGTCACGGCCATGATCTGGGACGGCGTCGCCGAGGTCAGCCGGCACACCAAGCCCGGCGCGGCCGTGCGCGTCATCGGCCGCTACGGCTGCCATCCGCGCTATGGCAACCAGATCAACGTGCGCGCGCTGCGCAGCCCTGATCCCGACTCCTACGTGCCCGAGGACCTCGTGGACGGGCCGCCGCACGGCGCCGAGACGATGGAGGCCGACCTGCGCGAGGTCGTCGCCACCGTCCAGGACCCGCACCTGCTCGAACTGCTGGGCCGGATCCTCGGCCCGGACGCGCCGCTGTGGCCGCGCTACCGCGACGCCCCGGCGGCCAAGTACTACCACCAGGCCTACCGCCACGGGTTGCTCGAGCATTGTCTGACCGTCGGCCAGGCCGTCCACGCCGCCAGCGCGACCTTCCCGGGCATCGATCACGACGTTGCGGTCACGGGCGGGCTCCTGCACGACATCGGCAAGCTCGACACCTACCGCTTCGAGGGCATCGTCATCGAGATGACCGACGCCGGCCGCCTGCAGGGCGAGATACCGCTCGGATACGCGCTCGTACGCGACACGATCGCCACGATCGACGGCTTCCCGCCCGCGCTGGCCGAGGCCGTGCTGCACATCATCCTCAGCCACCACGGCTCGCTCGAGCACGGCTCGCCGGTCGTGCCGTGCACGCGCGAGGCGACGCTCGTGCACATGATCGACAACCTCGGTGGCCGGCTGGGCTCGTTCGACCGCCTCGAGAAGGAGCTGCCCGACGGCGAGAGCTGGTCGGGCTTCGACCGCGGGATCTCCGCGTCGGCCTACTTCGGCGCGCCGCGCGAGGACGCGCCGGCGCAGCAGCGCGAAGCCGCGTAGATGAGTGATTCCACGGCCTTGTGCACGCGGCGGCGGGGCGCGGGCGGGCTGTCGTGTGCAGTCGGTGAGCGCCCCTTCGGGCGCTCACCCACGCCGCCGTCCGACTACTCGCGACAGCTTGGGCAGCGCACCGACCGCCCCGCCCACACGCACCGCGTGAAATCAATCAGCTAGGCCTGCTCGGGCCGCGCATTGTCGAGGATCTCGCTCATCGCCCTGGTGCCCTCGGCGATGCGCTTGACGTAGTCGGCGCGCTGCTCGGGCGTCAGCGAGTCGCCCTTGTGCTCCAGCAGCTCGGCGAAGCCGGAGACGACGGCGAGCGGCGTTCGGAGGTCGTGCACCAGCCGGACGATCGCGTCGTCGGGCGTGTCAGTCCTCGCTGTGGTCGAGCGCGATCTCGCCGCGCTCCAGCGCGATGGCGATCGCGTGCACCCGGTTGCGCGCCTGAAGCTTGCGGATGACGTTGCGCACATGCGTGCGGACGGTCTCGACGGACACGGTGAGCGCCTCGGCGATCTGGTCCGCCGTGCGGCCCTCGGCCATCAGGTGCATGATCTGGCGCTCGCGCGGTGAGAGCGCCGGAACGCGCGAGGTGGCGCGCTCGCTGAGCAGGATGCGGTCCAGCCGCGGGTCGACGTAGGTGCCGCCCTCGGCGACCTGCTCGATCGCGGCGACGAGCTCGGTCATCGAGCCGGCCTTCAGCGCGTAGCCGCGCGCGCCGGAATCGAGCCCGCCGTACAGCAGCTCCGCGTCGGCGTCGCCGGTGTAGAGCACGACGCGCAGGTCGGGATGCCGGGCGAGCAGCTCCCGCGTCAGATCGATTCCGCTCCCGTCGGGCAGGCGGATGTCGACCAGCGCCACGTCGGGCTCGCTGTGCTCGACGAGGTCGATGGCGGCGGCCGCATTGCCGGCCGTGCCCACGACGTCGATGCCGCCGTGGGCGAGCAGCACCTCGAGGCCCTCGCGCAGCGCCTCGTGATCGTCGATGATCGCCACCTTGGGCATGCGGGCGTCAGCCTAACAACAGGCCCGACACCGAAAGTGCGCAAAGTGCGGCCGAGACGCCTCGGAAGCTCGTCCAGGCGTGTCGCCCGCCGCGACTCGTACGTATCGTTGCTCCCGTGGCGAAGGACACCGAGAAGCTCATCCGCCAGCTGTCGCTGATCAGCTACCTCATGGCCGAGCGCCGCCCCGTCACGGCGACAGAGATCCGGCGGGACGTCGAGGGCTACAGCGGGATGAACGAGGACGCCTTCGCGCGCCGGTTCTACGCCGACCGCGCCGAGCTCGACTCCCTGGGCATCCAGCTCACCGTCGACAAGCCGATCGACGGCGTCGCGGAGCAGGAGAACTACTCCCTGCGCCCCGAGAACTTCCACCTCCCGGCGATCGCGTTCTCCGACGCCGAGCTCGCGGCGCTCCAGACGGCGCTGTCGCTGCTCGACGGCAAGTTCGCCTACGCCGAGCCGCTGCGGCTCGCGCTCCAGCAGATCTCGTGGGGCCGGCCCAGCCCGCTGCACGCGCCCGACCAGCGGTCGGTCGCCCTCGGGCTCACCGCCTCGGCCGGCGGCCATGAGCTCTCCCAGCGCCTGGCGAAGATCGAGACGGCGATCTTCCGCAACAAGACGATCACCTTCGACTACTACACGATGGGCCGCGACGAGACGGGCCCGCGCAAGGTCGACCCGTACCAGCTGCTCTACCAGGGCGGCCAGTTCTATCTCGTGGGCCATTCGCACGAGCGCGAGGCGATCCGCGTGTTCCGCCTGTCGCGCATCCGCGGCAAGGTCGCCTACGCGAGCAAGGCCGAGCACGACTTCAAGCGCCCGTCGGACTTCGACCCGCGCCCCTACTCGACCCGGGCCGTCTGGCAGCTCGGAGACACGCAGGGCACGGCCGAGATCTGGGTCTCCGAGCGCATCGCGTGGCAGATCGAGCGGCATTTCGGGAGGTACGGGGAGGTCGCGCCCGCCGAGGGCGGCTCCGACGGCGATCGCGTGTTCCGCACGGAGTTCGCCGACGAACGCCAGCTCGCGGCGTGGGTCCTCGGGCTGGGCGAGCACGCGCGCGTGCTCGCCCCCGAGGCGCCGCGCTCGTGGCCGAGCGCCACGACGGCGGACTGGACGTGGCCGACGCGGTGCCGTCCACGGCGACCGCAAACGGCTGGGCCGACGACGCCGAGCCGCCGGTGAGCCGGCAGAAGGACGCCGGGATCCGCCCCGAGCGCTTCGCTCGCCTCGTGACGCTGGCGTCCGTGCTGATCGAGGCCGGCCGGGCCGGCCGCCGCCTGGCGGTCACCGACGTGCGCGAGCGCCTCCAGATCACCGAAGCGGAGCTGCGCGAGGACGTCAACGTCCTCAACGTCGTCAACTTCGGCGGTGGCTCGTACGTGCTCTACGCCGAGATCACCGCCGACGGCGAGATCGACGTCGACCCCGAGCCCTACTCCGACAACTTCGCCCGCCCCGCACGGCTGCTGCCCGTCGAGGCCAAGGCGCTCATCGCGGCCATCGACCTCATCGGCGAGCACATCCCCGAGGGCTCGCTCGCGTCCGCGCGCGACAAGATCGTCGCCGCGCTGGGCGAGGACCCGACCGAGACCGGCCTCCAGATCGCCGTGGGCGACGGCGACGACTCCGAGATCGCCGCGGTCGTCTCGCAGGCCATCGCCAAGCGGCGCCTCCTCGAGCTCGAGTACTACAAGGCCAACGAGGACGAGTTCTCCACGCGGACGATCGAGCCGTATGCCCTGATGAACGGCCGTGAGGGCTGGTACGTCGCCTCGTTCGACCCCGCCCGCGACGACGTGCGCCACTTCCGCCTCGACCGCATCAAGTCCGCGCGCGTGACCGACGAGCGCTTCGAGCCGCGGCCCGAGGTCGACCCCGCCGCCGACGTCGAGGGCTGGCCGCGGACCGGCGAGGTTCCCGCGTCGCGGGTCGCCCGCGTCTGGATCGCCCCCGATCGCGCGCGCTGGGCGCGCGAGGAGCACCGGGTCGCCGAGGAGCTCGCGGACGGAGCCGTCGTCGTCGAGCTCAGCTTCGCGGGGACCGACTGGCTCGTGCGCGAGGTGCTCAAGGAGGCCGGCGATGCCGCCGTGCTCGAACCCGAGGACGCGCGCGAAGCGGTCCGCCTGGCCGTGGCGAAGATCGCCCCCGGCGTCAGGTCCTAGACCTATCTAGGGTTCGCGGCGGCTCATGAGTCGCCGCGAGCTCATCCAGATGACGGACGACGAGGCGCGCTCCTTCCTCGCGGAGGAGCTTGTCGTCGTATGCGCGACCAACGGTCGGGACGGCTGGCCCCACCTCATGCCGCTCTGGTTCGTCATGCGAGGGCACCGCGAGCCAGCGGCGAGCGGTACCTACGAGCCCTGGTCGTGGACGTACGCGAGGTCCCAGAAGGTCCGCAACCTCGAGCGCGACGCGCGCGCCACGCTCCAGTTCGAGAGCGGCGAGCAGTACGACCAGCTGCGCGGCGTGATGCTCAAATGCGACGTCGTCGTGCACCGCGAGCTCGACGTCGTGCAGCCGCTCGGCGTCGAGATCATGTCGCGCTACTCCGGCGGGGCGGGCGGCGAGGCCGTCGAGCAGATGGTCGCCGCGCAGGCGCCCAAGCGCGTCGGCCTCCAGTTCGTCGAGCGCGAGCGCTCGACCTGGGACCACCGCAAGCTCGGCGGGGCCTACTGATGGCGCTGCGCGGGCTCATCCTGTCCGGCGGCAAGGGCACCCGCCTGCGACCGATCACCCACACCTCGGCCAAGCAGCTCGTGCCGGTCGCCAACAAGCCGGTGCTCTTCTACGGCATCGAGGCGATGGCGGCCGCCGGGATCGAGGAGGTCGGGATCATCATCGCCCCCGAGACCGGCGACGAGATCCGCGAGGCGGCGGGCGACGGCTCGCAGTTCGGCGTCGCCATCACCTACATCGTTCAGGACGAGCCCGCCGGCCTGGCCCACGCCGTGCTCACCGCCGAGCCGTTCCTGGGCACCGAGCCCTTCGTCATGTATCTCGGCGACAACCTGCTCCAGGGCGGCATCGCCGACCTGGTCGCCGCCTTCCGCGCGAACGAGCCCGATGCGCTGATCCTGCTCACGCCCGTGCCGGACCCCGAGCACTACGGCGTGGCCGAGCTCGCGGAGCGCACCGACGCCGAAGGCGGCGGTCTGCGGGTCGTCGCGCTGGCCGAGAAGCCGGAGCAGCCGCGGACCGACCTCGCCCTCGTCGGCGTCTACATGTTCACCGCGCAAATCCACGAGGCCGCCCGGGCCATCGAGCCCAGCGCGCGCGGCGAGCTCGAGATCACCGACGCGATCCAGCACCTCGTGGACTCCGGGGCGCGCGTCGAGCCTCACATCGTCGAGGGCTGGTGGAAGGACACCGGGCGCCTCGAGGACATGCTCGAGGCCAACCGGCTCGTGCTCGACAACATCGAGGCGCGGGTGGACGGCGAGCTGCGCGACTCGTCGGTCGACCATCGCGTCGTCGTGGAGGCCGGCGCGGTGCTCGAGAACTCCACCGTCCGCGGCCCCGCGGTGATCGGCGCGCGCGCGGTGCTGCGCGACGCCTACGTGGGGCCGTACACCGCGATCGGCGAGGACTGTCTGGTCGAGAAGGCCGAGGTCGAGCACTCGATCCTGCTCGCGGGCTCGCAGGTGCGCAACCTCGAGGGCCGGATGGAGTCCTCGCTGCTGGGACGCAACGTGGTGATCGCCCGCGACGAGGATCGCCAGCCGCGCGCCTACCGCTTCATGGTCGGCGACAACTCCGAGATCGGGATCCTCTAGTGCGCCTGCTGGTCACCGGGGCGAGCGGCATGCTCGGCCAGGCAGTGAGCGCCGCGGGCGCGCACTTCGCCCACGACGTGGTCGCCTGCACACGCGCGGACCTGGACGTCACCGACCAGGTGGCCTGCGACGCCGCGCTCGAGCGCCACCGGCCCGCGGCGGTCATCAACTGCGCCGCGTGGACCGACGTCGACGGCGCCGAGGAGCACCGCGACCGTGCGATGGCCGTCAACGGCGACGGCGCGGGCAACGTGGCGCGGGCCGCGGCCGAGATCTCGGCGCGCGTGGTCCACGTCTCCACGGACTACGTCTTCGACGGCTCCCGGGCACCCGC
>DAINCW010000071.1:2011-11457 GCA_036732205.1 Solirubrobacteraceae bacterium | reverse complement strand
CTCCGCGCCGGACTGGCGCCGGACCGACACGACGCCAGGTGAATGGCGATGACGGGGACTGGTCCCGACGCGGAATCCTGCTCGCGGCTGGCGGCGTGTTCGGTGTCTTGGTTGCGCTTTCGGTCGCTCTGGGGGCTTTCTCGGGCGGCCACTCCAGCAAGCCAAAGCCGAACGTCGTCGCACCCGCCGCTCCGGTGACGAGCGGCAAGGGCGGCTCCGCGAAGGCCCCCGCCGCGTCTGCCGCGAACACGACGGTTGCGGTGCTGAACGGCACGACGCTCCCGGGCTTGGCCCGCAGCGTCGCCGACCGCCTCCAGTCCACCGGCTACAAGATCGGGGCCGTCACCAACGCACCCGACCAGCAGCGCTCGGCGACCTCGGTCGCGTACCAGGGCAACCACCGCGCCGAGGCCCTGCAGATCGCGAGCATCATCAAGGTGGGCGCTGACGCGGTCACCAAGATCGACCCGGTCACCGCCGCGACGGCGGGCGCCACGGCGCTCGTCGTCGTCACCGTCGGCTCCGACCAGCGTCAGTAGCGGCGCCACCCGCCGTGGCCGGCCCGTTCGAGCTCCCACAGCGCAGCCTCAAGCCGCGGGAGCTCGGTCTCACGCACGTCCTCGACCGGGGCATGTCGCTCGCGGACGTCGACAGCCTCGTGGAGGTCGCGGGAGGCTGTGTGGACATCGTCAAGCTCGGCTGGGGCACGGCCGTCGCCACCGGCAACCTCGCCCCGAAGCTCGAGCGCCTGCGTGAGCACGGCATCCCGGTCGTGCTGGGCGGGACGCTGACCGAGCTGGCGATCCGCCAGGGCCGCGTGGAGGGCCTCGTGGCCTGGCTGCGCGAGCTCGGCCTCCAGCACGTGGAGGTCTCCGACGGCACGATCGCCCTGGACCCCGCCGACAAGTGCGAGCTCATCCGCTCCCTCGCGAAGGAGTTCACCGTGCTCTCGGAGGTCGGCTCCAAGGACGACCAGCAGATCATGGCCCCGTACGTCTGGGTCGAGCGCATCACCGCCGAGCTCGAGGCGGGGGCCTGGAAGGTCATCGCCGAGGCGCGCGAGACGGGGACCGCCGGCATCTATCGCGCCGACGGCGAGGTGCGCATGGGGCTGATCGACGAGATCGCCCACGCGGTCGACCCGCGGCGCATGATCTTCGAGGCCCCCCAGAAGGACCAGCAGGTCTGGTTCGTGCAGCGCTTCGGCCCCGAGGTCAACCTCGGCAACATCGCGCCGGACGACGTCCTGTCGCTCGAGACCCTGCGGCTGGGGCTGCGCTCGGACACCATGGGCCCGACGTGATCTGGATGGCCCGCCACGGCGAGACGACCTATAACGCCGAGGGCCGCTTCCAGGGCCAGGGCGACGCGCCGCTCAACGACCGCGGGCGCGAGCAGGCCCGCGAGCTGTCCGAGCTGGCGAGGGCCGAGCCCCTCGCCGCGCTCTACGCCAGCCCGCTGGCTCGCGCGCGCGAGACGGCCGAGATCGTGAGCGCCGCGATCGGGCTCGAGCCCCGCTGGGACGTGCGCTTCGCCGAGACGAACTGCGGGGACTGGCAGGACCGGTCGTTCGCCGACGTCGAGCGCGACGAGCCCGAGCTGTTCCATCGCTGGGAGAGCCATCCGGGCGAGGACTGGCGCTTCCCCGGCGGCGAGTCGCTGCTCGAGCAGCAGGAGCGCGTCGTGGCCGGGCTCGTGGACGTCACGCAGCGCGGCGACCTGCCCGCCCTGGTCGTCTGTCACCGCGGCGTCATCCGCGTCGCCCTGTGTCACACCGACAACCGCGGGCTCGACGCGTTCGCCGGCATCGACGTGCCCAACGCCTCGCTGGTCCGCCTGTGACGAGGGCCGTCGCCGCGGTCTTCGCGCTCCTGGTCGCCGCGACGTTCGCGGCGTTCTTCGTCACGCAGCGCCTCAAGCGCACCCCCCCGGCCGTCCAGCGCGTGATGGTCACGCCCTTCTTCTCGCCGAACTCCGACGGGCGGTTCGACGCGGCGCACCTGTCCTTCCGGCTGCGGCGCACCGACGACATCACGGTTCGGCTCATCGACCACCGCGACGACGAGGTGCGCACGCTCGTCGACGGACGGCGCCTGGGGGCCTACCAGCAGATCTCGCTGAAGTGGGACGGCCGCGACGACCACGGCGCCAGGGCGCCGGACGGCCGCTACCGCATCCGCGTCACGCTGCGGCGCCAGGGCCGGTCGATCCTGCTGCCGCGCGCGATCCGCCTCGACACGACGCCGCCGAGGCCGGAGGTCACGTCGATCGGGCCCACCCGCACGCCCGTCCCGCGGCCGGAGATCCTGCCCGAGCCCGGCGGGCAGCCCGCCGAGATCGGATTCCGCACGCCGTCGACCCGCCAGCCGACCGCGGTCTTCATCTACCGCACGGACCCGTCCCCGGGCCTCGTCACCCAGCTCCCGGTGAAGCCCGGCCAGACGACCGTGGCCTGGGACGGCACGCGCAGTGGGCGCAGGGTGCGGCCCGGCACGTACGTCGTCGCCCTGCGCACGCGCGACCAGGCGGGCAACGTCGGCTCGTCGCCGCCGGTCCTGCCGCCCAGGGCGCCCTTCGGGACGACGCTTCCCGGGCGCGGGGGCATCACCGTCCGGTACCTCGGCGTCGAGGCGCTGCTGGAGCCCACCGTGGCCGGCACGCCGGTGACCTTCGGCGTCGATGCGCGCCGCGCGCCGTACACGTGGAACGTCCGCCGCGTCGGCGCGCCGAGCCCGCGCAAGCGGGGCCGCGGTACGCGACCGCTGTTGCGCCTCCAGTCGCCCGGGGGTGTGTCGGGCCTCTACCTCCTCGAGGTCCGCACCGCCACGCACGCGACGCAGGTGCCGGTCCCGGTGCAGGCGCTCGACCACCACCGCGTGCTTGTCGTGCTGCCCGCGATCGCCTGGCAGGGCACCAACCCCGCTGACGACGACGGCGACGGCTGGCCGAACACGCTGACCGGCGGGCAGCCCGTCCGTCGCGAGCGGATCCTGGCCAACGGGCTGCCCGGCGATCTGGTCAAGCGGGTGGCGCCGCTGCTGATCTTCCTCGACCACCACCACCTGCGCTACGACCTGACGACCGACCTGGCCCTGGCCGCCGGCGACGGCCCGCAGCTCGCGGGGCACCGCGGGGTCCTGCTGGCCGGCGACGAGACGTGGCTTCCGCTGCGCACCCAGGTCGGCCTGCGGAACTTCGTGACCGGCGGCGGACGGCTCGCGTCGTTCGGCATCGACTCGCTGCGCCGCCAGGTGCGCCTCACGCCAAACCGCCTGCGCGACCCCACGGCGCCGACCCCGGCCGACGTCTTCGGCGCCGCGCTGCGGCCGCTGACGCGCACGCGCACGAGCCTGACGAACCTGTCCGATCACATCGGGCTGTTCTCGGGCAACGTGTTCGGCGGCACGGGCGTGTTCGGCGGCGTCGACGCGTTCGAGGCGACCGGGGCCTGGCCGGGCGCGCGCATCCTGGCCAGCGCGGTCACGCCCCACGGCGCGAAGGTGATCGTCGCCGCGAAGGTCGGGCGCGGCCTGGTCATCCGCTTCGGCCTTCCGGACCTGCCCAGCCGGCTGTCGAAGCCGGGCAACGACTCGCAGCTCGTGCGGCGGACATGGACCCTGCTGGCACGTTGATCCTCGCCGCGAGCGGCCTCGGCGACGCGCTCGAGAAGCTCGGGGTGCCCGCCGTCGCGCTGCTGGCGGCTACGGCCATCCTCATGCCGTCGGTGCGCGGCCGCGCCGCGGCGGCGCTCGGCGCGCTCGCGCTGACCCCGGTGCTGCTGATCGCCGAGATCTGGGACTCGCCGCAGCTGCATACGCTGCGCCACCGCCCCGCGCTCGCCGTGGCCCTCGTCGTCGCCGGCCTCGTCGCGATCGGCGTCCTCGCGTGGCTGATGAGCCGCCATCCCGATCTGGTGCCGCTGCTCGCCGTGGCGGCGCTGCCGTTCCGCATCCCGATCTCCGCCGCCGGCTCGACGGCGAACCTGCTCGTGCCGCTGTACGTCGTCATCGCGGCGGGCGTGCTGGCCTACGCCATCCCGCGTGCGCGCGGCCCCGACGACGACGCGCCACACCCACCCGGCGCGCTCGAGTGGCTGCTGTGCGTCTTCGTCGTGCTCTACGCGGTCCAGGCGGCGTACTCCGCTGACTTCCCCAAGGCGCTCCAGCAGGTCGTGTTCTTCTACGTCCCGTTCGCGCTGCTGCTCGTGCTGCTGCGCGAGGCCGCGTGGACGCGGCAGCTCGCGCTGCGCTGCCTCGGCGTGCTGCTCGCGCTCGCCGTGATCTTCGTCGGCATCGGGTTCGTCGAGTACCAGCGCAAGGAGCTGCTGCTCAACCCGAAGGTCATCACCGCCAACCAGTACGAGAGCTACTTCCGAGTCAACTCGCTCTTCTTCGACCCCAACGTGTACGGGCGCTTTCTGGCGATCGTGATGCTGGGGATCACGACGGTCGTGCTGTGGGCACGGCGCCTGCGCGACGTATGGCTCGGCGCCTTGGCGCTCGCGCTGCTCTGGGCCGGGCTGATCCTCACCTTCTCGCAGTCGAGCTTCGCCGCGCTGCTGGCCGGCTTGGCAGTCCTCGCCGCGCTGCGCTGGAGCGCGCGCTGGACGGCGATCGTCGCGGGCGCGGCCGTGATCCTGGCGGCCGGCTTCCTGGCCGTCGCGCCCGGCAGCGTGCACCTCGACCTCAACTCGTCGAAGGGCGCGGACAAGGCGACCAGCGGCCGGGTGAACCTGATCAAGGGCGGCGTGCGGCTGTTCGGCGACCGGCCTGTGTGGGGCTTCGGGTCCGGGTCGTTCTCGCGCGAGTACCGTCGCCACGAGAAGGCGTCCAGCCAGCGCGCGGTGTCCGCCTCGCACACCATCCCCGTGACCGTGGCGGCCGAACAGGGCATCCTCGGGCTCGCGGTCTACCTCGCCCTGCTGGTCGCCGCGTTCGCGCGCCTCGCGCGGCGCGTGCGCGGATCGCCGCTGCGGGCCTTCGCCCTGGCGGCGTTTGCCGCGCTCGTCGTGCACACGCTGCTCTACGCGGCGTTCCTCGAGGACCCGGTGGCCTGGGCGCTGCTGGGGCTCGGGACCGCGCTGGCCGTGCCGTGAGGCGCGCCGCCCTCGGCCTCGTCGGGGCGCTCGCCGCGGCGCCGGCGGTGCTGTTCTTCGCGTTCCCGACGTTCCCGCAGTACGACTCGTACTTCCACCTCGTGTGGGGGCGGATGGTGCTGCACGGCGCCAAGCCCGACTTCGAGGCGTACGCGGCGCCGACCGAGCACCCGCTCTACGTTGCCATCGGCGGGCTGCTGTCCCTGCTCGGGACGGACGCCGGGGAGCGAGCCATGGTGGCGCTCACGCTGCTGTCACTGAGCGCGCTCGTCGTCGCGACATGGCGGGTGGGCGAGCGCATCTTCGGGCTCTGGCCCGGCGCCGTGGCGGCGGCGTTCGTCGGGACGAGCTTCGCCTTCCTGCTCTACGCGGTCCGCGCGTACGTCGACGTGCCGTTCCTCGCACTCGTCGCGTGGGCGGCCGTGCTGGCGATCTCCGAGCGCCGCGTGGCGGTGATGGCCCTCCTCGCGCTGGCCGGGCTGCTGCGCCCGGAGGCGTGGGTCCTGGCCGGCCTGTGGTGGCTGTGGACGGTCCGGGCGGGCCCGCGCGTGACCCTCACGCTGCTGGCGGCGAGCGCGCCCGTCCTGTGGGCCGTCGTGGACGGCGTGGTCACCGGCGACCCGCTGCACTCGCTGCACGCCACGAGCTCGCTCGCGGAGAACCTCGGCCGCACGCGCGGGCTGCGTCACGTGCCCGGCTCGCTGGTGTCCTTCCTGTCGGAGGTCGCCCGGCCCCCGGTCGCCCTGCTCGGCGTGGCGGGGGTCGTGCTCGCGTTGCGGCGCTGGCCCTGGCGGCGGCTGGCGGTGCCGCTGGCGCTGCTGGCCTGCGGGCTGGTCACGTTCGTGGGCACCGGCATCGCCGGCCTGTCGATCCTGCCGCGCTACCTGACGGTGCCGGTCGTGTCGCTGTGCCTGTTCGGCGGGTACGCGCTCGCGGGGTTCACGACGCTCGCGCCCGGCCACCCGTGGCGCCGGCGCTGGCGCGACGCGGCCGTCGTCGCCACGGCGCTCGGCCTCGTGTTCGTCGCGATCAAGGCGCCGAGCTTCAACAAGCTGCGCGACGAGCTCAGCTTCGTGCACCACGCGCACGACGACCTCGTGGCGATGCTGCAGACGCGCGCCGTGCGCGACGGCGCGCGCTGCGGGCCGATCACGTACCCGAACTACCGCCTGGTGCCCGACACGCGCTGGCTGCTCGACCTGCCGGCGCGCCGGGTCGGCGCCCGCAGCGCGAAGCGCCACCCCTACGGGGTCGAGATGTTCGTGCTCGGCGTGAAGGCGCTGAAGCGCTACGGCTTCGCGGCCGGCGCGAGCACGCTGACCAACGTGCCCGACCCGGACTACGTCCTCGCCGCGCACAACCGGACGTTCGCGGCCTACGTGCGCTGCCCGGCGTGAGCCAGGACGCCCACCGCCGGTCTGCCGTGACAGGTTGGTGAGCGCCCCTGCGGGCGCTCCCGGCGCCGAACGGCAGCCCGCCCGCCGCGCCCGCCGCGGCGCCTACGCAACCCCCAGCTCGCGCAGCCGCGCCCACAGCGGCGCGTTGACCGACTCCGCCGTGTGCTCCAGGGCCCACGCGCGCAGCTCGGTGTCCGGGGCGCAGCGCGTGCCCTTCGCCGCCCGCAGCGCCGCGACCCACTCCGCCGTGCCGTCGGCGACCGTCACGGCGTGGCTCCAGGTCAGCGCGCCCGCAAGCCGCGGCACGATCGTGCGCCTACCGAGGCGGGCCGCCTTGAGGATCCGGTTGGGCAGGCCGGCGTCGTTGAACGGCTCGCCCTTGAACGGGACGATGCCGACGTCGGCACAGGCGAACAGCCGCGCCGCCGCCTCGTCGTCCTGGCGCCCGAGGAACAGGACGTTGGGTCGGTCCTGGCACGCGGCGAAGCCCTCGTCGCCCGAGAGCTCGTTGGGGTGGACGTCGCCCACGAGCAGCACGACCAGCTCGGGCATGGCCGTGGCCACGTCGTCGAGCAGCGCCCAGTCGACGCGGTGGCCGTGGTGGCCGAGCGACATCGCGACGATCGTGGCCTCCGGGGACGGCGCCGGGAACGCGTCGGCTGCCGAGGAGATGGCGATCGCCTCGCGCCCGGCCTCGCGCTCGAGCTCGGCCAGGCGCTCGGACACGGTGAACGTGAGCACGGATCGCGAGGCCGCCTGCTCGTGGCACTCCTCGAGGCGCCGGCGCATGCGGTCCGACGCGTCGTACGCGAACTCGTAGCGGTCCCAGCGCGAGTACCAGAGCTCGGCCTCGGGGTTCTGCGCGAGCAGCGCATGCGCGAGGGGGTACTGGAGGGGGTGGAAGACGACGACGACCCGCAACGTCCCGGGCAGCTCCATCCGCCTGGCCTGGCCGGCCGCCAGGACGTCCGCGAGCGCCGGGGGGAGGCGTCCGACGAGGCCGTAGCCGAGGCGGGGCGCCTCGACGGCGATCACGGTGTCGGCGCGCAGGAGGTCGGCCGCCTGGTCGCGCAGGATGAAGCCCTCGAGCGCCCGCGGCAGCAGCAGCACGGCGATGGGACGGCGCTCGTCAGCCACGACCCGGCCACCCTACGGGCTGGTGGCCGCGGGGCCCACTACCGTCAGGCCTCGCCGTGCTCGGCTACCTCAAGCGCCTGGCCACCGCGGGCGCCGCCTACCAGGCCGCGGACATCGTGTCGCGGCTGTTCGCGGTGGCGACGCTCCCGCTCTACACCCGCCACCTGTCGCGGGGCGACTACGGCACGGCGGAGACGCTCGTGGCGGGCGTCGTGCTGTTGTCGATCCCACTGCGCTTCGGGCTCGGCGAGGCGTTCGTGCGCTACTACTTCGAGCACCCCGAGCAGGCCGACCGCGACCGCATCGCACGCGCCTCGATCGGCGCCGTGGCGGCGGTGTCGACGGTCGTCGCGCTCGCCCTGCTCGCGGTCGCCGGGCCCTTCTCGCAGCTTGTCCTCGGCCACACCGACGCGACGATCATGGGCTTCTCGATCCTCGGGCTCTGGGCCTTCTCGAACCTGGAGATGGGCAAGGCCCTGCTCCGGGTCGACGAGCGCAAGCTCGCGTTCCTGGCCGTGACCGTCGGCAATGTCGTGCTCACGGTGGCGCTGACGGTCGTCCTCGTCGTCGTGAAGCACGATGGCGCCCGCGGCCTCGTGGCCGGCAACTTCGTGGCGTCGGCGGTCGCCGTGCTCGCGCTCTGGGTGGCGCTGCGCGGGCGGCTGCTGGGCCCGGCGAGCGGCGCGCGTGTGGGCGAGCTGCTGCGCTTCGGGCTGCCGACGATCCCGGCCGACGCGAGCGTGTTCGCGCTCAACGTGCTCGACCGCGCATACCTGCTGCGCGGGTCCTCGGCGTCCGCCGCCGGCCTGTACGCGCTGTCGGTGAAGCTCAGCTCGGTCGTGATCGTCGCGGTGCGGGGCTTCCAGTACGCGTTCCCGCCGCTGGCCTACTCGATCGAGTCCGACGAGGAGGCCGGCCAGCTGTACTCGCTGGTGACGACCTACTACGTGCTGGCCACGGGCTGGGTGGTCGCCGGCGTGACGCTGCTCGGACGCTGGGTGGTCCGGGCGCTCGCCGCCCCGAGCTTCTACGGCGCGCACCGCGCGCTGCCCTGGGTCGCGCTGGGCTGGGCGCTGTACGGGCTGTTCTTGATCTTCGTCGTCATCGCAGGCCGCGCGAAGGTCACCACCCGCAACTTCCCCGCGGCCGCGGCCGGGCTCGCGGTCAACGCCGTGCTGCTCGTCGTCCTCGTCGGGCCACTCGGCATCGCGGGGGCCGGCATCGCGCTGTGCGCGAGCTACCTCGTGATGCTCGTGGTGATGTACGCGCTGACGCGCCACCTGTTCACCGTCGCGTTCGAATGGGCGCGGCTCGGCCTCGCCGTCGTGATCGTCGGCGGGCTCACGCTGGCCGGCGAGCTGCTGCTGCCGACCGACGGGGTCTCGGGCTTCGCGTCGCGCGCCGCCGTGTTCGGAGCGATTCCGCTGGCGATGGCCGTGAGCGGATTCCTCAGCCAGCCCGAGCGCCGCCGGCTGCGCGAGCTCAGGGCTCGCGCCCGCCCGCGGCCCGGCGGGCGTTGAACGCGGCTGCGGCCTCGGCGATGCCCTCGCCGCGGGCGGGACGCAGCGTGGCGGCCACATGGCGCCGGTATCGCCGCGCGTCGTGGCCCGGCAGGACGAGCGCCGCCAGTGCTCGCTCGGCGTAGGCGAGCGCGGTCAGCCAGCGCACGGCGGCGGCGGCCGGCGCCGAGTGGTGCTTGCGCAGGTAGCGGTCGCGGTTGCGCGAGAACTCGACGATGCGCCGCTGTGCGCCGGCGCCGGTCGCGAGCTGCTCGTGGTGGACGGCCTCGGCCGCCGGGACGTGCAGCGATCGCCACC
>DAINCW010000071.1:0-2001 GCA_036732205.1 Solirubrobacteraceae bacterium | reverse complement strand
TCGCCACCCGGCGTCGCGCAGGCGCCGCGCGAAGTCGACCTCGTCGGAGTAGACGAAGAACGCCGGGTCGAGCCAGCCGACGGCCTCCGCGGGCGCGCGGCGCACGAGCAGCGCCGCGGAGTGCGCCCAGTCGACCTCGCGGACCGCGTCGCCGCGGCTCTGGACGTTGAGGCGCGCCGCACCGATGGCGCCGAGCGCCGCGCGCGGCACCGACGGAAACGCCCACGCCGAGGCCTGTGCGACGCCGTCGGGGCGCAGCAGGCGCGCGCCGGCCAGGGCCGCGTCCGGGCGTGCCTCCAGCGCGGCGTGCAGCGCGGCGGTCGCGCCCGGACGCAGCTCGGAGTCCTCGTTGAGCAGCAGCGCGTAGGTGCCGCGGGCTCGCTGGAGCAGGGCACTGTCGTTGGCGGCCTTGCCGCGGCGCTCGTCCAGCGCAACCACCTCCGCGCCCGCCGGGTGCGCTCGCGCGCGCTCGGTCGAGCCGTCCGTGGAGGCGTTGTCCAGCACGAGCACCTCGGTCTCGAACGCCAGCGCGGCGCGCTCCGCGGCGATCGCGTCGAGGCAGCGCACGAGCAGCTCGCCGCCGTCGGTGTTGACCACGCAGAAGGAGACCTCGATCGCCACACCGCCATCATGGCGGCGCGATGCGCGTCCTCGTCGCCGACCCGTCGGCCTTCACGCCTCCCTACGACCATGCGCTGTGCACGGCGCTCGCCGCGCGCGGGGCGCAGGTCGAGCTCGTCACGAGCCGCTTCGACCACGGCGACGCCCCCGCCCCGGAGGGCTACGAGCGCGCGGATAGCTTCTATCGCCTGCGCGGGCCCGGGCCCCTGCGCGTGCCGCTCAAGCTCGCCCAGCACGTTCCGGGAATGCTGGGCGTGCGCCGGCGCGCCCGGGACTTCGACATCGTGCACTTCCAGTGGCTCGCGGTCCAGCCCGTCGACGCGCGCCTGCTGCCCCGCGATCGCCCGGTCGTCCTCACAGCGCACGACGTCCTGCCCCGCGCCCCGCGCCCCGGCCAGCTGCGCGGCACGCGCCGCGCCCTGGAGGCGGTCGACGCCGTCGTGGTCCACAGCGAGCATGGACGAGACCGGCTGCGCGAGCTGGGCGTCGAGGCCACCGTCATTCCGCATCCCGCGTTCACCGCACTGCGCGACGTGGCGCCGCGGCTGCCGCCAGAGTTGGCGGGCGCGCCCGAGGGTCCGGTCACGCTGTTCTTCGGCCTCGTGCGGCCCTACAAGGGCCTCGACGTGCTGCTGGAGGCCTGGCGCGGCATCGACGAGGGCGAGCTGTGGATCGTCGGGCGCGCGCGCGGCGGGGCGCTGCCCGCCGACCTGCCGCCCCGCGTTCGCGTCGTGCCGCGGTTCGTCACCGACGCGGAGGCCGCGGCGGTGTTCGGACGCGCGCGGGTCGCCGTGCTCCCGTACCGCGACAGCGAGGGATCGGGCGTGCTGGCGACCGCGCAGGGCCTCGGCGTGCCGGTGATCCTCAGCGACGTCGGAGCGTTTGGTGAGGTGGAGGGTGCGCGCCTGGTCGCGCCCGGCGACGCGTCGGCCCTGCGCGAGGCGCTGCGCGACCCACCCACCGCGCCGCCCGCGTCCAGCTCCTGGGACGACGCCGCCGCCCGGCACCTCGCGCTCTACGAGCGCCTCGCCCGCTGACATCCTCTGCCGCGTGACAGCAGCCGCCGTCATCGTCTTCTGGCTCGCGCTCGGCCTGCTCGTCTACGCGCAACTGGGCTATGGGCTGGCGCTGGCTCTGCTCGGTCGCCTCCTGAGCGGTCGGCCGCTGCGCGCACCGGACGGGGCGGCGCCCGACCCCGGGGTCACGCTCGTGGTCGCGGCGCACGACGAGGAGGCCGTGATCGAGGCGAAGGTCGCGGACGCGCTCGCGCTGCACTGGCCGCGCGAGCGGCTGAAGGTGATCGTCGCGTGCGACGGCTGCTCCGACCGCACCGCGCAGCTCGCGCGCGCCGCGGGCGCGGATCTCGTCCTCGAGCTGCCG
>DAINCW010000070.1:9636-11476 GCA_036732205.1 Solirubrobacteraceae bacterium | reverse complement strand
ACGTGACCGGCAAGCCCGTCGCGGCGGCGCTGGCGATCCTCCACAACGACGGTTTCGTCGTGAGCGTGGACCGGGTGCACGCCGACGCGCCGCGCGACCAGGTGATCCGTGAGGACCCGCAGCCCGGGCAGAAGGCCGACTCCGGCTCGACCGTCACGCTGACGGTCTCCGACGGCCCTGGGCTCGTGACCGTGCCCGACGTCTCCGACGAGGGTCGCCGGGCGGCGCGCAAGGCCCTCACGAAGGCCGGCTTCAAGGTCAGCGAGCGCACGGAGACCAGCGACACCGTCGCGACCAACCACGTGATCTCGCAGACCCCGGCCGGGCAGAGCGACGCGGCCGCGGGCTCGACCGTCACGATCGTCGTCTCCAAGGGCAAGCAGCGCGTGGCGGTGCCCGGCGTGATCGGGCAGAACGTCGACGACGCCCGGACCACCCTCGACGGAGCCGGTCTGCAGGTCGCCGTGACCGAGAAGGAGTCCACCCAGCCCGTCGGGACGGTGCTGAGCCAGGACCCGGTGCCCAACACGCTGGTCCCGAAGGGCACGACCGTCCACCTCGTCGTCGCCAAGGAGCCGCAGAGCGTCAAGGTGCCCGCGGTCACCGGCAAGGCCGAGCCGGACGCGGTCAACGCGCTCGCCGACGCCGGCCTGGCGCCCAACGAGGTGTCTGCGCCGGTCACGGACCCGGCGCAGGACGGGCAGGTCCTCAAGCAGAACCCGAGCGCCGGCAAGAAGGTCAAGAGGGGCTCGCGGGTGACGATCACCGTCGGGCGCCTGAGCGGTGGCGGCGGGACCCCGACGACGACCACGCCGCCGGTGACGACCACGCCGGCCGCCGGCACGCCTTGAGGGTCGCGGTCCTCAGCGGCGGGCGCTCGTCCGAGCATGAGATCTCGCTGGCCTCGGGAGAGAGCGTGCGCGCCGGGCTGGCCGAGGCAGGCCACGACGTGCTCGACGTTCGGGTGGAGCGCGACGGGCGCTTGAAGTCCGCAGGCGCCGCCGTCGAGCTGCGCGCGGCGGGTGGCCTGCTCGGCGCCGACTGTGTCTTCCCCGCGCTGCACGGGCCCTTCGGCGAGGACGGAACGGTACAGGGACTGCTCGAGGTGCTCGACGTGCCGTACGTCGGTGCGCCCGTCGCGGCCGCCGCGGTCTGCATGGACAAGGTGCTGTTCAAGCAGGTGGCCCAAGGCCTGCCGCAGGTCGCGCACCGGGGCATCGAGCACGGGCGCTTCCGCGCGGACGCCGCCGGGGTCCTCTCCGACCTGGAGGCCCTCGGGCTGCCTGTATTCGTCAAGCCCGCGCGCCTGGGCTCGTCGGTCGGCATCGTGAAGGTGGAGAGACCCGAGGAGCTCGAGCCGGCGCTGCGCCAGGCCTTCGACCACGACCCGCGCGTGATCGTGGAGGCGCTCGCGACCGGCCTCGAGGTCGAGTGCTCGGTCCTCGGCAACGAGGAGCCGATCGCGTCGCAGCCGGGCCAGATCGTGCTCACGGGGAGCGCCGAGGGCGGCTGGTATGACTACGAGGCCAAGTACACGCCGGGCGGGATGGAGCTGCGCATCCCGGCGGGGATCTCCGACACGGCGCGCGAGCGGGTCCGCGAGCTCGCGATCGCCGCGTTCCTGCACGTCGGCTGCCGGGGACTCGCCCGCGTGGACTTCTTCGTCGACGGCGAGGAGGTCCTGGTCAACGAGCTGAACACGATGCCCGGCTTCACCCCCACCAGCGTCTACGCAAAGCTCTTCGACGCGTCGGGCATCCCGTACGCCGAGCTGGTTGACCGCCTGTGCGCGCTCGCCATCGAGCGCCACGCGGCCGACCGCGCGTACCGCTTCTGAGGG
>DAINCW010000070.1:0-9626 GCA_036732205.1 Solirubrobacteraceae bacterium | reverse complement strand
TCTGAGGGCGCGCCGCCTGGGGCGCGGCTGTGGGTCTGCCGTGAGGCGTCGGTGAGCGCCCCTTCGGGCGCCACGAACGGCGGCGACGAGGGGGGAGGGGGCCGATAGTGGGTCGGCCATCGACATTCGCCCCCTGTTTTCCCGACGTGTGCGAGCGAGTGCTAGCACCGGTGCTAGCGGGCGCTACGCGGGTCACGAAAAGAGGTCGGGGTTTGCGCGCTCGTTTGCAGCCGAGCCACGGTCTCAATCCCCAGCCCCTCGTCGCCGCCGTTCGTCGCGCCCGCAGGGGCGCTCACCAGCGCGCCGCGGCCGGCCGGGCCGCGCTACCGGAACAGCGCGAGGTCGTTGATCTGCACGCGCGACTGGCCCGGCGGCAGCGTCGTGATCCAGATGAGGTAGTAGCGGAAGCGGTTGCCCGCGGTGTCGAGCGAGACCTCCTGCTTGCGCTTGACGTCGTTGAGCGTCGCGAGGTTCTTCCAGCCGGTCAGGTCCTTCGGGGCCGCGCCGCCGGGAGCGACATACACGGCGCCCGACCAGCCCGGCGTCGAGCGGATGACGAGCTTGCGCGCGGCGACGCCCGGGGCGGCGTCGACGTACAGGCCGACGCCAGGCTTGCCGAGCTGCTTGTCGGTGTACGTCTCGGTCATCCACGCCGAGTTGGGGTCGTCGTCGATCGCAGCGCTGGCGACGTCGGAGTGCTCGACCTGGTCGCCGAGCGGGTCGAACGCGTGCGCGGCGTCCGACGCGAGGTTCACGGCCGTGAGCCCGGGCGGCGTCGGGATGTTCGCCGGCTTCGTCCCGCTGTGGGTGTTGTCGCGCGCGAGCACGACGATCGCGATCGCGGCGGTCACGCCGAGGATCAGCACCGCCGCGATCAGCCCGGGGGAGACCCGCATGCGCAGCGGCAGCCGTCGCCGCGCCGTGCCCGACAGCGTGCGCAGCACCGTCGTCGCCTCGCCGGTGACCTGGCCCGCGCGCGCGGTCTCGATGGCGAGCGTCTCCTCGAGGTCGGCGACCATGGAGCCCGCGTCGAGGTAGCGCTTGGTCAGGTCCTTGGCCGTGGCGCGGTCGAGCACCGCGGCGAGCGCCGCCGAGACCTCCGGGCGCCGCACCTGGATGTCGGGGAGCTCCTCGCGGACGTGCTTCATGGCGACCGCGACCTGGTTCTCGCCCTTGAACGGGACGTCGCCCGTGAGCATCTCGAACAGCACGACGCCGAGCGAGTACAGGTCGGACTGCCCGGTGACGCCGTGGCCGAGTGCCTGCTCGGGCGAGACGTAGTCGGTGGTGCCCAGCACGCGCCCGTCCACGGTCAGGCCCTCCTCGGCCAGCGTCCTGGCGATCCCGAAGTCCGTGACCTTCGCCGAGCCCTCCTCGTCGACGAGCACGTTCTGCGGCTTGACGTCACGGTGGACGATGCCGCGCTCGTGCGCCGCCCCCAGTGCGCGCGCGATCTCGATCGAGTAGGCCAGCGCCTCGGGCACGTCGAGGCGCCCGAACCGGCGGATGCGCTCCTTGAGCGTCTCGCCCTCGACGAACTCGAAGACGATGTACGGGGTCGGGTGATCGGGGCCGCCGTCCTCGCCGGCGTCGATGACCGTCACGATGTGGGGGTGGTTCAGCTGGGCCACCGCGCGGGCCTCGCGGCGGAAGCGCTCGAGCTGGTCGGTGTGGGACGCGATCTCGCGGTGCATCAGCTTGATGGCGACCGCGCGCTCGAGCACGGTGTCGAAGCCCCGGTACACGGTGGACATGCCTCCTGTGCCAACCGAGGCGTCCAGCCGGTAGCGGCTGGAGAGGAGGGTGCCGACGGGCGCTGTCATCTGCTCGGCTCTATGTTGACGGGATGGCGGAGGTCCGTGTCGCCATCCACACCGACCCGGCCTGCCCATGGTCCTGGGCAGCCGAGCCTGCGCTGCGGCGTCTGGCGGTGGAATTCGGCGCCGGACTGCGATTCACCTACGTCATGGGCGGCCTGGCGCGAGCGTTCGAACGGCCCCTGGAGGCCATGCGCCACTGGATCGACGCCGGCGTCGCGAGTGGGATGCCGGTGGACCCGCGACTGTGGCTCGACGCCCCGCCGGCGTCGTCGTATCCGGCCTGCCTGGCGGTGAAGGCCGCCGCGGAGCAGGGCCTGGACGAGCCGTACCTGCGCCGGTGCCGCGAGGGGTTGGCCTACGAGCGGCGCAAGCTCGACAACGGCCCCGCGCTCGTGGACGTGGCCCGCCAGGTCGACGGCCTGGACGTCGACCGCTTCCGAATCGACCTGGAGTCCGGGGCGATCCTCGAGGCGTTCGGCGCCGATCTCGACCGGACGCGCGCCGCGGCGCCCGAGCTGCGTGGCGACCACCCGCGGGTGTCGTTCCCGTCGGGCCACTTCAGCGGCCCGGGGGGCGAGCACTGGGCCTACGACACGTGGGACCCCGACGAGTGGCGCGCCGCCGCGGTCGCGGCGGGAGCGCAGCCGGTGGCGAGTGGGCCGCCGACCCCCGAGGCGGCGGTGCGGACGTTCGGCTCGATGGCGACCCCGGAGGTCGCCGCCGTTTGCGGCATGCCCGGCCCCACCGCGCCGGCCGAGCTGTGGCGCCTGGCGGCGGAGTGGCGGGTGCGCGCGGAGCGCCTGGCGAGCGGCGAGGTCTGGCGGCCGGTCTGAGCCCGGCGGCTACGCCGCTGCGAGCAGGGGCGCCTGAACGTCGCCGCTCGCGCGGTTGACGATCTGGTGGCCGCGACCCTGGGAGATGAGGATCGGGGCGCGGAGGTTCAGGTGGAAGTCCTCCAGCCGGTCGGCAGCCCGCACGGCCACGAAGACAGCGGTGGCGTCGAGATCGACGATCTCGACGCGCTCGGCGTCCTCGGCGGAGACCTCGATCTCGTAGTCGGCGTGGAAGCGCCACGGGTCGGCCAGCGGCACAGCGGTGGCAGCGTCGTCGAGCGAGTGAAGCCAGACGAACGGCGACGAGTCGCTCTGCGCCAGCAGCGCGAAGTGCGCACCGCCGACGCCGATCAACCCGTCGGGGAAGTGCACGACGGCGTCGTCCGGAATCGGAACCGAGCCGAAGCGGGTGGAGCGCAGCGTGATGTCGGGCATCGTCGCCTCCGCCTACGCGACGAGCGCGAAGAGGTCCTCGTCGGCGGTCAGCGCGGAGCGCAGCGCCTTCTTCATCTGTCCGTGGATCTGGCAGACGCGACTTTCGGAGACACCCAGGACGTCGCCCACCTCGGCGAGCGTGAGGTGCTGGACGTAGAGCATCACGGCGATCTGCTGCTCGCGGCGCGGCAGGTCGGCGAACGCGGCGCGGAACTTGCCCTTGGCCTCCTCGTTGGCCGAGTGCGTCTCGGGGTCGAGGCGGTCGTCGGTGGACGCGATCGTGTCGATCCGCTCGATCGTCGTCTCATCCGAGCTGACCAGCGTGTTCAGCGACGTGAGGTCCGACGCGGCGATGTCGTCTCGGTGGCGGCGCAGCTCGTTGGCCTCGATGCCCATGGCGTCGGCCAGCTCGTCGGTCGTCGGACGGCGGCCGTGCAGCGTGGTGAAGTGCTCGCTGGCCTTCTCCATGTCGCGCTCCCAGCGGCGGACGGAGCGCGGGGCCCAGTCCTGGGCGCGCAGCTCGTCGAGCACGGCGCCGTGGATGCGGGTCCACGCGTACTGCTCGAGCGTGGCGCCCTTGGCCGGGTCGTAGCGCTCGATGGAGACCATGAGGGCCTCGAGGCCACAGGAGATGAAGTCCTCCACCTCGCAGCGGGCCGGCATCTCGCGGATCTTCTTGTAGACGATGTACTTGACCAGCGGGGCGAAGGTCAGCACGAGCCGGTCACGGAGCTTGGGGTCGCCGGTGCGCTTGTACTCCCGCCAGAGCGCGAGCGTCTCGGCCGATGAGGGCCGGCGGCGGGATGTGGTGGGGGCAGGCTTCACGGGGGTCGCTCCTCTTCGGGGGAACTGCGGGGAGGCAAGAATGCAGTTCGGCGTGAAGACGGGATGAGGAGAGGCATGAGGCGACGATTCATACGGATGTCCACCCGAAACCTCCCCAAAGCGGGTACAAACCTGCGCGTTCGTGCGCTAGAGCGACGTTATGTCGCCCAGGTCGAGCTCGCGCAGGACACGGTCGCTGCGGTCGCGCAGCTCCACGCGCACGCGGCCGCCCTCGCGCACCGGGGCGACGAAGCGGATGGCCTCGCCGCGGCCGGCGAGCTCCTCACCCAGCGCTCGCGCGCGGTCCATGGCGTCCCAGACCTCGTCGGGGATCTCGCTGCTCGGCCGGTCGAAGCGGCGGAGAATCGGGATGATCTGCGCGTGGTCCATGCGTTCTGATATTCGGCCGCGGCGAGCGCGTCCTGAGCACGAATCACGTCGGCATCGGGCAAACGTCTAGGCCGCTCAAGCCCGTCACCGCCGGGCCGATCACCCAGGGCACGATGAGCTCCATCCCGGTCCTCCAGCGCCCGACCACCGCCGCCACCGAGGCGACGCTCGCCATCGACGGCCAGCGCGTTCCCGCGCGCGTCGTGGCCACGGCCGACGGGGCCACCGACCTTGCAGCGGTCGTCCCGGCGCACCAGCGCGTCGACCGCGCCCCCGCCGTGCTCGAGTGGGTCGAGGAGGACGGCGTGTGCCGCGTGGCCGGCTCCGTGGCCGGCCTGGGCGCCGGCGTCGTTCGCTTCTCGCCCGCCGGGCCCGTCGAGCTCGTCCAGCGCCGCGCCTTCCTCCGCGTCGACCACGTGTGTGCCATCACGGTCGTGCCGCTCGAGCGCGAGGCCGTCGCCATGCGCTGCCGCACGCGCAACCTCAGCGCCGGTGGCCTGCTCGTCGATGGCCTGCGGGGTATCGGGGTCGGCGAGCGGATCCGCTTCTCGCTCGTGCTCGAACCCGGCTCACCGCTGATCGCGGGCACGGCCCGCATCGTGCGCGAGACGTCCGACGGCGGCGCGGGCCTGCACTTCGCGCGGCTGGGGCTCGCCGATCGCGACCGCCTGGTCGCCTTCGCCTACGCCAAGCGCCTGGCGGAGTAGCCCGGCGCGGATACGCGCCCGGAAGCCGCGGTCACCGTGCCGATGCGCGCGGCGCCCGGATGGTGGCCGGCGAGCTGCGCCACGGCGTCGTCCGCGTTCTCCTCCGCGACAACGCAGACGAAGCCGCAGCCCATGTTGAAGACCTCCCACAGCTCCTGGCGGGGAACCTGGCCCACCCGCTCGACGAGCGCGCAGATCCCCGGGATCGGCAGTGGCTCCTCGATCGACCAGCCCACGCCATCGCTCAGGCGCCGGAGGTTCAGCAGCCCGCCGCCCGTGATGTGCGCCAGGCCGTTGACCGCCACGCCCGAGCGCAGCAGGTCGAGCACGGCGCGCACGTAGATCACGGTCGGCTCGAGCAGCGCGTCCGCAACGGTCGCGCCGGCGAGCTCGGCGGGCGTGTCGTCCAGGGACACCTCCGACAGGGCGGAGCGCGCGAGCGTGTATCCGTTGGAGTGCAGGCCACTGGACGGCAGCCCGATCAGCGCGTCGCCGGGCGCGCAGCGCTTGCCGGTGACGATCGCGTCGAGGCGGACGGTGCCGAAGCAGGACGCGCACAGGTCGAAGCCGTGGGGGCTCGGGTGGCCGCGGATGAGCTCGGGCAGGACCGCGAGCTCGCCGCCGGGGATCTCGACGCCGGCCGCCTCCGCGCCCGCCTTGAGCCCCTCGGCGATCCGCGCCGCCGCGGCCGGGTCGGCCCGCTCGACCGCCAGGTAGTCCAGGACGGCCAGCGGCTCGGCGCCCACGCAGATGATGTCGTTGACGTTCATCGCCACGGCGTCGATGCCGACGGTCTCCAGACGGTCGGCCTGCTCGGCGACCACGAGCTTGGACCCGACGCCGTCGGTGGACAGGGCGATCCCGAGATCGTCGGTGACCCGCAGCACGCTGGCGTAGTGGCCCGGGAGCGGCACGGACCGTGACGGGCGGCCCGTGTCGATGGCCTTCAGCACGCCGACGAGCGCGTCGACGGTGCGGTCGGCCGCGGGGACGTCGACGCCCGCCGCGGCGTAGGAGTCGGCCTTGCCGGTCACGGACGGCGATCCTCCCAGAGGCGGCGGATCACGACCCCGGCCAGTGCGGTGCGGTAGAGCGCGTACGGCCAGAGCGCGCGGTCGCGCTCCACCTGGCGGATGAGCCACGTCGAGCCGAGGGTCGAGCAAAACGACGCCCCGACGCCGGCGGCGAACGCACGCTTGGCCCCGGCGGGCAGGCCGCGCCGGGCCAGCCGCTTGCCCTTGAGCACGCTCGCCCCGACGATGATCGGCAGGGCCACGTGGCGCGAGAGGGCGTTGGCGTCCTCGCGCCCGAACCCGCGCCAGCGGGCGGCCGCGAGCGTCAGGCCGTTGCGCGAGAAGCCGGGGAGCAGAGCGAGCGCCTGCGCCACGCCGAGCGTGAGCGCGTCGACGGTGCCTGCCTCCTCCCGTGGGCGGTCCGTCGTCCCCGTCCGGTCCGCCGCGACCATGAGCGCCGATCCGGCGATCAGCCCGGCCGCGATCGTCCCCGGGGTGCCGAAGCGCTCCTCGATCGGCCGCTCGAGCAGGTACCCGACGACCGCGGGCGGCACGAAGGACCACACGACGAGCGTGGCGCGGCGACGGTCGAAGCCGCGCGCGGCGTCGCCGACCTCGTCGCGCAGGGCGACGAGCAGCGCGGCCGCCGTGCCCGCGTGCAGCGCGACCTCGAAGGACTTGCGCAGGTCGCCGTCGAGCTCGGAGTACGGCCAGCCCGCCAGCCACGGGACGAGCGTGACGTGGCCGGACGAGGAGATCGGCAGCAGCTCGGCGGGCCCGTGCAGAACGCCGAGCGCGACGGCGTCGCGCAGGCGCAGCTCAGGCCGTGACATCGGCGGGGCGCTGCCCGCGCCCACGCCACCAGCGGATGAGCAGGTAGACGATGCCGACGACGATCAGGCCGGCCACGACGTAATCGATGATCCCGAGGTGCTTGCGCCACGTCTCCCAGTCGCCGCCCACCTCGCGCCCCAGCAGGCCGATGCCGAGGACGTAGGGCAGCGCGCCGATCGCGACGAGGACAGCGAAGCGCCCGTACGGGTAGCGCGCCGCGCCCGCCGGGAAGCCGCCCACCGAGCGCAGGACCGGCGTGAAGCGGCTGACCACGATGAACGCCGCGCCGTGGCGGTCGAACCAGTGGTCGCCCTTCGCCAGGCGCGCGGCGGACAGGTGCAGCTTGCGCCCGTGGCGCTCGAGGATCGACTCGCGCCCGAAGCGCCCGATCGCGTAGGCGATCGAGCAGCCGGTCACGTCGCCGAGCACGCCGGCGACCGTGATCCCGAGCAGCGTCTGGTCGTGCTTGTAGACGTTGAAGCCCGCGAACAGCATGGTGGCCTCGGAGGGGATCGGAATGCCCCCGGCGTTGATGGCCATGAGCATCCAGATCCCCGGCAGGCCGAGGTCCTTGATGACGTTGATCGCGAAGTTCGCGAGCGAGTCCGTTACGGAGGCGACAACGAGCATGCGGCGGCGAAGGGTAGCCGGACCTACAATGCACGCCGATGCGCCGACGTGTTCGCTCGGCGACCCCGCCGCTTCATCGCCACTCGCTGCCTCAGCTCGCGATGGACGGCGCGCTGGTCGCCCTGTCGTACTGGGGAGCCTGGCTCCTGCGGTTCGACCGCGGGCTGAAGGGCAGCTACCTCTCGCTGTTCGAGAAGACCCTGCCGTGGGTCGTCGTCGGCGCCCTGGCGATCTTCACCGTCTCGCGCCTGTACGGGAAGTGGTGGCGCTACGCCGGCCAGCGCGACCTGCTCGCGGTTGTGCGCGCGGTCGTCCTGACCGTCCTGGCGCTCGTCGCCGCCGTCGCGATCTTCCACCCGCAGACCAAGCTCGTCGACAAGGGCGTCGTCTCCGTCGGCCTGCCGGCGGGCGTCGTTGCCCTGTTCTTCCTGCTGACCGTCGCGGCGATGTGCGGCGCGCGCCTCGCGGCGCGGCTGATCTACGACCGCCCGCGGGGCTTCCGCGCGCGGCCGGACGCGGCCAGCGTCCTGATCGTCGGCGCCGGCGACGGGGGGCGGCTCGTGCTGCGCGAGATGGTCCGCAACCCGGACCTCGGCCTGAACCCCATCGGCTTCGTCGACGACGACCCGACGAAGAAGGGCATCCGGGTCGACGGCACCAAGGTCCTCGGCAACACGCACGACGAGCTGCCGCGCATCCTCGACGAGGCCGAGCCCGACGAGGTCACGATCGCGATCCCGTCGGCGCCGGGCACGCTGCGCGCCCGCGTCGTGACCGCCTGCCGCGCCCGTGGCATCCCCGTGCGCACGCTGCCGACGGTCTTCGAGCTGCTCCAGGGCGCCGGCACGTACGTCCGGCAGGTGCGCGACGTGCAGGTCGAGGACGTCCTGGGCCGCGAGCCCGTGCGCTTCGAGCTCGACCGGGTGGGCACCTACCTGAACGGCGAGACCGTCCTGGTCACGGGCGCCGGCGGCTCGATCGGCTCGGAGCTCTGCCGCCAGATCGCCCGCGTCGCGCCGCGGCGCCTCGTGCTCCTCGACCACGCGGAGGACAACCTCTTCGCCATCCAGCGCGAGCTCGAGGACGACCGGCACGTCCACCCGTCCACGCTCGCCGCGGTCCTCGCGGACTGCAAGGAGGAGGAGCGCATGCGGGAGGTGTTCGCCGAGCACCGCCCGACGGTCGTCTTCCACGCGGCCGCCTACAAGCACGTCGGCCTCATGGAGCACAACGCGGTCGAGGCCGTGCGCAACAACGCGCTGGCCACGCGCCTCGTCGCGCGCGTCGCGGGCGACTGCCAGACCTCCGTCTTCGTGCTCGTCTCGACGGACAAGTCGGTGTCGCCGGCAACGGTCATGGGCGCCTCCAAGGCGATGGCCGAGTTCGCGGCCGAGGAGGCTCACCACCGCTACGACCGCACGCGCTTTGCGACCGTGCGCTTTGGCAACGTGCTCGGCTCGTCGGGCAGCGTCGTGCCGATCTTTCGCCGGCAGATCGCCAAGGGCGGGCCGGTGACCGTGACCGACCGGCGCATGACCCGCTACTTCATGACGATCCCGGAGGCGGTCCAGCTGGTCATCCGGGCGGGCTCGCTCGGCACCGGCGGAGAGGTGTACGTCCTCGAGATGGGCAACCCGGTGTCGATCTGGCAGCTCGCGCACGACATGGTCGAGCTGTCGGGCCTGCGCCCCGAGGAGGACATCGCCATCGAGGAGGTCGGCCGGCGGCCGGGGGAGAAGCTCCACGAGGAGCTGTTCAACCCGTACGAGCGCCCGCAGCCGACTCCGGCGGAGAAGATCGTGCTCGCCGAGCGCGAGACCGTCGACCCGGACACGATCTCGGCGTGGTTCGACGAGATCTCCCTCCTGGTCCTCGAGGGCGACGCCGCGGGCCTGGCTCGCAAGGTCAAGGAGCTGTCCGGGGTCCGAGGAGCGTCGTCCGTGGACGCCCGGGCCTAGACTGCCCGACGGAATGGCCGTCGTCGTCGCCAGCGCGCTGTCCATCTCGGACAAGCTTCAGTCGGTGGGCGCCATCGGCGGCCTCGCCGCCGTGCTGGGGCTCGCCGTGCTCTCGATGCTCTACGTCGCGCAGGCGCGAGAGGTCAAGCGCCTGCGCGAGTGGGCGGGCCGGGCGCCCGAG
>DAINCW010000069.1:0-11594 GCA_036732205.1 Solirubrobacteraceae bacterium | reverse complement strand
TCGACATGCATGACCGGGAACGGGAAGCGGCCGGGACGGAACGCCTTCTCGGCCAGGCGCAGCAGGACGATCGAGTCCTTGCCGCCGCTGAACAGCAGCACGGGCCGGCTCAGCTCCGCGGCCACCTCGCGGAAGACATGGATGGCCTCGGCCTCGAGCAGGTCGAGCGTGTCGAGCGTCATGCCGGCGCCGCCTCGGAGCTCGTGGCAGCGACCTCGGTCACCGGCGCGGTCATCGGCTCGCCGCGCACGCGGTGCAGGACGAGCGCGGCGACGCCGATGCCCAGCGGCACGCCGACGATCGCGCCCACCGGGACGTCGAGCCCCGCCTTCCGAAAGACGCCGAGGGCGGAGCCGACCAGCACGCAGCCCAGGGCCGGGCGCAGCGCCCCGGTGGGTACGCGATCCACGAGGTAGGTGCCGATCAGTACGCCCGGCAGCGAGCCGATCAGGATCGTTCCCATCAGGCCGAAGTCGACGTTGCCGCTGATCCAGTGCGCGGTGCCGGCGGCCCAGAGCAGGATCGCCGCGTGGAAGACGTCGGTGCCCACGACGCGGCGCGGGGTCAGGCGGAACACCAGGATCAGGGCGGGACCGATCAGCGCACCGGAGCCCACCGAGGTCAGGCCGAGCACGAGGCCGAGCACCGCGCCGATGGACACCGCGGTCAGCTTCGTGCGCGCCGCGAGCGGCACGGTGGCGCGCTCGCGCGCGTCGAGGCCGGAGAAGAACAGGGCGCGCAGGAGCACCGCGGCCGAAACGACGATCAGCGCACCGCCCACCGCGTACAGCAGAGTGTCGTTGGAGATGCTAAGCCGGTCGAGCAGGATCACGCCGACGATGGACCCGGGCACGGAGCCGAAGGCCATCCACTTGGAGACGCCGAGGTCGACGGTGCCCTTGCGCAGATGACGCCAGCCGCCCAGCGTCTTGGTGATCGCGCCGTAGGCCAGGTCGGTGCCGACCGCGACCGTCGGGTTGATGCCCGCGAAGATCACGAGCAGCGGTGTCATGAGCGAGCCGCCGCCGATTCCGGTCAGGCCGATCAGGATGCCCACGCCGAAGCCGAAGGCGATGACGAGGGGGTCCACTACGCGACCTCCTCGATGTGCAGGCCGCACTCGGTCTTGTCGGTGCCCGCCCAGCGGCCCTCGCGGCCACTGCCCGGGTGCGTGCACGGCGCGCACCCGATCGACTCGTAGCCCTGGTCGTGCAGCGGGTGGTACGGCAGGTCGCGCTCGTGGATGCGCTTCCAGAGGTCGCGGTCGGTCCAGTCGACGAGCGGGTTGAACTTCCAGATGCCGCGCTTGGCGTCGCGCTCGATCGCCTCGGTGTTCGCGCGGGTCGGTCCCTGCTCGCGGCGGATGCCCGTGATCCAGGCGTCGACGCCCGAGAGCGCCTCCTCCAGCGCGGCCACCTTCGCCGGCGTGCAGCAGAGCTCGGGGCCGGTCCACGGCCCGGTCGCATCCTGCACCTCGATGTTCACGCCGAAGCGCTCCTCGAAGGCGCGCCAGGTGGCGAGCGTCTCACCAAACAGCACGCCAGTGTCGATCGTGACGATGCGCGCGTCAGGCGCGATCCGCACGAGCTCGTCGACGATCACCGACTCCTCCTTCTGGAAGGAGCACAGCAGCACGAGCCGCGGGTGGTGCTCCGCGACCGCGCGCTCCAGGACCTCTGTGGCGCTCAGACCGCGCACTCGCCCTCGCCCCGGATGACCTGGAAGGGCACGTTGCGGTTCCAGTCGATGAACGTGTTCATCGTCTCCAGCGCGAACTCGACCGGGAGCGACAGGTCGCGGACCTCGTCCTCGAACGCCTTGTCCCCGATGCGCTCGGAGAACGCGTTGAACGTCTCGCCCTCGGTGCGCTGGGCCTCGTAGAAGCGCAGCCAGCGCTCGATGGCGTCGGGCACGCGCTTGGCGGGCAGGCGGACCTTGAGGCGCCGGCCGAACTCGACGTCGCCGCCGACCCAGTTGCCGCCGATGTGCGCGACGTAGGCGGGGATCGTGTGCGCGCCGACCTTGATCGACGCGCCGTAGAACCCGATGTTGCCGATGTGGTGCTGCGCGCAGCCATTGGGGCAGCCGCTCATCTTGATCTGGATCTGGCGGGTGAGCTCGTCGGTGATGTCCATCTCGCGGATGCGCTCGCGCACTGCCGCGTTGAGGCCCATCGAGCTGGTGATGCCGAGCTTGCACGAGTCGGTGCCGGGGCACGAGACGACGTCGCCGATGTCCTGGGCGCCGGCCTCGTTCAGGTCCAGCTCGCCGAGCTTCTGCCAGACCTCGTAGACCGACTCCTCGCGCACCCAGCGCAGGACGAGGTTCTGGCCGACCGTGGTCCGGGCGTAGCCGCCGGAGTACTCGCGCATGACGTCGGCGAGCCCGCGGAACTGCTCCGGGCTCAGGTCGCCGCGCGGCACCGCGATCTCGATCGTCACGAAGCCGTCCTGGCGCTGCGCGCGGACGTTGGCGCTGCGGAAGCGCTCCAACTCGCTGAGGTCGCCGTTCGGGGTCGCGTAGGTGGCCTTCGGCGCCGGGGCGTTGGCCTCCTCGTCGTCGACGAACAGGCGCGGCTCGACGGAGAAGTCGCGCTCGGCGACCCAGTCGCCCTCGAGCTCCTCCTCGGCCTGCTTGCGCAGCTCGTCGATGCCGAACTTGTCGACGAAGACCTTGATCCGGGCGCGGGCGCGGTTGACCCGCAGCCACTCCTGGCGCTCGAAGATCCGCATCACGGCCTCGGTCACGCGCAGGTACTCGCCGTCGTCGGCGCCGACGAACTCGTAGAGGGTCGGCGCGACGCGCGGCATGATCGACGTGCCGCCGCCGACGCGCATCTCGAAGCCGCGCCTGCCGTCGCGGATGCGCGGGATGAACGCGACGTCGTGGATGCCGGTGATCGCGCGGTCGTCGTCGCTGGCGGTGAACGCCGTCTTGACCTTGCGGGGCATCGCCTGCGTCGTGGGATGGCGCACGAAGTAGCGCACGTACGCGCCCGCGTACGGCGTGGGATCGAAGATCTCGTCGTCGGCGACGCCGGCCCAGGGGTCGCCGGTGACGTTGCGCATGGTGTTGCCGCAGCCCTCGCGGCTCGAGAGGTTCACCTCGCCGATCTCGCGGATCGCCTGCGCGGCGTCGCGCAACGGGATGGAGTGGATCTGGATGTTCTGCCGCGTCGTGATGTGGCCCTTGCGCGCGGGCGCGTACTTCTCGACGACGCTCGCGAAGGCCTCCATCTGCTCGGGGCTGACGCCGCCGAACGGAAGCTTGACCCGGATCATCTGGACGTCGGGCTGGCGCTGGCCGTAGACGCCCTGCTTCAGGCGGAACTTGATGAACTCGTCCTCCTCGACCACGCGGTCGAGGAACCGCTCCGACTCCCGGTCGAAGTCGTCGAACTCCCGCTCGAGGATCGGGATGACGTGGCCGGGGATGTTCTCGTAGACCTCGGGGTCCTTGAGCGTCCCCCGGCCCCCGCTGGTCGTGCTGGGCTCCATGGCGCGGCGTTGCCTTTCGGTTGGTCGCACACCAGAAGGTACTAAACCTGAGTGGTGTTCATGCCTTTTTCCTCAGGACCAGCCGTTTTCGCGACCACGGTGAGGTGGTGGCGGGTCCGGTGCTCCTCCACCACGCGGAAGCCGGTGGCCTCGATCATGGCCAGGACGGCGCCCGCGGTCAGACCCCACCACCAGCTCACGTACCCGCCCGCGGGGTCGAACGGCTCGGTGTGGGCCGGGTGGGTCCCGGGGTCCGGCGCGAAGACCGCGGAGCGGCCTCGGCCCCGGATCGTCTCGGTGGCGAGCAGGAGGACGTCACCCGTCAGCTCGTGCAGGCGGCGCAGCGTGAGCACCGGGTCGGGCGCGTGGTAGAGGACCCCCGAGCACCAGACGACGTCGTGCGAGCCGACCTCGGCGACCGTCGCCGGGTCGTGGACGTCGCCCTGGACGAAGCGCACCATCGAGCCCGCGCGCGCGGCCTCGAACTGCGGCGTCGGTGCCATGACGTCGAGCGCGGTGACGGCGGTCGCGCCGTGGCGCTCGGCGGCGAAGGCGATCGCGCCGTGCACCGACCACATCGCGCCGACGTCGAGGAACGTGCGGCCCGCGACGTGGCGGGCGACGAGCTCCTCGCGCGGCGGGGCGCCGCGGCTCCTCAGCCTCACGGGTGGGCGTCGCCCCAGGGCGTCGGGCCCTCGGGCTCGCGGCTGACGGCCTCGAGCAGCGCCGCGCGCTGCCACGGGTTGCGCGGAGGACCGGCCGGCGCGGGCGGCGGCGCGGTCTCGCGCATGAAGCGCTCGAGCGCGGCGACGACCGCGGCGGCCTCGTCGGGCGAGGCGCTGGGCGCGACGATCTCGAGACGGGGGCGACGGTTGGGCACGGCCAGAGGGTAACCGGGTGCGCTGCGCGCACCCTCCCGGCCTCACAGCTCTGCTTCTCGAGTGCGATGACCGCTCCGCTGTTCGGCCACGTTAGCCTCGCTGCCGTGCCCACTCTCTCGGTCCTCGACAACGCCACGGTCCTCGCCGCCGTCTCTCCGAGCGAGGCGATCGCCGCCGTCCGCGAGGCCTTCGTCCACCATCGCCGCGGCGAGTGGGTCATGCCGTCGAAGGTCTACCTCGACTCGCCGCCCCATGGGGACTTCCGCGCGATGCCGGCACGGGGCGGCGGCCTGGCGATCCTGAAGTGGATCTCGTCGTTCCCGCCCAACCCGCGCGAGCACGGGCTGCCGGCGGTGATGGGCGTGGTCTGCGTCACCGACGCGACGACGGCCGAGCCGCTCGCGCTGCTCGACGCCGTCGCGGTCACCGCGCTGCGGACCGGCGCGGTCGCGGCCGTCGCGGCCGAGGCGCTCGCGGCCGGGCGCTCCGTCGGGATCGTCGGCTGCGGGGTCTACGGCGGCTGGGCCGCGCGGTGCCTGGTCGCGGCGGGCTACGGGCCCGGCGTCTGTTTCGACCCGCGCGCGGAGGCCGCGGAAGCGCTGGCCGCCGAGCTCGGCGACGGCTGGCGCGCGGGCGACGGCGGCGAGGCGCTGCGCGCCGACGTCGTGTGCTGCGTGACGCCGGGCGACGAGATCGTCGTCGACGCGGGCGATCTGCGCCCCGGGTTGCACCTCAACATGCTCGGCGCCGATGGGCCGGGCAAGGCGGAGGCCAGCGTCGGCGCGGTCGGCTCGTGCCTTCTGTTCTGCGACGAGTGGGCCCAGGCCTCCCACGGCGGCGAGCTCACCGGCGCGGTCGCGGCGGGGATCGTGCGCCGCGAGGACGTGACCGACCTCGGCGCGGTGCTGACCCGCGAGGCCGCGGGGCGCCCGGGGCCGGACGCCGTGACGCTCTTCGACTCCACCGGCCTGGCCATCCAGGATCTGGCCATCGCGCACGCCGCGATGGCCGCGGTGCGCGAGGGTCGGGTGACGCCGCAGCGGGTGACGCTGTGACTAGCCGCCGGCGTCGTGGCCCGGCGTCGCGTTCGGCCCCGGCGGCGGCGGCTTGGAGTGCCAGCCGTGCACCGCGTGCCACAGCAGGCCGTCGAGCTGGTGCTGCGGGACGGCGTCGATGTGCTCGAAGTCCATGCGCGCGGAGATGACCGCGCCGCGGCCGGTCGTGGGGTTGCGGTCGAGCAGGTTCTGCGTCTCGGGCACCGCGTCGTACGGGGCGATGTTCGCGGGCGTGGACTGGAACGCGTCGTACATCGGCGTCGCCAGCGCGTCGGTCAGATAGAGCGGGCTCATGCCGAGGATCAGCTCCATCGAGCGGATCACCGACACCTGGTCGTAGCGCGTCGAGACCACGGCGCCCGGCTTCGTGTACGGGCTGATGACGTTCGCCGGGATCCGGTGGGCGTCGACGTGGTCGGCGCCGTCCTGCGAGTCATCCTCGACGATGAAGATCGCCGACTGGCTCCAGATCGAGGAGTGCGAGATCAGGTCGACGACCTGGCCGACGGCGAGGTCGTTGTCGGCGATCATCGCCTGCGGCGTGTACGCGCCACCGCGCAGGCCCTGCGTGTGGTTCTGCTCCAGGACCATGTAGTTGAAATGCGGCACGTCGTTCGCCGCGAGCTGGTCGTTGAAGTGCGCCTTGAAGCAGTCGAAGCGCGACTCGGCGCCCGCTGGTGCGCTCGCCGGGAGGCTCGAGTCGAAGACGTCCTTGCCGGTCAGCACGTCGGCGGTGCCCGCGTACGCGCTGTTGGGGTAGCAGCCGTTCACCAGCGGGCCGAAGTCCGACCGGGCGAGCTTCGCGCTGGCCGCCGCCTGATCGGCGGCCGAGCGATCGACGTCCTTCGTGTTGGCCAGGATCGGAACGGGCGCGTAGGGCAGCGGGACGCTGCCCGCGGAGATCTCGCCGTAGTTGAAGTACGAGATGCCCTGGCGTGTCGCCTGGTCGAAGAGGTAACCGTTCGGCGGGAAGCTGATGGCGAGGATGCCCTCCTCGAGTGGCCTCCCGCGATCGCCGTACGTGGCGAACGGGTTGGAGATCTGGTTCCAGCTCTTCTCTGCCTGGTCGGTGACGATCCCGGCCGACGTCCACTGGTGGCCCTGCTGGGAGGCCTCCCCGTCGGCGTAGACGTGGTCGAGCAGCGGGAAGCGCTGCACGAGCGCGTGGATGTTCGGGGTATTGGCCTGGCCGAACAGCGTGAGCTTCGGGTCGCCGTCGCCGCGCGGGTCGTCGCCGAGGATCTGGTCGTACGTCCGGTTCTCCTTGACGATGTAGAAGACGTACTTGATCGGGCCGTTCGCCTTCAGCGGCGTATCGGCCGGCGCGCTCGCCGGCAGGTTCACCGGCTTGACCTGCGCGTCCGCCACCCTGGTCAGCGACTTCAGCTTCTCGTCGCTCGGCTCGGCGCCGATGCCCACGGAGCCGTTGGTGATGCGCGGCAGGAACTGCGACTGGCGGTCGGTCTGGTTGAGCGTCGCCGACGACAGCGGGCTCGGGCCCAGCGGGTTCGGGCCGGTGCCGAGCCCTTTGGCCGACAGCCAGATGAGCTTCGGGGACCGCCCGAACGTCAGCTCGACGTCGGTCGGATAACGCCCCGTCGGAACGCGGCCGATGAGCTTCGGCTTCTTCCCGTTGAGCGCGAAGACCGTGATGACGTCGGCGCCGGCGCTCGCGACGTACAGCCGGTCGCTCGCCCCGTTGACCGCGACGGCGTCGGGCCATGCGCCGATCCCGGCCGGCAGCCGGACGGAGAGGAAGCGCACGAAGCGCATGCGGTTCGTGTCGATCTCCGCGACGCGGTCCTGATTGGTCACCGTCACGTACGCATGGCCGTTCACCGGCGAATAGGCGATCGCCTCCGGGTGGGAGAGGTGACCACCGGCCGCGATGTCCTTCACCTTCCTGGCGGTCTTGAGGTCGATCACCGAGACGGTCCCCGGCGACTCGTTGGTCACGAGGGCGTGCCGGTTGTCGGGCAGCACCAGGGCGCCGTAGGGGTAACGCCCCGTCGCGACGAAGCGCGCCTTCCCGGTGGTGGTGTCCACGACCTGCGCCCCGTTGGCCAGGTTGAGCGGCACGACGAGCGTCCTGCCGTCGCCCGACACGGCGAGGAGCTCCGGGTAGCCGAGCACCTTGGTCCTCGGCAGGGGGAAGTCCTGGGGCGGCAGCACCGTGGACGGCGGCGCCACGGAGAGCTGACGCGTCTCCTTCGCGTGGCCCGTCGCCTTGTTGTACGAGAACACGTGGACCACGTCGCCGGCGCCGCCCGGCAGGTCCGGCCGGGTGACGCCGAGGTTCTTGCTGTTCTGCAGGCCCGAGACGTAGGCGCGGAGGTTGGGACCGATCGCGACGCCACCCGACGAGCCTGGCAGCGGGAGGACCTGCACGACCTTGCCGGTCTTCACCGACACGATGCGCACGTCGTTGGTCCCGGCGCCCGCCGAGACGGTCCAGTAGAAGCGACCGTCCGGGGTGAGCGCTCCGCCCGTGGGGACGTTGCCGACTTCGACCTGCTTGCCGTACGGGTTCAGCTGGCGGCCGAGGTTGACGATCCGCGAGTCGGGACCGATCCGGCCGGTCTGGGCGGGCGCAAGGGCGGGCAGGGCGAGCGCGGCGACGAGGCCGGTCGCCGCGAGGGGGCGGAGGCGACGCATGGGACGACACTAGCCGGACCGGCGACGCGCCTGTTTACGGCCTGATGCCGAGCGCTTTGTCGGCCCTCACTTGGCGGTCATGGTGAAGGGACCACACGGCGTGCCGTCGTCCTGCTTGACGGGTGCTCCGTTCTGGTCCTTGGGCTGGATCTTCAGCGTCGTGGGCGACGCCGTGACCTCGCCGTAGGAGAAGACCTTCGACGCGACGCAGTCCATGCCGATGCCGTTGGGCGGCGGCGGCTTGAGGAACGCCGACACCACGAGGTTGCCGGCGGCGGGGTTGTTCACCGCGTCGCTGATCTCCTGGTTGAAGTTCTTCGTGGCGACCGGCCCGGTGGACATCTCGAACACGCCCGAGTTCACCGGACCCGGGTCCTCGAGGGTCTGGAGGCGGGCGTCCACCGCGAGGTTCGCGTGGACGTCCGTGGCGAGCAGCACCGTGTTGGGCACCGTCTTGAGGAGGTTGAGCAGCCGCTGGCGTTCGGCCTCGTAGCCCTCCCAACGGTCGTAGGGCAGCGAGTAGTACTGCTTGGCCTCCATCTCGGTCATGACGACCTTCCACGTCGCGGTCGACGCCCGGAGGTCGCGCGTGAACGCCGCCCACTGCGCCGCGCCGAGGAAGGTGCGCGCCGGGTTGCGGATGGTGTCGAGGCACGACTGTGACACCGGCTGGCTGAGCGACGGGACGATGATGGCGAACACGTCACGGGTGCGCTGCGGCGCGGTCGGTGCGAGGTCCGGCTGCCCGCTCTGCGGGTTGATGCAGGCGCTCGCCGCCTTCGCGCTGCGGAACGACCGCTCGTCGAGCATGAAGACCTCGAGGCTCTTGCCCCAGCGGAACGTCCGGTACAGGCCGGTGCCGTTGCGGAAGCCGGTCGGCATCCAGTCGAGGAAGGCCTGCTTGCCGCGCTTGTAGAGCGTCGAGCCCGCGATGTCCACCTTGGTACCGCCGCTGGCTGAGAACGTGTTCTCGGCGGGCGAGAAGTCGTTGATGAACTCGTGGTCGTCCCAGTGCCAGTACGTAGCGCCCGAGTCGCGGAACTTCTGCGCGTTGCGCTGGCTGACGATCAGGTCGTACTTCGCCCACTTCTGGGGCACGGTCAGCGCCTGCTGCTTGCCCTCTACGCCGGGCACCTCGGAGTCCGAGTAGATCGTGTCGCCGAGGTTGACGTTGAAGTCGTTGCGCTCGGCGGCCATGCGCCCGAGGACCTGGAGCGAGTTCCAGTACGGCGTCTTCTTGCCGGGCGCAGGGGTGCCGTCCTCGTCGCCCGACCAGCCGAAGCGGATGGTCTGCGTGGAGGTGGGCGCGGGCGCGGTCTTGAACGTCCCGACCGGGCTGACGTCGTGGCCGTCGGTGAAGCCGAAGTAGTAGCGCGTCCCGGGCTTCAGGCCGCTCACCTTCGCCCTGAGCGTGTCGTCGCGTGCCTTCGACGCGACGACCTTCGGCGACTGCTGGAGGTCGAAGTGCGGATGCGGGACGAGCGCGACCTCGAATCGGACCGCGCCCGGGTGATCCGTCTTGGACCAGAGGATGGCCGACGTCGAGGTCACGTCGCCGGCGGCGACGCCCCACTGGAACGAGCTCGAGGCATGGGCTGGCGTTGTGGCGACCAGGGCGACGAGCCCTACGAGCGGGGCGAGGAGCTGGCGGCGGGACACGGGACCTCCTGGGGCGGGGGGGCAGGGCGACCGTAACACGGACGCCCTGCCCTAGAGCGGGATGTTGCCGTGCTTGCGCTTGGGCCCCGGCTCGCGCTTGGTGAGCAGGGTCTCCAGCGCGGTGATGAGCTTCGGGCGCGTCTCGTGGGGGACGATCACGTCGTCGATGTAGCCGCGCTCGGCCGCCGAGTACGGGTTCGCGAAGCGCGCCTTGTAGTCGATGATGAGCTTGTCGCGGCGCTGGTCGGGCGTGGGCGACTTGGCCAGGTCGCGGCGGTAGATGATGTTCACCGCGCCCTCGGGCCCCATGACCGCGACCTCCGCCTGCGGCCAGGCGAAGTTGAAGTCGGCGAGCATGTGCTTGGAGCCCATGACGTCGTAGGCCCCGCCGTACGCCTTGCGCGTGATGACCGTGACCTTCGGGACCGTCGCCTCGGTGTACGCGTAGAGCAGCTTCGCGCCGTGGCGGATGATCCCGCCCCATTCCTGTGAGGTGCCCGGCAGGAAGCCCGGGACGTCGCAGAACGTGACGATCGGGATGTTGTAGGCATCGCACGTGCGCACGAAGCGCCCGGCCTTGCACGCCGAGTCGATGTCCAGCACGCCCGCCATCGACTGCGGCTGGTTGCCGACGACGCCGACCGAGTAGCCGTCCAGCCGCGCGAAGCCGCACACGATGTTCGTGGCGTAGTGCTCGTGGATCTCGAAGAACTCGCCGTCGTCGACGACCAGGCGGATGACGCTGCGCATGTCGTACGGCTTGGTCGGGTCGGCCGGCACGACGGTGTCGAGCTCGTCGTCCATCCGGTTGGGGTCGTCGCTCGGGAGCACGCGCGGCGCGGTCTCGAGGTTGTTCTGCGGCAGGAAGCTGATGAGGTAGCGCGCGTCCTCGAGGCAGGCCTCCTCGTCGTCGGACGCGAAGTGCGCGACGCCCGACTTCGTGTTGTGCGCCATGGCCCCGCCGAGGTCCTCGAACTCGACCTCCTCGCCCGTGACCGTCTTGATCACGTCGGGGCCCGTGATGAACATGTGCGAGGTCTCCTTCACCATGAAGATGAAGTCGGTCATGGCGGGGGAGTAGACGGCGCCGCCGGCGCACGGGCCCATGATCAGGCTGATCTGCGGGATCACGCCCGAGCACCGGACGTTGCGGACGAAGACGTCGCCGTAGGCGCCGAGCGAGACGACGCCCTCCTGGATCCGCGCGCCGCCCGAGTCGTTGATGCCGATGACCGGGCAGCCGATCTTGGCGGCCAGGTCCATGATCTTGACCATCTTCTCGCCCATGACCTCGCCGAGCGAGCCGCCGAAGACCGTGAAGTCCTGGGAGAAGACGCAGACGCGGCGGCCCTCGATCGTCCCGTGCCCCGTGACGACGGCGTCGCCCCACGGCCGGTTCTTGGCCATGTCGAAGTCGGTCGTGCGGTGGCGCACGAAGGTGTCGAGCTCCTGGAACGAGCCGGGGTCGAGCAGCTTCTCGATCCGCTCGCGCGCCGTGAGCTTGCCGCGGGCGTGCTGCTTCTCCTCGGCCTCGGGGCTCGAGTGCGCGGCCGCCTGGCGCAGCTCCTCGAGCTGGGCGAGCTTCTCGTCGAACGATTCAGCCGACTTCTGGCGGTGGGTCATGGGGCGCGACAGGGTACTTCCTGCCTGCGCCTTCGGGCTCTAGGACCGGCTGAACGGCCGGTGGTGCGCCGCGCCGAGCGTGTCGAGCACGCCGGTGAGGACGGCCTCGACGTCGGGGCCGGTGTCCGGCTCCTCGTCGGGCTCTGCGTGGATCTGCGGCGGGCTGGGGTCCGGCCCGGGCGCCGGCGTGGGGTTCGGCGCGGGCGCCGGGGTGGGGTCCGGGG
>DAINCW010000068.1:0-11609 GCA_036732205.1 Solirubrobacteraceae bacterium | reverse complement strand
AGATGCGCGCCACGATCCCCGAGGAGATCAAGCAGGCGCGCTGGATCGTCAAGGAACGTCAGGAGATGCTCGCCGAGGCCAAGCGCGAGGCCGAGCGCATCGTCAAGGAGGCGCGCGATCGCCAGGAGCGCCTGGTGAGCGAGCAGGAGGTCACCAAGGCCGCCGAGCGCGCCGCCGAGGACATCATCGAGGACGCTCGCGCCCGCGAGCGCGAGATCCGCCTGGGCGCCGAGGACTACGCCGACGAGATCCTCAATACCCTCGAGGTCAACCTCTCGAAGTTCATCGCCGCGGTCCAGCGAGGGCGCGAGCGCCTGCAGGGCAAGGACGAGCCCGCCGAAGTGGCCTGACCGGCGCCGGGCGCGGCTACGCTCCGCGTCATGCGCCGGACCCTCATCGCGATCGTCGCCGCGATCCCGCTGGGCATCGCCGCTTCGGCTTCGGCGTCGCCGGCCTTCGGGCCGCCCATCGACGTGAAGCTGCCGGTGGTCGCGAGCGCCGTGTCGTTCTCGGTCACCGTCGCCGACGTCAACGGCGACGGCCGGCAGGACCTGATCACGCCCGTGACCATGATCAACTCCAAGGCGCCGCCGGGGGTCTTCGTGGTGCTCGCCAAGGGGGGCGGCGGCTACGGCGCCCCGATCTTCACCGCGGTCACGATTCCCCCGTTCTGGTCGCTCGCACAGGTCGCGGCGGCCGACTTCAACGGCGACGGCAAGCTCGACCTGGCTGTGCCGGCGTCCCCGGCGCAGCCCGGCCAGCTGACGGTCGAGATCGGCGACGGCACGGGCCACTTCACGCCCGGAGTCACCGTCCCGGTCCCCAACTCCGCGGAGTACAGCGCCGCCGCCGACCTCAACGGCGACGGCAAGGCGGACCTCGTCGTGTCAGGTGTGGCCCCGGCCGGTGCGCCGGCGCTGGCCGTCTATCTCGGCGACGGCGCCGGCGGGCTCGCGTTGGCGCCGAAGCAGCCGCCGCCGGCGCACGGCGCCAACGATCTGCTGCTGCGCGACATGGACGGTGACGGGGGGCTCGACATCGTCTCCAGCGGGTTCGGCGGCGAGATCGACGTGTTCCACGGCAACGGCGATGCCACCTTCGCAGCGCCGGCCGTGTCCACGACGCCGCCTGGCGCTCAGCGCGACGCAACCGCGGACTTCAACGGCGACGGCCGCCTCGACGTTGCCCAGACCAACATCTTCGGACCGGCGCCGGGCACCAAGCCGCCGTACGGCTACGGGTCGCCGGGCACCGCCTACCTCGCGCTGGCGGGTCCCGGCGGCGCTCTCGGGCCGGGCCAGCTCGTCGGCGCCGTGGGTGTGTTGCCCAGCGCGATCGCGGGGGCCGATCTGACCGGCGACGGGAAGCCCGATCTGATCGTCGGCAACCTGCGGGCGACATTCACGGCCGTCGGGCAGTTCGCGGGGGCCGTCTCAATCTTCGACGGCAACGGCGACGGGACGTTCGGCGTTCCCGCCGACTACGGCAACCACGCCGTCAGGGACGTGGTCGCGCAGGACGTCAACGGCGACGGGCACCCGGACGTCGTCGAGGACGTCGCCGGGGTGGGCGTCACGATCGAGGTCCTGCCGGGGCTGGCGGGCAAGGCGGATCCGCTCCAGCAGATGCTCGCGGCGATCCCGGCGTCGGTTGCGGCCACGCCCGCGCCGTCGGGGCCGGCGATCACGGTCAGGCTCCCCATCAGGCTGCCATCGTCGGTGAGCGTCGTCACGGTCGGCCTCATCGCCGCGTCCGGCGCGTCGGGCACGGTCGGGCACGGGCGGGCCACGGTCGCGGCCGCCGGGGCGCCGGCGCTCGAGGGGACCGCGACGGTCCGGCGCGCGAAGCACGGGCGCACCATCGCGCGCGTCGCGCTCACGCCGGCAGCGCGCCGGGCGCTGAAGGCCAGCCATTCGCTGCAGGTCGTCGTGGCCGGAGCGGCGACGCCGCGCCACGGCGTGCGCGAGGTGCACCGCAAGGTCATCACGCTGCGCGGCTGATCGGCTAGGCCCGCGGCAGCCCGTCGACCCTGGCGATCCAGGCCCGCACGCGCGGGCGCATCAGCGGACCTCGAACTCCGTCAGGCCCTCGGGCTCGGCGTCGCTGACCTCGGCGTCGGTGACCTGCGCGCGCGGCGGTCCCTCGCGCAGGAACTCGAGCATGCCCTCGACGCCACCGGGCGGGCCCTCGATGTGCGCCTCGACCGCGCCGTCAGAGCGGTTGACGATCCAGCCGGTGACGCCGCAGGCCTCGGCGCGGCGGTTCGCCGTGTCACGGAAGAACACGCCCTGCACGCTCCCGGTGACGACCACCCGCTTGGCCACGACGTCGCTCATCGCCGCGTAGCGTACGGGGCCGTCGAGCGCCTGCGTGCCTAGGCCGCGTCGGCGTCGCCGGCGGGCCCGGAGGCCGCGACGAGCGCCTGGATCTCGGCGAGGCCGGCCTTCACTGCGCCGGCCATGTCGTCCACGATGTCCGCGGCCTTGTCGACCGCGGTCTTCGAGGCGGTCAGCTGCTGCTTGATGCGCTGGACCTCGGCGAGCGACTGGACGGCTCGCTCGCAGCTGGCCCGGATCGCGTCCGCGTCGATGCCGCCGTCGGCGTCGGCGCGGCGGAGCAGCACCCGGGCGCGTGCCAACGCGTACGCGACCTGCAGCGACAGCGTCGAGTCCTCGTCGGGGTCGAAGGCGACGACCATCTTGTCGCCGTTGTACTCGCGCAGCTGGAGCATCTTGGCGGGCACCTTGCTCTCGCTGGCCACGACGAGCACGGCGAAGTCGGCGTTGCGCTCCTCGCGTGCTCGTGCGAGCTCGCGCAGCGCCTCGGGGCGCGACAGCTTCTTGTTCTTCGCCTCGAAGACGATGCGGCCGCGCGGCGGGCCGCTGCAGCCGTCGATGCCCACGACGACGTCGCCCGTCTTCCCGGTGGCCTCCTTGACGTCGCCGACCGCCTCTGAGTCGTCGCCCTGGCCGACGGCGATGGCCTCGATGACCTCGGCGACGGCCTCCTCGAACGTGCGCCCCTTGGCGGTGCCGCGGTCGCGCTCGGCGTCGACCTCCTCGAGCTTCTCCTTCTCCGCGCGCAGCCGCTCGACCTCGAGGCGGGTCTCCTCGAGCTTTCCGGCCACGGCGCGCAGCTCCTCGGAGTGCTTGCTCGCGCTCTGCTGGGCGACCGCGAGCTGGATGCGGTGGAACTTCGCGAGCGGGTTGTCCTCGCCCTCGGCGGCGAGCTGCGCGCGCAGCTCCTGCTGCATCTGCGCCGAGGCCTGGCGCACGACCTCGCGGACCTTGTGCTGCACAGCCTCCGAGCTCTCGTCGCCGAAGTGGCGGGCGAAGGCCTGCGCCATCTCCTCGGCGACCGAGCGCGCGCGGTCGCCGAACTGCGCGTTCAGCTCCTGCGCGGCCTTCTCGAACTCTGCCTTGACGAAGTCCGCGTTCGCGCCGGTCTGCTCGCGGTCGAGCACCCGCGCGCCGATCTCGACCATGTCGGTGACGACCTTGGCGGGGTCGTCGTGCTCACGCGCAAGGCGGGCCGCGCAGGGGTCGTCGACGACGAGGTTGTCGACGACGACGCTGTCGCCGACGACGCGGACCTCGCCGGGCCCGCCGACGAAGAGGGGAGTGGCAGCTTCCATGGGAATCGAAGTCGCACGGTATGCCCACTACCTGACGGAACCGCGGTCGCGCCACCAGCGGCTCAGGTCCTCCCACTGGTGCGCGAGCGGCGCGGCGCTCGGCTTGCGCCGTTGGATGCGCCCGAGCGCCTCCCCGAGCTCGATGTCCTCGCGCAGCGCGAGGGCGCCGATCCCCACGGCCGCCGAGCGCTGCCAGCCCGCCCGGCAGTGCAGGTAGACGCGCTCGCCGGCCTCCAGCAGCTCGCACACCGCCGCCACCGCCTCGTCCAGCTGCTCCACCGGCAGCCGGCCGAAGTCCACGAGCCGGATCCGCCGCTCGGCGATCCCGGCGTCGGCCAGCGCGCGCTCGACGGCGGGCCGCGCCTGCTCGTCCGCGTACTCCTCGTCCTCGACGAGGTTGACCACGGCGGTCACGCCCTCGCGGCGCAGGACGTCGACGTCATCGCCGTCGTGCGGCAGCGCTCCGAGGAGCAGCCCGTCGGCGACCTCCCGGTAGCCATAATTCGCAAACCACTCGGACACCCCGAGCGAGGGTACGTCGAAGTCAGGCGACGAGCGGCCGGCGGGTGGCCTGGAGCTTGCGCAGCCGTGCCTCGGCGCCGGCGTGCAGGCGCGCCGCGTCCGGGCCGTGGGCCTCGACGAAGCCGACGGAGACCGTGACCGGCATCCCGCCCGGCGCGGTCCACTCGATGGCGTCGACCACCCGGCGGGCCACGACGGCCGCGCCGGCGGCGTCGGTGCCGGGCAGCAGCACCGCGAACCCGGCGCCTCCGATGCGGAACGCCTGATCGGGGGTGCGCAGGCCGCGAAGCACTGCGCCCACCGTCTGGAGCAGGGCGTCACCCGCGGCGGCGCCGTGGCGGGCGTTGATCCCGGCGAAGTCGTCGAGGTCGAGCAGCACGAGGCCCAGCGTGTGGCTGTAGCGGGCGTGCCGGGCGACCTCGGCCGCGAGCACCTCGTCGTACGCGTGCGGCGAGCCGAGACCGGTGAGCGGGTCGCGCACGGCGATCGCTTCGACGTTCTCCGAGGCGGCGGCACGGGCCATCTGCGCGGCGATGACCTCGGCGAGCAGGCAGAGCGTCGCGACGTCGTCGTCGGCGAAGCGGTCGGGCTGCGCATCGAAGGCGGTGAGGCAGCCCACGGTCGCGCCGCCGCAGATCACCGGGGCGCGCAGCACCGAGCGCGCGCCGGTCGGCGGACGCGCCTCGAGGCGGTCCAGGTCGCCGGCGCCCACGAGCTCCAGCGTCGCCTCGGCGGCGCCGGTCAGCTCGGTCGCGCGGCGGCAGACGAGCGCCGTCGCGGCGTCCAGGTCCATGGCCGTAGCGGCAATCTCGTTCTGGGTGTCGATGACCGCGAGCAGCGCGCGGCCTGGGGGGAGGCTCACCACACCCGTGTCATCGGCCGCCCCGGCGGCGTCACGCTGCGACTGGACGAACGTCCGAGCGTCTATCTTCCAGCGCGAATGGGTCTCCTCGATCGGGTCGGGACGAAGGTGCACACCGCGCGCACCCTGGTGGGCGCGGGGATCCTGCAGCCCGTGCGGCCGGATCGCCTCGTGCGCATCGGCCTGACGCTCGCTCGCTGGGGCCCCACGCCGGCCGCCGGGTACGCCGGCGCAGCGATCCGCTATCCGAACGAGCTCGCGCTGATCGACGAGCTCGGCTCGCTGACCTTCTCCGAGGTCCACCGCCGCACGAACGGCCTCGCCCACGGGCTGGCCGACCACGGCATCAACGAGGGCGACAACGTCGCGATCCTCTGCCGCAACCACCGCGGCTTCATCGACGCCACCGTCGCCTGCTCGAAGCTCGGCGCCAACGCCCTGTACCTCAACACGGCCTTCGCCGGGCCGCAGATCACCGAGGTGTGCGAGCGTGAGAAGCCGGTCGCGATCATCTACGACGAGGAGTTCACCGACCTCGTCGCGGACGCCGCGCACCGCCGCAAGCGCTTCATCGGATGGACGGACGGTGAGATCAAGCAGTCCGATCCGATCCTCGAGGACCTCATCCGCAGCGGCGACCCCGGGGAGGTGGTGCCACCGGCGGAGAAGGGCCGGGTGACCATCCTGACCAGCGGGACGACCGGCACGCCGAAGGGCGCGAACCGCTCGCAGCCCGAGTCGCTGGACCCCGCGGCGGCGCTGCTGAGCAAGATCCCGCTGCACGCCCGCGAGAACACGATGGTCGCCGCGCCGATGTTCCACTCGTGGGGCTTCGCGAACTGGTCCCTCGGCATTGGCCTGGCGTCGACGGTCGTCCTGCGGCGCAAGTTCGACCCCGAGGACACGCTGAGCGCGACCGCGCAGTTCGAGTGCACCACGCTCGTCGTCGTGCCGGTCATGCTCCAGCGGATCCTCGAGCTGCCGGACGACGTGATCGACAAGTACGACCTGCGCGCGCTGCGGGTCATCGCGGCGAGCGGCTCGGCGCTGCCCGGCGCATTGGGTCAGAAGGTCATGGACCGCTTCGGCGACGTCCTCTACAACCTCTACGGGTCGACGGAGGTCGCCTGGGCGACGATCGCCACGCCCGAGGACCTGCGCGCCGCGCCCGGCACCGCCGGCCGCGCGCCGCGTGGGACCGTCGTGAAGCTCTACGACTCCAACGGCCAGGAGGTTCCCGAGGGAGGCTCGGGGCGGATCTTCGTCGGCAACGAGATGGCGTTCGAGGGCTACACGGGCGGCGGCGGAAAGGAGGTCATCAACGGCCTCATGTCCTCCGGCGACGTCGGCCACTTCGACGACGACGGCCGGCTGTTCGTCGACGGTCGCGACGACGAGATGATCGTCTCGGGCGGCGAGAACGTCTTCCCGGCCGAGGTCGAGGACCTGCTGGCCAAGCACGAGGACGTCGAGGAGGCGGCGGTCATCGGCGTCGCCGACGAGAAGTTCGGCCAGCGCCTGAAGGCCTTCGTCGTGACGCGCGAGAAGGTCTCGGGGTCGGCGCTCCAGGACTACGTGAAGGCCAACCTCGCCCGCTACAAGGTGCCGCGCGAGATCGAGTTCGTCGACGAGCTCCCCCGCAATGCCACCGGCAAGGTCCTCAAGCGCGAGCTGGCCGAGCGCCACGAGGCGTCGGCGGGCGACAAGGCGGGCTCTGAGAGCTCGTAGCGCCGGCGCTACGCTGCCCGCGTGGCCGGCGGCGCCGACACCCTCGACCTCGGACACCTGCGGCTGACGCCCGGCGAGGGGCGCACGCTGACCCTGGACGTGCCCCTCGACGGATTCGACTTCGGCGGCCAGCGATACGTCACTGCGCCGCACGTTCGGGCGCAGCTCGACATCTCGCGCATGACCGGGCGCGGCTACGCGCTGCGCCTGCGCTTCACCGCCGGGCTCGAGGGGCCGTGCATGCGCTGCCTGGCGCCCGCCGCCCCCGGCATCGGCGTCGACGCCCGCGAGATCGAGCAGCCCGGCGGCGGCGAGGAGCTGACCAGTCCGTACATGACGGGCGAGGAGCTCGACCTGCCCGCCTGGGCGCGCGACGCGCTCGCCCTGGCGCTCCCGGCCCAGGTCCTGTGCCGCGAGGACTGCGCCGGCCTGTGCCCGGTGTGCGGCGAGGACCTCAACGCCGCGGGCCCGGACCACGCGCACGAGCGCGAGCCGGACCGGCGCTGGGCGAAGCTGCGGGAGGTGACGTGGCCGAACGCCGGAGCGGTCTCCGACACTCCTGAAGCGGAGGTGTGAGGCCGGGAGCGGCGCGCAGCGCCGCGGTCATAGGAACGCGCCGTTCGGCACGTACGGCCGCAGCGGCCCCACGTCGCCGCTGACGCAGACCGGGCCCGCCGGGCTCAGCGCGAGGCCGGCCTCCAGCGCCACGGCGATGGCCCAGTCCTGACCGGCGGTGAGGAAGCTGATGATCGTGGTGGCGCCCGGCGGGGCGTCGGCCAGGCACGCCCACAGCAGCGCCGCCGCCGCCTCCTCGTCGGTGGCCGCGAGCAGGCGCGGGCTGCCGCCGACGTGACAAGCGAAGCCACGGTCCTCGAAGAGCAGCAGGCGCATGCCGTGGTCGGTGTAGACCGGCAGGTCGCCGGCGTGGGACGCGCCGCGCACGAAGCGCGAGGCGGTGGCTGTGGACTCCACGTCGGCCGTTGTGCCCACGCGCACGCGCGGATCCGGGGCCGGCAGGCGCGAGCGGTCGACGATCCCCGCCGCGTCCAGGCATGGGCGCAGCTCAAGCCCGGCGCGGGCGTAGCGCCGCATGGCCTTGGGGTCCTCGCTGGAGAGGATCATCCGGCCGCGCGTGCCGGCGGCGCACTCCAACGTCGCGTCCAGCAGGCGGCGCCCGATGCCCTGAGCCTGGCGCTCGGGCGCCACGGCCAGCAGCGACAGCCCCCACAGGCCTTCGCGGACGAGCGCCATCGCGACGCCGATCACCGCGCCGTCGTGCGTCGCCACCCACGCTCCCTCCGGGTCGGTCGCCAGCAGGTGCTCGACGCGTGCGACCATCCGCCCGAGGGTCCGGTCGGTGGGCTCGGCCGGCATGGAGGCATCGGCGAGCAGCGCGTCCTGCTGGACGCGCATCACGCCGGCGACGTCGGCGTTCGTCATCGGACGGATCTCCACAGCCGCTACCCTGCCAAACCCATGGCCGTTCCCAAGCAGAAGCAGTCGCACGCTCGCACCGCCCAGCGCCGCGCCCAGCACAAGATCTCGGCGCCGGCCATCAACGAGTGCCCGACGTGCCACAGCCCTCGCCGTCCGCACCGAGTCTGCCCGGTCTGCGGGTCGTACGGCGGGCGTGAGGTCGTGTCCGCCGCCGCGGTCCACGACCACGATCACGATCACGACCAGTAGGGCTCCCGGCCCATGACGCCGACGATCGCGGTCGACGCCAATGGCGCTGACCTGGGACCCCGCGAGGTCGCGGAGGGCGCGATCGCCGCCGCCGCCACGGGCGTCCACGTGCGCCTGTTCGGCCCGGCCGGGGAGATCGGTGACGTCCCGGACGGCGTCGAGGTCGTCGACGCGCCGGTCTCCATCGCGAAGGCGCCCGACCCGGTGTCCGCCGTGCGATCGACACCAGAGGCCTCCATCGTCCAGGCGGCCCGGGCCGTCGGCGCCGGCGAGGCCGACGCGCTGGTGAGCGCCGGCTCGACCGGGGCGGCCCTGGCGGCGGGCCTCTTCAACATCAAGCGCGCGAAGGGCGTGTACCGCCCCGCCCTCGCAGCGCCCATGCCGGTGCCGGACCACCCGGTGATGCTGATCGACGTCGGGGCGAACGCCGAGGTCCGCCCCGATCACCTCGTCCAGTTCGCGTTCATGGGCGCATCCGTCGTCCGGCTGCTGGACGGCATCGAGCGCCCCAGGGTGGGGCTGATGTCCAACGGCGAGGAGGCGTCGAGGGGAACCCAGCTCGTCCGCCAAGCGCACGAGCTGCTCGTCGCGCGGACGGCCGGGAGCACCGCCCTGGAGTTCATCGGCAACGTGGAGGGCATGGACGTCACCTCCGGCCGGGCCGACGTCATCGTCATGGACGGGTTCACCGGCAACGTGACGCTGAAGGTGATGGAGGGAGTCTCGCAGCGGGTCCTGGCCGCCATCAGGGACCGGGCCATGGCCTCGACCCGGGCCAAGGCCGGCGGCCTGCTGATGCGTCCGGCGCTCGGCGGCCTGCGCGACTCCATGGATCCCGAAGGGGCCGGCGGTGCGTACCTGCTGGGCCTGCGCCGGCTTGGGATCGTCCCGCACGGGCGCTTCTCCCGGCGGGGCTTCGCCACGGCGATCAGGCTGGCGGCCCGGGCGGTCTCCGACGACCTCGTCGGGCGCACCCACGCGGACCTCGAGGCGGCCGGTGCGCTGCGCGGTCCGGCGTCCGAGGCCACCACTACCGTCAGCGCCTGAAATGACCCGCGACGAGGTCGTCACGCTGATCCGCACCCACCTCGCCGACGAGCTCGACGTCGAGCCCGACCGCATCGAGGACGGCACGCGCTTGCGGGAGGACCTCGAGGCCGACTCCCTGGACCTCTACACGCTCGTGCAGGAGCTGGAGGACACCTACGGCGTTCGCATGAGCGACGAGGAGGCGGCGAAGATCCTGACCGTGGGCCAGGCGGCGGATTTCGTGATGGCCAACCGCGTCGGCGCGTGATCAAGCTGAACGCGCTGCTCGACGAGCTCCCCGAGGAGCTCCACCGCCAGGTGTTCACCCATGCGTCGTGGAGCGAGCGCCGCTCGGAGTCCTACGCGCGGCTGGCCTTCCTCGGCGACTCGGTCCTCTCGCTCGCTGTGACCTCGCACCTCTACCCGCGGCTGGAGGCCGAGCGCTACGGCGCGGGCCGCCTGACGAAGATCCGCGCGCAGACGGTCTCCGGCGTGTCGTGCGCCGCGGTGGCCGAGCGCCTCGACGTGCCACGGCGCCTCGCGGAGGCGGCGCCCGAGGCGGGCGGGGCCAGCGCGGCGACGCTCACCACCGAGCGCGTGCTGGCCTCGGTGACGGAGGCCGTCATCGGCGCGTGCTTCTTGGAAGCGGGTTACGCGCGGACGGCCGAGGCGGTCGTCGAGGCCTTCCAGCCCGAGCTCGAGGAGGCGCTCGAGCATCCGGTGGACTTCAAGTCGTCGCTCCAGGAGCGCCTGGCCCGCGCGGGCGACGTCGTCGTCTACGAGGTCTGTCGCGAGCACGGCCCTCCGCACGACCGCACCTTCGAGGTGGAGGCGCGTGTCGGCGATCGGGTCGCCGGCCGGGGCAGCGGGCGCTCGAAGAAGGCCGCCGAGCAGGAGGCCGCGCGCGCGTCGCTCGACGAGGTCGACGGCGGCGCCCCCGCGGGGGAGGCGGCGTAGATGCACCTGCGCTCGATCACCCTCAAGGGCTTCAAGTCGTTCCCCGACCGCACGCAGCTCGAGTTCGGCCCCGGGGTCTCGGTCATCGTGGGGCCCAACGGCTCGGGCAAGTCCAACGTCACCGACGCCGTGCTGTGGGCACTGGGCGAGCAGTCGCCGCTCGCGGTCCGCGGCGCGTCGATGCAGGACGTGATCTTCGGCGGCGGGCGCGGCGTGCAGGCCCGCAGCGCGGCCGAGGTCGAGCTCGTCATCGACAACGGCGAGGGCACCGACGAGGTGCCGATGAGCGAGATCTCCATCCAGCGGCGCCTGGACCGCGCCGGCGACGGCGAGTACCGGCTCAACGGTGCGCGCTGCCGGCTCGTCGACGTGCTGGAGGTCCTCTCGGACACCGGCCTGGGCAAGGAGATGCACTCGGTCGTGTCCCAGGGGCGGGTGGAGGCGATCGTCACCAGCAAGCCGCGCGACCGCCGGCTGCTGATCGAGGAGGCGGCGGGGCTCGGCAAGCACCGCAAGCGCCGCCGCCGCGCGCAGCTCAAGCTCGAGCGCACCCAGGACAACCTGGACCGCGCGCTGGACGTGGAGCGCGAGGCGCGCTCGCGCCTGCGCCCGCTCAAGCGCCAGGCCGAGGCGGCCGAGCTCCACGAGCGCCTGGCCCGCCAGACCGACGAGGCGAGGTGGGAGCTGGCGCGCGAGGCGCTGCGCGTGCGGCGTGCCGAGCTGGCCGAGGCCGAGGCGGCCGCGGCGTCCGCGCGGTCTGCGCGCGAGGAGGCCGAGGGTCGCCTCGCCGCCGTGGCCGCGCGCCGTGAGGCCGCCGAGGAGAGCCTGGCCCGTCGCACCGAGGAGCGCGAGGCGCTCTCGAACCGCCTGTACGGGGCTCGCGCCGCCCGCGACCGCATCGACCTGCGCCTCGAGCGCGCCGAGGAGACGGCCGAGTCACTGGCCCAGCGCGCCGAGCGCCGCCGGGTGCAACTCGTGGCCCTGGAGGCGGAGGCTCGGCTGGGCACCGCCGGTGGAGCCGGTGGTCAGGCGCTCGACGAGACGGGCACCGAGAGGATCGCCGAGCTGGAGGCTGAGCTCGCGCGGCTCGACGCCGAGCGCGAGTCCGATCTCGACAGCGAGCTCGCCTCGCTCGAGGCCGAGCGCGCGCGCGCCGCCGCGCGCGCCGAGGAGCTCGGCGCGGCCGTCGAG
>DAINCW010000067.1:0-11673 GCA_036732205.1 Solirubrobacteraceae bacterium | reverse complement strand
CGGGAGCGATCCGCGGCCGTCAGCGTTCCCTCGGCACGGGCCACGAGCAACTCGGGCGCGAGGTCGCACGGGCGGTTGCGGCGAACCCGCAGCCCGGCGGTTGTCGGCCGCGGCACGCGCGCGGCGGCCGTGCAGCGGGTGGTGTGCAGAAGCAGGCGCTCCGGGTCGATGGCGAAGAGGTCGTCGCTGTTGCTCACGGCCAAGCGGAACCGCGCGAACGCCGCGCCGGACGCCTCTACGGCGCGCGACGAGCCCACGAGGGCGCGGGCGTACGCGAGCACCGCGCCGCCGCGGCGCTCGGTGAGCGCCGCGAGCGCGGCGGGATCGCCATCGCGCACGCCCGCGGGCGTGACGGCCACTGTTGTCCCCCGAGCCATCTATGTCAGAGGGTACGTCCCTCGCGGGAGAGAATGCGGTCGACCTCCTCTGCGGTCCGTTCCCAGGTGAACGAGGCGGCCCGGCGGAACCCGCGCTCGCGCAGGCTGGACGCCCCCGTCTCGTCGTCCACGATGCTGACCAGGGCCTCCGCGATGTCGTCGGGACGGGCGGGATCGACGAGCACCGCGGCGTCGCCGCAGGTCTCCGGCAGGGCGGCGCGATCGGCCGCGACGACGGGCGTGCCGCAGGCCATCGCCTCCAGGCACGGCAGCCCGAAGCCCTCGTGCAGGCTGGGCAGGACGAACGCCGCCGCGCCCGCCAGCAGGCCGGGGAGCAGGGCGTCGTCGACGTAGCCCAGGGCCCGCAGCCCGGCCACGCCCGCGACCTCGCCGTGGTGAGCGCGACGCGACCCGGCGCCGACCAGCGCGACGCCACGATCCGCGAGCGCTCGCGCCGCCGAGCCCAGTGCTTCCACGTTCTTGCGCGCGCCCTCACCACCGAGGGTGAGGACGTACGGCCCGTCGAGGCCGAGCGCCGCCCGGGCGCCGTCCACGTCCGCATCCGGGCGAAACCGCTCGCCGACCCCGCCACCGACGACCTCGATGACCTCAGCGTCCACGCCGACCGCGGCCGCCACCTCGGCGCGGGAGAACTCCGAGACGGCGATCACGCGGCGGGCGCGGCGCACGACGGCCGGCAACATGCGGGCGTGCCACCCGCGGTAGGCGCGCGAGAACCACTCGGGATGCGTGAGGGCCACGGCGTCGTGGACGACCACGACGTTGCCCCGCCAGCCCAGCGGGGCCAGGTTCGCCGGGTTGAGGATCAGGCGAGCTCCGCGCCGCCGGGCGTGCACGGGCAGCGCGGCCTGCTCCCACGCCTGGCCGGCCCGGTAAGCGAGCGCTCGCGGAGGCCGGACGACGTCGTACGCGCCCGGGCGCAGCAGCGGGAGCCGCCTGGCCAGCTCGTCGGCCCAGCGCTCGACTCCGCTGAGCTGCGTGCGGGCGGCGGCCCGGGCGTTGATCACGGTCTCGGGCATCGCGGCCGGTCAGGCCGGCGCGGGGCGCCGTGCCAGATAGCCGAGCATCTCGCGCAGCAGCGTCCGCTCGAGGGCGACGGTGGCGAGCAGCGAGACGACGACGAAGACCGCGAGCTCGCCGAGCGCGATCGCGAGGCCGCGATGCACTCCGGCCGCCGACTCCGTCACGCGCGCGCCGAGCACGAGCGCGGCCGCCGGGATCACGGGGGCGATCGCGCGGACGATGTGGCGCAGCGGCTCGAAGCCGCGGAACAGCCGCTGAAGGAAGTACGCCCGAGCCGCGATCGTGACCACGCACATCGCGCCGATGCCGCCCGCAAAGCCGTCGAGGCCCTCGGTGATCAGCAGCGGGACGGCGACCACGGCGAAGGCGGCGAGCGACGCGACGCTGACGAGAGCGATTGGCCGGGTGTCGTTGCGCGCACGGAAGTACGCGTCGTAGTTGAACCCGATCTGGTTGACGGCCGCGGCCGCTCCGAACACCTGGAGCAGGACGACCGCCGCACGCCACTTCTCCCCGATGCCGAAGCGCACGACGTCGGACGCGAAGAGGCTGAGCCCCAGCCCGAACGGCATCGCCCACATCAGCGCGAGCCGGTTCGACTTCACGAACGTCTCGAACAGCACCTCCGTGCGCTCGGCCACGCGTGCCACCGCCGGGTAGAGCGTCTCGGAGATGATCGCGTCGAGGCGGTCGGTGAACTGCGAGATCGTCGCGGCGAGCGTGATCGCGCCCGCCCCGGCCAGACCGAGCTCCTGCTCCCCGAGCAGGATCGAAGCCTGCGCGATGACCATGCCCGCGCCCGTCGCCAGCACGAGCGGCCATGAGAAGCTCGCGTACGAGCGCAGCGTGCCGCGGTCATAGCGCAGCCGCAGCGGATACGGCGAGCGGACGACCGCGACGATCGCCGCCGACCACGACCCGGCCAGGATCCCGACCACGAGCGCCCAGTAGCCGGCGCCCGCGATCGCCAGCCCGACCGTCACGACGAACGCGACGATCGGGTCGATGGCCTGGAGGCGCCGCTGGCGCGCGTAGTCCATCCGCCGGTAGTAGACCCACAGCGGGGTCTGGAGCACGGCTGCGGGCAGCAGGCCGATCAGGGCGAAGCCGGGAGCGAGCAGCTCGGGCCGTCCATAGACGATCGCGATGACGGGGAGCGCAGCCGCGAGCAGGAGCGCGAAGGCGCCGGTGAAGAGCACCTCGAGCGTGAACGCCTTCTGGAACGCGACCTCCTGGTCGGCGTCGGACTGCTGGATGTACTTGTCGCCGATCCCCACCTGCTTGAGCCACAGCAGCGTGCCCAGGGCGATGACGAGGATGCCCCAGACGCCGTAGTCCGACGTGGTCAGCAGCCCCGCGAGGATGAAGCCGCGGACGAAGCCCAGCAGGCTCACGCCGATCCAGAAGACCGCATTGATGATCACGCCGCGGGCCGTCGTGGCCCGAAGGCCCGGCGCGGGCGCGGGCGGCTCCTCGGGAAGCGAGACGCCGAACGGGTCGTTCGGCACGGAGTCCGGCATGCCGTGACCCCAGCCTTTGCTCAGCTACGCCGGAGCGCCCGACAGCCAGTGGTCGGCGTTGGCGTCATGGATCTGCTGGAGGACGTCGCGCACGCCGACCTCGACCCGGAAGTCGGGGTAGTCGGCCTGGAACTCCTCCAGCGAGCTGATCCACCAGCGGTGGTCGCCGACGCGGTTCTGGTCAGAGACCTCGTAGTCGAGCTTCCGGCCGGTGATCTCCTCACACACGTTGATTGCCTCGAGCATCGAGCAGTTGCTGGTGCGACCGCCGCCGAGGTTGTAGACGGCGCCGCCGCCCTTGGGCGCGGCGTGAAAGGCGTCAAACGCCTTCACCACGTCGGCCGAGTGGATGTTGTCGCGCACCTGTTTGCCCTCGTAGCCGAAGACCGTGTAGCGCTCGCCGGTGACGGTGCACTTCATGAGGTAGCTCAGGAAGCCGTGGAGCTTCGCGCCGGCGTGGCTCGGTCCGGTCAAGCAGCCGCCGCGGAAGCAGACCGTGGGCATGTCGAAGTAGCGCCCGTACTCCTGCACCATGAGGTCGGCGGCGGCCTTGGAGACGCCGAACAGCGAATGCAGGCAGCGGTCGACCGACATCGTGGTGTCGATGCCGTCGAACCACTCGTGGTCCTCGGGCAGCTCGAGGCGCAGCCCCGTGTCCCGGAGCGGCAGGAAGTTCGGCCGGTCCCCGTAGACCTTGTTGGTCGAGCAGAAGATGAAGGTCGCGCCGGGGCAGTGGTCGCGCGCGGCCTGGAGCAGGTTGAGCGTGCCGTTCGCGTTGACCGTGAAGTCCGTGTGCGGGTCCGACGCGGCCCAGTCGTGGCTTGGCTGCGCTGCGGTGTGGACAATCAACTCGACGTCGCTGGCGTGACGGGCGAAGAGGGATTCGATCCCCTCGCGGTCGCGAATGTCCATGTCGACGGTCCGAAAGCCCTCGAGCTCGTCGACCAGCCGCTGCGTGGTGCGGGCGGTCGAGGCCTCGAGGCCGAAGAAGCTCGCACGCAGGTCGTTCTCGACGCCGAGGACGTCGAAGCCGCGCCCGGCGTAGTGGCGAGCCGCCTCGGACCCGATCAGGCCTCCGGAGCCGGTGACGATGGCGATCGGCATGGCGTCAGGATAGGAGACGGCCCCGGGACCGCCGTGTTGCGCGTTGGCATACTCGCCGCGCATGCGCATCGCGGTGGCCGCAGACGAGAGGGTGGGCGTCGCCGACGCCGTCGCCGACGAGCTGCGCCGCCGCGGTCACGAGCCGATCGCGCACGGCGCGCTGAGCGACGCCGGGCGCGACGACTGGGCGTGGGCGAGCGAGGCGGCGGCTCGCGACGTGGCCGAGGGCCGCGCCGACCAGGCCGTCGTCTGCTGTTGGACGGGCACGGGCGCGTCGATCGCGGCGAACAAGGTCGCCGGCATCCGCGCCGCGCTGTGCACGGACGCGGCGACGGCCGCGGGCGCCCGGAGGTGGAACGACGCGAACGTCCTCGCGCTGAGCCTGCGGGCCACGTCGGAGGCCGAGCTGGCCGAGATCCTCGACGCCTGGTTCGCCGCCGCGCCGAGCGAGGATGCCGGCGACCGCGCGAACGTCGCGCACATCGCCGAGATCGAGGACGGTGGCTAGGCGGCCTCGAAGTGCGCCACGCCGTCGTCTTCGACGACCTGGTGAACCTCGCCGCGATCCATCAGCAGGTCGGTGTGGCCGAGCACCTCGCTCAGCGTGAGGTACGCCTGTGTGACCGCGACGTTGCCCCACATCGCCTGAGCGAGCTCGTAGGCGGTCCGGGGGCGGTCGGCGATGAGCTTGTGCATCTTCGCCGCGCGGCGCTCGTGCATGGCGAAGCGCTCGTCGATGAGCGTGCGGTGGTCGTCGATCGGGTCCCCGTGGCCGGGCAGGACGAGCGAGAGGTCCATCGCCTGCGTCGCGCGCAGCGACTCGAGGTAGATCTGGAGCGCGTGCGGGCGCTCGGACTCGCCGTCGCCTCCGAGCGGGCGCGTGATCAGCGGGTTGGACGAGATGTGCTTGATCAGGTGGTCGGCGCCCAACAGGACGCCGGTCGACTCGTCGTGGAAGATCGTGTCCGAGGGGCTGTGGCCTGGGCGGTGCCAGACGCGGAAGGAGCGGTTGGCGAAGTCCAGCGTGCCACCGTCGTGCAACTCGTGCGTCGCCGTCGCGGGCGCGCCCCAGGCGCGGAACGTGTGCGAGACGGCGCGCAGCGCGTAGCGGACGTCCTCGGGGATGCCGTGGCGCGACATGAGCCGCTCGGCGAAGGCGTCGTCGGCCTCCATGTTCGCCGAGTAGCCCGCCATCCAGGGGACGAGCTTGTCGAGCGCGCAGACCTCGGCGCCGGACCGGCGCGCGAGGATCGCCACCAGGCCGAGGTGATCCATGTGCTGGTGGCTGACGACGATGCGCTCGAGGTCCTCGACCCTGTGGCCGCGCGCGTCCAGCGCGCGTTCGAGCTCGTCCAGCGACTTGCCGGAGTTGGGCCCCGTGTCGAGGAGCGTGAGCGGGTCGTCCTCGATGAGGTACGTGTTGACCCGGCCGACGGCGAAGGGCGTCGGGACGGGGAGGCGGTGGATCCCCGCGTCAGGAGCGGATGAGGCCAAGGACCTCGTCCCGCCTTCGCTCCATGTCCTCGCGGGACACCAGCGACTCGAGGCAGAGGCGCAGCAACGGCTCGGTGTTCGACGGGCGCACGTTGAAGTGCCAGGCGTCGTAGTCGACGGATACGCCGTCGACGTGGGAGATGTCCCCGTCGGAGTAGCGCTCCTCGATCTCGGCCATCTTCGCGTCCTGGTCGAGGACGTCCGAGTTGATCTCGCCGGAGATGAAGTACTTCTCGCGGTAGGCGCCGACGAGCTCGCTCATCCGCCTGCCCTCGATCGAGAGCTTCTCGAGGACCAGCAGCGCGGGCAGCGAGCCGGAGTCCGCGTTGTAGAAGTCGGCGAAGTAGTAGTGGCCGGAGACCTCGCCGCCGAAGATCGCGCCCTCCTTCGGCATCCGCGCCTTGAAGAACGCGTGGCCCACGCGGTTGATCAGCGCCCGGCCGCCGGCCTTCGACACCGTGTCGGGCACGGCGCGGCTCGCGCGGGCGTCGAACAGGATCGTCGCGCCGGGCGTCTTGGCCAGCAGGTGCTCGGCGAGGATGGCCGTCAGGAAGTCGCCGTCGACGAACTCGCCACCGTCGTCGATGAAGAAGCAGCGGTCCGCGTCGCCGTCCCACGCGATGCCCAGGTCCGCGCCGGTCGCGTTGACCTTGTCGATGATGAACTGACGGTTCTCGGGCAGCAGCGGGTTGGGCTCGTGGTCGGGGAAGTTGCCGTCGGGCGTCCAGTAGGTCTCGACGAGCTCGATCGGCAGGCGCTCGAGCAGCGGCCCGGCCACCGGGCCCGCCATGCCGTTGCCGCCGTCGACGACGACCTTCAGCGGCCGGACCTTCTCGGGGTCGATGAACTTCATCGCGGCCTCGTGGAACGCGTCGTAGACGTCGACGTCCTCGACGTCCCCGCCGCCGGGCGCCTCGGGTAGGCCGGCCTCGACGAGCTTGCGGATGTCCTGGATGCCGCGGTCGCCGCTGAGCGCGAGCGCGCCGCGCTCGACCATCTTGGCCCCGGTGTACGCCTTGGGGTTGTGCGACGCGGTGCACATCAGTCCGCCGTCGAGGTCGCGCGAGCCGACCATCCAATAGAGCATCTCGGTGCCCACCTGGCCGGCGTCGATCACGTGCGCGCCCTCGGCGATCATGCCGGCGCGGTAGCGGCCCGCGAGCTCCGGCGCGGTGAGGCGCATGTCGCGGCCGAGGCCCAGGCGCAGCTCGCTCGTCGCCTTGCCCGACAGCGTGCCGATCACGCGGGTGAATGCGCGGCCCACCTGCTCGGCGACGTCGCCGTCGATCTGCTCGCCGTAGAGCCCGCGGATGTCGTAGGCCTTGAAGATGGAGGGGTCGACCGTCATTGGCGGCGCATCATCCTAGGTACGCGCGAAGACGAGCAGGTGGTCGGCCGGGTCGACGCCGAGGATCCGGGCCAGGGCCTTCTGGGCCGGGACGAGGCCGCGCCGCGCCGCGGCGCAATGCAGCAGCCGGTGGACCTCGACCTCGAAGCCCGCGAGCGTCAGGAGGCCGTAGAGGTCGTGCGCCGGCCACGCGCGGACGTGGGTGACGTCGGTCGCCTGGAGGCTCGTGGGGTGGGCCGGATTGGGCGTCGAGACCACCAGGACGCCGCCGGGCTCGACCACCTCCGCCGCGTGCGCGATGAAGCGCAGGCCCTGCTCGAGCGGGAGGTGCTCGAGGAGGTCGAGCATCAGCACGGCGTCGTAGCGGCCTGAGATCGCGAGGAAGTCGTCGTGCTCGTGGGCGTGGCGGCGCTCGGGGTCGCACGACTCGTAGGACGCGGTCACGCCCAAACGCTCCAACAGCCCCTGCCAGGCCCGATCGCCGGCCCCGACGTCCAGGACCCGGCTCGCGCCCGCCAGGTGACGCGCCACGTGCCGGGCCCACGGACCGCTGGGCGGCGTGCGCTCGCGCCAGCCCATGACGACGACCTCGGACCTGGGGCGTGGCGCCTGCTCGCGCAGCTCGAGCATCGGCCAGTACACGTCGCCCAGATCGTCGAGGCGCACGGGCTAGCGGCTCCGCCGGACTCGCTCGCCCGCCAGCCGCGCCAGTTCGCGCGCCGTCGTGGCAATCAGCTCTCGTGGAGGGACGCGCAACGCGCCGATCCGAACGGTGCCCGCGCCGCGGTCCCAGCGCTCCTGCTCCGAGCGCAGCGTCGGCAGCGCGTCGAGCGTCAGGCCCTCCAACGAGCGGCCCTGCGCCGCGACGGCCACCACCGAGACCGGCATGCCCGCGTCACCGATCCCCGCGGTCCAGACCGAGTCGAAGCCCGCGAGGACCGCGCCCAGGCCGGCGGGCGTGAAGCGGAAGAAGTCGTCGGGGTAGCCGTGGATGCCGAGGAGCAGAGGGGTGGAGACGAGACACACACCGCCGTCGCGCGAGACGACCCGCGCCAGCTCCCGCCCTGCGGCGATCGGGTCCTCGACGTGCTCAAGCGTCTCCAGGCAGATGGCGGTTCCCACCGAGCCGTCGCCGTAGGAGAGCGAGCGCAGGTCCTCCACCCGATCCACGCCCGGCCCCTCGCGGAAGTCGGTCCCGGTGAAGTCGCGTCCACAGAAGAGCGGGCGCAGATCGGCGTCCTGGCCGGCCTCCGCCTGCATCGCCCCGAACTCGACCACCGGGTCCGGCGTCTCGCCGAGCCAGCCGAGAGCCTCGGCCACGAACGCGCGCAACGCCGGGATCATGGTTCGGCCGGCGGCTCGCCGTCGACCCACTCGCCGCGCGAGCGGTCGAACCACCGCAGGACACGCGCCGGGTTGCCGACGACAACCGAGTTCGGCGGCACCGATTTCGTCACGACCGCGCCGGCGGAGACGAACGAGCGGGCGCCGATCGTCACGCCGGCGAGCACCGCCACGTGCGGCCCGAGGATGCAGCCGTCGCCGATCACGACGGCCCGCGGTGGCGCCATCGGCTGGCGGACGATCGAGACGTCCGGGTCCTCGTAGGAGTGGTAGGTGTCGGTGATCAGCACGTTGTGGCCGGCCAGCACCTCCTCACCGATGTCGATCGAGCCCACGCAGCTGACCCAGAGGTTGCGTCCGAAGTTCGTCCCGCGGCCGATGCGCAGGTGCGGATCGTAGCGGCGGCCGTTGTGCTCCTCGACCACCGACAGGAACGCGTCGCGGTGCAGCAGCACGTTGTCGCCGATCTCGATGCGGTGGGGCGAGAGCAGCGTCGCCGGTGGCTCGATCAGCGAGTTGGGGCCGAACGCAGCCAGCCGGTGCGCGCCCGTCCTGTGGCGCATGCGCCACAGGAACACCTTGCGGCGGACCCTCACGACTTCCAGCCGTGCAGGACGACGTGGCGCACGCCGAAGCCCCACGACGAGTCCAGGGTGAAGCGGCCGTTCTCGGCGACGCGGTCGAAGCCAGCGGTCCACAGCATGCGCCGCCAGGCCCGCGGCGAGGGCCGCCAGAACACGACGTCGCTCTCCACGTCCGCGCGGTAGCGCGACGCCGCGAACGGCAACAGCGCGAGGGCCCGGTCGTACTCCTCGGCGCCGATGAAGCGGTCGCGCGACAGGGCGGCGACGCGCTCGAGCGCGAGCAGCTGATCGCGCAGGTGGATGAGCACCGAGCCGCAGAAGACGAGGTCGAACGTCCCGAGCTCCTCCGGTGTGGCGTCGTAGATGGAGCAGACGACGCGCTGAACCGACGAGCCGCGGAGCTCGCTCGCCACCCGAAATCCCTCGCCGCGGGCGACGTCGTTGAAGCGCTTCGGGCGGCGGCGGGGCGGATAGTCGAGTGCGGCCTCGTCGTCGAGGTCCAAGGCGACGACCTCGGCGCCCCGGCGCTCCATCTCGAACGCCCAGAAGCCGTCCCACGTGCCGACGTCGAGCACGCGCATGCCGTCCATCCGGTCGGGGAGCCCGTAGCGGTCCACGTACGGACGCAGGTCGAACATCCCCTGCGTCTCGTGGCCCGGCACCAGCTCCATCGAGTGGTACCAGCCGATCTCCGCGGCCCGTTCGAGCAGCTCCATGGCTGGCATGATGGCGCGCTCGTGGACGCACCAGTGGTCATCCTCTGCGGCGGGCGCGGCACGCGGCTTCGCGAGAAGACCGAGTCGATCCCCAAGCCGCTGGTCGAGATCGGCGGTCAGCCGATCGTTTGGCACGTCATCCAGCTCTACGCGGTCCAGGGCGCGAGGCGCTTCGTCCTGGCGACGGGCTACAAGGCCGACCTCATGGAGTGCTTCGCGGCCGAGCACGACTGGCCAGAGGGGGTCACGGTGGAGTGCGTGGACACCGGGCTGGAGACGCCGACCGGCGGGCGCATCAACAAGCTGCGCGACCACCTCGCCGGCCGCTTCTACGCGACGTACGCGGACGGCGTGGCCGACGTGGACCTCGACGAGCTGTGGGCGTTCCACGAGCGCCACGAGACCGTCGCGACGATGACCGTGGTCCGGCCCGAGCTCCAGTTCGGCATCACCGAGCTCGACGGGGAGGGCGGCCGCGTGACCGGCTTCCACGAGAAGCCGCGATCCGAGCACTGGATCAACGGCGGGTTCTTCGTCTTCGAGCCGGCGGTGTTCGACTACCTCACCGACTCGAGCGTCCTCGAGCGCGAGCCGTTGGAGGGCCTCGCGGCCGACGGGCAGCTGCACGCATTCCGCCACACGGGGTTCTGGGACTGCATGGACACCTACAAGGACGCGGCCATGCTCAACGACCTGTGGGCGTCCGGCGAGGCGCCCTGGAAGATCTGGAAATGAGACCCTGCGGGTCCTCACTCACCGGCGCACGCGCCCATGGGGCGGCATCGTCGTGAGACCCTGCGGGTCCTCACTCACCGGCGCACGCGCCCATGGGGCGGCATCGTCGTGAGCTCGCCGCGGTCGGTGTACGTCACCGGCGCGTACGGGCTCACGGGGAACTGGCTCGTCCGGCGGCTGCTCGACGACGGGCACCAGGTCGTGGTGCTCAAGCGCGACGTGCTCGCCCGGTCCGCGCTCGTCCTCGAGGGGCTCGAGCGGCGGCTGATCGTGGTCCTCGGAGACGTGACCGACCAGAACCTCGCCGACCGGGTCCTCGCCCAGTACGAGATCGACACGGTGTTCCACCTGGCGTCGCAGCCGATCGTCGGGACCGCGGGGCGCTCGCCCGTGTCGACGCTCGACACCAACGTGCGCGGGACGTGGCTGACGCTCGAGGCGTGCCGCACGCACGGGGTCGAGCGGATCGTCGTGGCCTCGTCGCCCAAGGTCTACGCGCCAGACGCGCCGCCGCCGCTGCGCGAGGACCTCCCGCTCGACCCGCACGGCCCGTACGAGGCGTCGAAGGCCGCCACCGAGCTCGTTGCCCTGGGGTACGCCCGGGCCTTCGGCCTGCCGGTGGCGATTACGCGGTGCGCCAACGTCTACGGCGGCGGGGACCTGAACGGCTCGAGGATCGTGCCCGAGGCCGTCACGGCGGCGCTGTCGGGCCGCTCGCCGGCGATCCGGTCGGACGGCTCTCCGCGCCGCGACTTCCTCTACGTGGAGGACGCCGTGGACGCGTACCTGGCGATCGCGGATGCGCTGGACCGCGGCGTGGCGACCGGGGAGGCCTTCAACGTCGGCGGCGGACCGCGCCACAGCGTGCTCGAGGTCGTCGAGGAGGTGTGCCGGGCAGCGGGCTCGCAGGTGAGCCCCGAGGTCCAGGGCGGGTCGCCGGGCGACGGGCCGCAGGACGCCTGGCTCGACGCGACCAAGCTGCGCGAGCTGACCGGCTGGGAACCGCGCGTGGACCTGGCGGAGGGCGTGCGGCGCACGGTGGACTGGTACCGCGCCAACCCCGACGCGCTCGGCTCCTGATGGCCGCCGAGATCGCCGTCGTCGTGCCGACGCACCGGCGCGCCCTGAGGCTGCGCTGGCTGCTGCTCGCGCTTGGCGTGGCGACGCTCTCGGGCGATCGCTTCGAGACGGTCGTCGTGCACGACGGGACCGACGCCGAGACCGCCACGGTCCTCGCGGACTTCCCCGCCGTGCGGACCGTGGAGGTCGCCGCCGGCACCGGCACGCCGGCTCGCCAGCGCAACGCGGGGTGGCGGGCGGTGTCGGCGCCGCTCGTGGCATTCACCGACGACGACTGCCGCCCGCCGCGCGAGTGCTGTCATCGCCGACAGCCAGGCTTTGGCTCAG
>DAINCW010000066.1:11350-11759 GCA_036732205.1 Solirubrobacteraceae bacterium | reverse complement strand
ACCCTCCCTGCGTCCTTGCCCCACTTGATCCGACGCTCGCCAGCCGCACACGCGGAGTTCTGAAACGACCTCTCTTAGCCGCACGCCCTAGATTGCGGCGCCTCGTGCTCGCGCCGCTGCTGATCAGCCTCGCCGCCGCCACGCCCAACCCGTGCGCCGACGCGTCGCTGCACCTGTTGTGCCCGGACCTCGTCATGCGGGCGCCGTCGAACCTGTTCCTCGTCCGCCGGGGCCACCGTCGGCTGCTGACCTCGACCAACGCCATCATCAACACCGGGGCCGGCCCGCTGGAGGTCCGCGGCACGCGAACCGGTGCGAAGGAGATGACCGCCCGCCAGGTCATCCATGGCCCGCGCACGGTGATCGAGGCGATCGCGCACTGCATCACGGTCGGGAACCTCGGCGCTCG
>DAINCW010000066.1:0-11340 GCA_036732205.1 Solirubrobacteraceae bacterium | reverse complement strand
CGCACGGTGATCGTGCGCGGGACGGGGAGCCTGTACTTCAAGGACGTGCCGCCGCGCGGCGGCTTCTACTGGAAGTACGAGAACGCCGCGCGCTTCGAGCTGTGGCGCCTCGACGCGGCCGGCGCGCTCACCAGCCGCGTGCGCGTCGGCCCGAAGATCTTCTACTGCCTTCGCGACCTGTTCCATGTGCGCCCCTACGGGCGGCGCTCCGCGCGCTTTCCCTCCTGCCGGCACCCGCGCGCGATCGGGCAGGTCACGCTGGGGATCTCGCGCGGATGGGCGGACGCCTATCCGTCGACGTACCCGGGCAACTGGATCGACGTGACCGGCCTGCGCGGCTGCTTCGCGTACGTCCACGTCGCGGACCCGTTGAACCACCTGATGGAGTCCAACGAGAACGACAACGCCGGCAAGCGCGCGGTGCGCCTGCCGTGGCGGGGCCCGGGGCTGCGCGGCTGCCCCCGGGCTCACGGCCCGCGGCCCACCGGCCCCCCCGGCCTCTTCATCTAGACGCGGACGTCCTCCGGGGCGGCCGCGAGCGCAGCCAGCATCGCCTCGACCACGACCGGGTCGAACTGCGTACCGGCCCCGCGGACCAGCTCGGCGCGCGCGGCCTCGTCGCCGATTGCCGGGCGGTACACGCGGTCCGACGTCATCGCCTCGTAGGCGTCGGCCACCGCGAGGATGCGCGCTTCGAGCGGGATCTCGTCGCCGCGCAGGCCGTCCGGGTAGCCCCCGCCGTCGGGGCGCTCGTGGTGGGCGAGCACCCAGGCGCTCACGTCGTCGAGGTTCGCCCCGGCGAGGATGCGCGCGCCGAGCACAGGGTGCTGGCGCATCTCCTCCCACTCCGCATCCGTGAGCGGGCCGGGCTTGCGCAGGATCGGGTCGGGCACGCCGATCTTGCCGACGTCGTGCAGGATGCCCGCGACCTGCATGCGCTCGATGCGGCCGGCGGCGAGCCCCATGCGTTCCGCGATCGCCCGGGCGATCCGTCCGACCGTCGCGGAGTGGTTCGCGGTGTCGCTGTCGCGCAGGTCCAGCGTCTCGGCCAGCAGAAGCACGGAGGAGAGGTGCTCGGTGCGGCCGCGCTCGGCCTCGGGACGCGGCGTCGCCGAGACCTCCGGGCTGTAGACGACGGTGCGGTCGCGGCCGAGCGACTTCGCCGCGTACAGCGCCTGGTCGGCCGCGTGCAGCAGCGCCTCCGTGCTCGGTGCCTGCGCGGGGAACGTCGCGACGCCGATGCTGACGGTCAGGCGCCGGCCCTCGAGGGTCGCGTCCTCTCGCAGCGCGCGGCGGATCCGCTCCGCCATCACGTACGCGCCGTTGCCGTCGGTGTCCGGGGTGATGACGACGAACTCCTCGCCGCCGATGCGCGCGGCGATGTCAATGCGGCGCATGGTGTTCAGCAGGAGCCGTCCGAACCGCTCGAGCGCGTGGTCGCCGGCGACGTGACCGTGCGCGTCGTTGAGCGCCTTGAAGAAGTCGAGGTCGGCGAGGATGAGCGACACCGGGCGACCGGTGCGCCGGGCACGCTCGGCCTCGGTCTCGATGACCTCGTGGAAGCCGCGACGGTTGAGCAGGCCGGTGAGCACGTCGCGCCGGCCCGCCTCGGCGAGCCGCTCGATCAGCAGCTCGACGCGGTAGCGCAGGACGCGGACGACGATCGCGGAGATCACGGTCGTGCCCATCACGAGCAGCCACTGGCCCGCCGCCCCCGAGGGCGGACGCAGCGCGAGCACACCCGCGTAGACCGCGGCGGTCCCCGCGAGCAGGCCGAGCATGACGTTGCGGCTCAGGAAGTACGCGGACTCGATGCCCACCCACACATAGAACAGCGCGTACAGCCCGGCGCCCTGGCCGCTCGCGTAGACCACGATGGTGATCAGCGCGGCTCCGAACGACAGCGCGACCACGAGCAGGCGGTCCGGGAGCAACGGCGCGGCGCGCCACATGACGGCGCCGAACACTGTCGCGAGGATGGCGACGATCGCGACTGCCCAGACCGTGAAGTTCGGCGGCTTGTCGACGAACAGCGAGACCAGGATGAGGGTGCCACCGGCCGTGTAGAGGAACGCCAGCGAGCGCCAGCGCGCGCGGCGATCGTCGAGCTCGGAGACCGCGGCGAAGTACCTCGCGCGCGGCGAAGCGGCCCGGCCAGGACGAACTGGGTCGGCCATCACCCGGATGTATCGGCGCGAATCGGCTCGACTTGACCGCTTGGCGGCGCGATTCGGGCAGTCTCTACGCTGGGTCCACGGTGTTCGACGCCCTCTCCGAAAAGCTCCAGGCCACCCTGGCCGACGTCCGCGGCCGCGGCACGCTGACCGAGGACGACATCAATGCGGCGATGCGTGAGATCCGCCTCGCGCTGCTCGAGGCCGACGTCAACTTCAAGGTCGTCAAGGAGTTCACCGGCCGCGTGAAGGAGCGCGCCCTCGCGCCCGGCACCGACGGCGAAGCCGGCGGTCGGGTGCTGGGCCAGCTCAACCCCGGCCAGCAGGTGGTCAAGATCGTCAACGAGGAGCTGGCGTCGCTGATGGGCGGCGCGGCCCAGGGGATCACGTTCTCGCCGCGTCCCCCGACCGTCGTGCTCATGGCGGGACTTCAGGGCTCGGGCAAGACGACGGCGACGGCCAAGCTCGCGCGTCACCTGAAGGCCGAGCACGGTTCGAGCGTCGCGGTGGCGGCGTGCGACGTGTACCGCCCCGCCGCCGTGGAGCAGCTCGTCAAGGTCGGCACGCAGGCCGGCGCCGACGTCTACGAGCAGGGGACCGACCGGGACCCAGTCGATATCGCGGGCTGGGCGCTGGACCGGGCGAAGCAGGAGGGCAAGGACGTCCTGATCGTCGACACGAGCGGGCGTCTGCACGTGGACACCGAGCTCATGGCCGAGCTCGTGCGCATCCGCAAGGTGGTCAAGCCGCATTCGGTGCTGCTGGTCGTCGATGCGATGACCGGCCAGGACGCGGTCAACGTCGCCGAGCAGTTCGCCGAGCAGGTTGCGTTCGATGGCGTGGTCATGACCAAGCTCGACGGCGACGCCCGCGGTGGGGCCGCGCTGTCGGTCAAGGCCGTCACCGGCAAGCCGATCCTGTTCGCCTCGACGGGGGAGAAGCTCGACGCCTTCGAGCGCTTCCACCCCGATCGCATGGCGCAGCGGATCCTCGGCATGGGCGACGTCATGTCGCTCATCGAGAAGGCCGAGGGCCAGTTCGACGACGACGAGGCGCGCGAGCTCGAGCGCAAGCTGCGCCGCAACGAGTTCACCCTCGACGACTTCCTCAGCCAGCTGAAGATGATGCGCCGCATGGGGCCGCTTCAGTCGCTGCTCGGGATGATCCCCGGCTTCGCGGGCAACCAGCTGCAGAACGTCAAGGTCGACGAGCGCGAGATCGACCGCGTCGAGGCGATCATCCTCTCGATGACGCCCGGCGAGCGCCGCCAGCCGGAGATCATCAACGGCTCGCGGCGGCTGCGGATCGCGAAGGGTTCGGGCACGTCGGTCCAGCAGGTCAACGGCCTCATCAAGCAGTTCGCCCAGATGCGCAAGATGATGAGCAAGCTCACGAAGGGCCAGATGCCCGACCTGGGCGCGCTGATGAAGGGCTCCGGTCGGTAGCGGCCTGCCGAGCGGCGCCGGGAGCGCCCCTTCGGGGCCGTTCGTCGCGCACCGCCTCCGGGCCCTCCTTCGCTGGTACGGTCGCGCCCGTCGTCGTTGAGAGCGTGTCAACAGGAGGGTCAGTGAAGACCATCACCGCCGTTGTCGTCGCCGTCGCCGCGCTCGCTGCGGCCGCCATCCCTGCCGCTGCCCAGGTCGGGCCGGCGCAGCCGATCGAGAACCAGGGCGTCGTGCCTGGTACGCCCGCCTTCACCGGCGCGCCCGCGGCGAGCAACCCGTTCCCCGGCGTCCGCGCGGCCCCGCAGAACCCGTTCATGGCGCCGAACCCCTCCAACAACGTCCACAACGACACATGGATGACCGACAACTACTCGAAGCTCTCGGGCCCGCTGGGCAACAACCCGGTGACGCTCTCGAACGCCACGGGCCGCGACTGCGTGACGCTGACCTTCGACAGCCGCGGTCGCCTCGTCGCCACCTGCACGGACCTCGCGCATGGGGCCGCGATGTACATGTTCGACCCGAGGACGCTGGACGTCCTCGCCTTCCTCCAGCTGCCGTTCGTCCCGCCGCCGCCGGGAATCCCCGCGACGACGAACACGACGGGCGGCGCGTACTTCTTCCTCGACAACTCCGACCGGGCGACCGTCGCGGCCGCGAATCGCAAGCTGCTCGTCGTCGGCGAGACCAACACCGGCGGCAAGCCCGGCTTCAAGCAGGTCGCCTCCTACAACCCCCAGCCCTGCCTCAAGCCGGATGAGCGCATGCCCTCCACGTTGCCGGACTACAAGGGCCGGCTGTGGTTCATCGGCCGCCAGAACGGGACCGTGGGCGTCCTCGATCGCAAGACCGGGAAGTGCGGCTCGGTGCACCTCAACGAGCAGATCGAGAACTCGTTCGCCATCGCCCGCGACGGCGCCTACGTCGTCTCCGACAAGGCCCAGTACAAGCTCACGGCCGGCAAGGACCTGAAGGTGCACGTCGCCTGGCGCCGCGCCTACGGCAACGTCGGGATGCAGAAGCCCGGGCAGTTCACGCCGGGCTCGGGCACGACGCCCACGCTGATGTGGGCGGCGGGCACGCCGAAGGGCGACAACCCGGCGTTCGTGGCGATCACCGACAACGCCGACCCGATGGACATCGTCGTCATGCGCACGAAGGACGGCAAGGTCGTCTGCACGGTGCCGGTCTTCGACCAGGGCGCCAGCGACACGGAGAACTCACTCAACGTCGCCGGCCGCTCGATCTTCGTCGAGAACAACTACGGCTACGACCTCGGCGTGTTCGCCGCCGACCCGAACGCCGTCAGCTCGCCGGGCATCGCGCGGGTGGACGTCAACGCCGCCGGGACCGGCTGCACGAAGGTGTGGACGAGCACCGACGTGCGCGGCTCCTCGGTCGTGACGAAGGCCGACAGCGCCAACGGCCTGCTCTACGGCTACGAGAACGCCCAGGACCCCAGCGGCGCCGACCCGTGGAACTGGGTCGCGCTCGACATGCGCACCGGCGCCACGGTGTGGAAGCAGCGCTCGGGCTACGGCGGGCTGTTCAACAACCACTACGCGGGCATCGCCCTGGGACAGGCGCCCGGCGGCAAGCCGACGCTCTACCTCGGCGGCATCCAGGGCGTCGTGGCCGTGCACGACGGCTGATCGCTACCCTCCTGCGTCCATGTCCGTACGACTGAGGCTCACCCGAGTGGGCGGCAAGAAGGACCCAATCTGGCGTGTCGTCGTCGCCGATCAGCGCTCCCCGCGTGACGGGCGCGTGATCGAGACGGTCGGCCATTACAACGCCCAGACCGACCCGTCCACCATCGTGATCGACGCCGAGCGCGTGCAGGCGTGGCTGGAGCGCGGGGCCCAGCCGACGGGCACCGTGCGCAAGCTCCTGCGCACGCAGGGCATTTCCTGAGCGTCGCCGGATGGACGCCCGAGGGCTCCTGGAGGACCTCGCGCGCCGGCTGGTCGACGACCCCGAGGCGGTCACGGTCGAGCAGTTCGAGGAGGACGACGGCACGGTCGTCCTCGAGCTCTCGGTGGCCGAGGACGACTACGGCAAGGTCATCGGCCGGGGCGGGCGCACGGCGAACGCCCTGCGCAACGTGGTCAAGGCCGTCGCGACCCGGGAGAACCGCCGCGTCCTCGTCGACATCGTCGACTGACCCGATCGTCGCCGGCGTGGTGGCCCGCGCGCACGGGCTCGACGGCTCGTTCTACGTCGTCCGGCCCTCGTCCGGGCTCGAGGCCGACGTGCTGACCGTCGCCGGCACCGAGCGGCGCGTCGTGCGGCGCGCGGGGACCGCCTCGCGGCCGATCCTGCGCCTCGAGGGCATTGAGGGGCGCGAGGCGGTCGAGGCCCTTCGCGGCCAGGAGCTGTTCGCGCCGCGCACGGTGCTCGGTGACCTCGAGTCCGACGAGTACTGGGCGGAGGACCTCGTGGGCTGCCGCGTTTCCGACGGCGACCGGGCCGTCGGGGTCGTGAGCCGCCTGCTCGCCTATCCGTCGTGCGAGCTGCTGGAGGTCGAGCGCGACGCCGGCGGCAAGCCCCTGCTGATCCCGCTCGTTCGCGATGCCGTGCGGAGCGTCGATCCGCAGGCCCGCGCGATCGACGTCGACCTCGGCTTCCTCGGCGAGGGCGGCTGAGCGGATGGACATCGACGTCTTCACGCTGTTCCCGGAGTGGTTCGAGTGGTTTCGCAACCAGCGCCACGTCGCCAACGCGATGGAGCGCGGGACGAGGCTTGCGTGCATCAACCCGCGCGACTACACGCCGCTGAGCGGGGGACAGGTCGACGACACGCCGTTCGGCGGTGGCGCCGGGATGGTCCTGCGCGTCGACGTGATGGACGCTGCGCTGCGCACGCACTACGGGACGGACGGCGCGGACGTGCGCAACTCCCGCCGGGTCATCGCCCTGATCCCGGGCGGGCGGATGCTGGACGACGCGTACGTCAACGAGCTTGCGGAGGAGCGGGCGATCACGCTGTTGTGCGGACGCTACGAGGGGTTCGACGAGCGCATCGTCCAGCGCCTCGCGAGCGACACCCTGTCGGTCGGGCGCTACGTCCTCTCGGGCGGCGAGCTGGCGGCGATGGTCGTGTGCGACGCGGTGCTGCGCAAGCTGCCGGGCTCGCTCGGGCATTCGGAGTCGGCCGCCGAGGAGTCGTTCTCGGCTGCGCTGGGCGGCAACCCCGAGTACCCGCACTACACCCGGCCGGCGAACTACCGCGGCTGGAACGTCCCCGACGTGCTGCTGTCCGGCCACCACGAGGCCGTGCGCCAGTGGCGCCGCGACCGCAGCAGCGAACTCGGCGGCGCCCAGGACGAGGGCTCGTAGGGCCCGTCCGCGGGCGAAAGGCTCCGCTACCATGGGCCGCCGCGCCCGACGGCCGCCCCTTTAGGCCCCAGGCGCTTTTTCTCGCCCATGAGCTCTGTCATCGAAAGACTCGAGCGCGCGCAACTGCGCCGCGTCCCCGACTTCCAGGCCGGTGACCGGGTGCGCGTGCATTTCCAGGTCATCGAGGGCAGCCGCCGCCGGACCCAGGTGTTCGAGGGCGTCGTCATCAAGCGCCAGGGCCACGGCGCCCGTGAGACCTTCACCGTGCGCAAGCAGAGCTTCGGCGTCGGCGTGGAGCGGACGTTCCCCGTTCACTCGCCGAAGATCGAGCGCATCGAGGTCGCCGCGCGCGGCGACGTCCGGCGGGCCAAGCTCTACTACCTGCGCGGCCGGGTCGGCAAGCGTGCCCGCGTGCGCGAGCGCCGCTACATCGGCCCCGAGCAGACCATCGAGCCCGGCCTGATCAACGATCCGGTCGCCCAGCTCGAGGCCGAGGCCGCGCAGGACGCCGGCGAGGCCGTGGACGCCGAGGGCATCAGCTCCGACGAGGCGATCGCCGTCGAGGGCTCCCCGGTGCCGCCTGACGAGGCCGCCGAGGGCGAGTCCGCCGCGCCCGAGCAGGACGCAGCACCCCAGGGCGAAGAGCCTCCGGCCGACGACGCCACGTGAGGCGCAACAAGCAGAAGCACCAGCCCTGGACCGGCGCCTGGTTCCTCGAGCTCGTCCTGATCGTCGCGGTCGCGCTCGGCCTGGCGATCCTCATCCAGGCCTTCCTGGTCAAGCCCTACCGGATCCCGAGCGAGTCGATGGAGCCCACGCTCCAGGTCGGCCAGCGCGTCCTCGTCAACCGGCTCGGCAATCGCTTCGCCGACCCGCACGTCGGGGAGGTCATCGTCTTCCACCCGCCGCAGGGCGCCGATTCGAACCAGTGCGGGGCGCCGCACAAGCCGGGACAGCCCTGCCCGCTGCCGACGCCCCGGCGCGCCGACGTGAACTTCATCAAGCGCGTCGTCGCCGACCCCGGCGACACCATCGCCATCCGCGACGGCCACGTCGTGCGCAACGGCAAGCTCCAGAAGGAGTCCTTCATCAAGCCGTGCGCGCCCGGCGGGGAGTGCAGCTTCCCCAAGGCCATCACCGTGCCGAAGGGGATGTGGTTCGTCATGGGCGACAACCGCGGCGCGTCGGACGACAGCCGCTTCTGGGGGCCGGTGCCGAAGAAGTGGATCATCGGCGGGGCCTTCATGACGTACTGGCCTCCGGGCCGCGTCGGCTTCCTCTAGGCGCACCTTGCGGGGAGGATCTGCGTTCCGCCCGAACGCTTGGGCATGATGGGCGGCCAGTGGCGGCCTCGCCCCCAGCCAAGCCGGCCAAGCGCCGACCGACCGCCCGCAAGGGCGGTGCCCTGCCCTCGGGCCGCCGGCTCTTCGCATTCGACCGCCGGCTGGGCGTCCGGTGGGTCGCCGGTGCCGACGAGGCCGGCCGGGGCTGCCTGGCGGGGCCGCTCGTCGCCGCGGCGGTCCTGTTCGACGTCGAGTCTCTGACGACGCGCGAGCTGCGGGCACTCTCGGTGCTCAACGACTCCAAGCAGCACACGCACGAGATGCGCGAGGAGCTGTATCCGAAGGTCATGCGCATCGCGACGAAGGTCCACGTCGTCTCGCGCTGCGCCCGCGGCATCGACGGGCGTGGGCTGCACCGCACGAACCTCGCCGCGCTGCGCGACGCGCTCGCCGCCGTCGCGGTGCCCGGCTGCATCTGCCTGAGCGACGGCTTCCCGGTCGGTGGCTCGCCCGAGCACGAGCATCGCGCGGTGGTCAACGGGGACGCGACGAGCGCCGCCATCGCGGCCGCTTCGATCGTGGCCAAGGTGTCTCGCGACCGCTACATGCAGCGTGCGGAGGAGCAGCACCCCGGGTGGGGCTTCGGCGAGCACGTCGGGTACTCCACGCCAGAGCACCGCAACGCCATCCGCCGCATCGGCGTCTCGCCGCTGCATCGCATGAGCTTCCAGTCGCTGGCCTACCAGCAGCTAGGCCTGATGGAGACCCTCGAGCTGCCGGACGCTCCGCTCGAGGCCGCGAGCTAGAACGCCGCCTCCAGGTGGTCGAGGCGCACGAGGCGCCCGGCCGCGTCGATGACCACGCCGACGGCGTCGAAGCGCAGGTCGAGCCCGCGCGGGCGGTCGTCGACGGTGGCGAGGAACTCCGACGCCCGCCTGCGCACGCGCTGCTGCTTGGCGGGGCCGAGGCTCCACCACGGGTGGCCCGAGCCGGCGCGACGGGTCTTGACCTCGCAGAAGACCAGCGTGCGCTCGTCGTGAACGATCAGGTCGATCTCGCCCCAGCGCGTACGGTGGTTGCGCGTGACCACGGCGTAGCCCCGGCGCAGCAGGTGCTCGAGCGCGAGGTCCTCGCCGCGGCGGCCGAGCTCCAGGCGCGAGTCGGTGGGCATGCGACGACGGTAGGCCCGGCCGGGTGACGGTTCAGCACGTATGTGCGCCGCGCGTGTGACGGGATCGCGACCATCGCGCGACACCCCCCGGGAGCTCGGTCGGCGCCTGCCATGGTCGGCCCGTGCTCGCCCGCGCCACCACGTTCGTGCTCGATGCGTTCGACGCGCGGCGCGTCACCGTCGAGGTGGACGTCAGCCGGGGCCTGCCGAACTTCCTGATCGGCGGGCTGGGCGACGCCGCGGTGCGCGAGTCCCGCGAGCGGGTCCGCATCGCGCTGCGCAACGCGGGGTTCGACTTCCCCGATCGACGCATCACTGTGAACCTGGCGCCGGCGTCGCTGCGCAAGCGCGGATCGGGCTTCGACCTGGCCGTCGCCCTGGCCATCCTGGCCGCGAGCGGGCAACTGCCCGCCGCAGCCGTGGAGGACCTCGCCGTGTACGGCGAGCTGTCGCTCGGCGGCGAGGTCCGGGGCTGCCGGGGGACGCTCGCCGTGGCCGAGGCCGCCGCCCATCACGGCCTGAGCGCGTTCCTGGTCGCGGCGGATCGCGCGCCCGAGGCGCGGCTCGTCGAAGAGCTCAGTGTGGTCGCCGTGGCTTGCCTGCGCGACGCGGTCTGCGTTCTGTCGGGGGAGCAGTCGGTCGACGCGCCCATCGTCGACGTCGCCCCGCCGCCCTCCACGAGCCGGCACGAGCCCGACCTGGCCGACATCCGCGGGCATCGGGTGGCGATCGCGGCCGCGTGCACGGCGGCCGCGGGCGGTCACAACCTGCTGCTGTCGGGCCCGCCGGGCACGGGGAAGACGATGCTCGCCCGTCGCCTGCCGGGGATCCTGCCGCCGCTCACGCGGCGGGAGGCCATCGAGGTGACGCGCATCCAGAGCCTCACGGGGCTGCGCGAGGGCGGTGGTTTGATCGAGCGCCGGCCGTTTCGCGCCCCCCACCACGGGATCTCGGCGTCGGGCCTCGTCGGGGGTGGCGCGCGGCCGGCACCGGGCGAGGCCACGCTCGCCCATCACGGGATCCTCTTCCTCGACGAGCTGGCGGAGTTCTCGCGCTCGGCCCTGGACGCGCTGCGCCAGCCGATGGAGGACGGCCGCGCGGCGATCGTCCGCGGCCAGCTCAGCGCTGTCTTCCCGTCGCGGTTCACGTTGGTCGCGGCGATGAATCCGTGTCCCTGCGGGTACGCGGGCGTCGACGGTCGGTGCCGCTGCTCGCCCGCGGCGATCGAGGGGTACGCGCGGCGCCTGAGCGGCCCGCTGATCGACCGCATCGACGTGCTGGTCGACATGCACCGGCCGTCGGGCGAGGACCTCGCCGGCGCGCCGTTCACGACGAGCGCCGCCGCGCGCGAGCGGGTGCTCGCCGCGCGGGAGCGCCAGCAGCTCCGGCTCGCCGGCAGCTCCGCGACTTGCAACGCCCAGATGGCCCCGGCGCTCGTGCGCGAGCACGTCCGGCTGGACCCGACTGGCGAGCGGATCCTCGAGCACGCGTACTCGAAGGGACAGCTGAGCGCGCGCGGCCGGGAGCGAGCGCTGAAGGTCGCGCGGACGATCGCCGACATGGCCGGACGCGACCGGGTGCACCCGGGCGACGTGGCGCAGGCGCTGAGCCTGCGCAAGGAGCACGTCGCGCGTGACGCGGAGTCGCAGGCGGCGTGACGCCCTGCGGGCGCTCACTCACCAACACGCGAGCCCTGCCGGGGGTTGCGGCGTGAGACCCGGGACCGTGCCGACCGCTTGCTCGTCCTGCCTGCGCCACTCGTGGCTGCTGGCGCGGCTCGGAGGGTGGATCGAGCGCGCTCGCCACGCGGACCGCGGCCGGTTGCGCGGGCTGCTGGCCCTCGACGACGAGGGACTCATGCGCGCTCTCGGCGCCCTGGAGACGGGGCTGCTCGCGGAGTACCGATCCTTCGCGCCGGAGCCGCCGCC
>DAINCW010000065.1:8711-11802 GCA_036732205.1 Solirubrobacteraceae bacterium | reverse complement strand
GGCTCGCGCTGGTCGGACACGCGGACCTCCCAGCCCGGGTCGCGCAGCAGCCGGCGCACGACGGCCTGGCCGATCGTGCCGGCCCCGCCGGTGACGAGGACTCTGTTCATTGGTGCGCGGAGTTGTAGCGCGGCGGTGTTTCGCGGTGACGCGCCCATCGCGACGTTGTGTCGGTGCCGAAGAAATACCGCGACGTCCGCCGGATCCTGCTCGACGCAGGTTGGCGACCGGTTCGCATGACCGGCTCGCATGAGCGCTGGTTGCACTCCGATGGCCGGCGGCTGACGCTGGCGGGTGGCGGCAAAGACAACCGGGAGGTGCAAGCCGGTACTCTGGCTGCACTTCGGCGTGAGACAGGACTGGAGGAGCTCAGATGACCCGATATGCCGTCATCTACGAGCAGGCCGGCGATGGGAGCTGGAGCGTGCGCGCCGCCGACATGCCCGTCTTCACCGTCGGCGACACCCTCGAGGAAGCCGAGCAGATGATCGGTGAGGCCATCGCGTTCCACCTCGAGGAGGAACTGCGCGCCGGCCACGAGATTCCGCTCGGCAGTCACGCCGGCACGGTCGAGGTCGACCTCACGCCGGCGCGCTGAGCGCCGCGAGCTCCGCGCCGTACGCGAACACCTGCGCGACGCCGAAGCAGTTCCACGGATCCACGATCAGCACGTTCTCGCGCGCCTGCGAGCGGATCCTGCGCAGCGCGTCGGGCCCGCAGAACTCGGGGTGGTTGGTCGCGACCACGACGACGTCGGCGGCGTCGACGGCCTCGTCGAAGCTCGCGGTCGGCGTCGCGACGTGCGGGTCGTGGATCGCCACGTCGGCCAGCTCGCGCTCCAGCAGGCGCACGAGCTTGTGGCTGAGCGAGTCGCGCTCGTCGTCGGTGCCGGCCTTGAACGCCAGGCCCAGCACCGCGACCTTCGCCCCGCGCAGGTCGCCCACCCGGCGCTTGATGCCCTCGACGAGGAACAGCGGCACCGTCTCGTTGACGCGCGATACGGCCAGCAGCATCCCTGGCGCGGGCGAGCGCTCCTCGGAGAAGGCGAAGTCCTTGCGCAGGCAGGTCCCGGCGGTCAGGCCCGGCGACGCCATGCCGCCGCGCGGGTAGTCACGGTTGATGAGGTCGATGACCTCGAAGACGTTCGCGCCGTGCTGCTCGCAGTCCATCATCAGGAGGTTGGGCAGGGCGAACGTCGTGTAGCGCAGGATGTTCGTCCAGATCTTCGCCAGCTCGGCCTGGGCGGGCGTGGTCTGCACGATCGGCGCCTCGAAGACCTCGAACAGCTTGCCGACGACCTCGCCGGAGGCCTCGCCGACGCCGCCCACGATGCACGGCAGCGTGTCGATCTCCTCGAGGAAACGCCCGGCGGCGATGCGCTCCGGTGCGTGGGCGACGTAGACGTCGGTGCCGATGACAAAGCCGCGGTGCTTCTCGAGGTAGCCGGCGACGAACTCGGTCGTGCCGGGGGCGACGGTCGAGCGCAGGATCAGCGAGTGGCCGTCGCGCAGCACGGGGAGCAGGTCGTCCAGCGCGGAGCGGATGTCGCGCATGTCGATCTCGATGTGGCTGAACGACGGCGTGCCGAGCGTGATGACGATGTGCTCGGCCTCGGCCGCGTCGCCGACGCGGTTGGACAGCGCGAGGTCGACGCGGTCGAGCAGGTCCTGCGCGCCCGGCTCCTCGAACGGCATGCGCTTCTCGCGCAGCGCGCCGAGACGGCCCTCGTCGATGTCGACACCGAGGACCCTGAGGCCGCGGTCGGCGAACGTGAGGGCCAGCGGGAGGCCGACGCGCCCCAGGCCGACGATGGAGACGTCGTACGACATGGTCGAAGGAGGCTAGCGGCGGGGACCGGTTTCGCCCGCACGCCGCGCCGCCACGAGCTGGCGGGCGAAGGCGGTGATGAAGAGCGGGTTGTAGCGGGCGTAGCGCCGCCAGAGGCGCCGCGGCTCCTGGGCGAGGCGGTACACCCATTCGAGGCCGACCGCCTGCATCCAGCTCGGCGCCTGTGGGATCAGGCCGGCGTGGAAGTCGAACGCGGCCCCGACGCCGATGAGCAGCGGCGGCTCCAGGCGCTCGCGCATCGCCGCCATCCACTTCTCCTGCTTGGGCTGGCCGGTGCCGACCCAGACGACATCGGCCTTGGAGCGGTTGACGTCGTCGACGACCCACTGCTCCTCGTCCTCCGACAGCTCGCGGAAGGGCGGCGAGTAGCCGCCGACGATGCGGATGCCCGGGTAGCGGCGGCGCAGCTCGCCGACGAGCTGGACCAGCGCGCCCTGGTTGCGCCCGCCGTAGAGGTAGTGGCGCGTGCCGGTGCGCACCGAACGCTCGATGTAGCGGGCCATGAGGTCGGGGCCGTAGACGCGCGACGCGCGGCGGTGGCCGAGCGCGCGCAGCGCCCATACGAGCGGCTGGCCGTCGGGGACGGCGAGCGCGTGGGGGTCGGTGACCGCCGCGAAGGTCTCGAGGTCCTCCCGGGCGACCATCACGAGGTGCACCGCGGCGGCGGTGACGTAGGCCTTCTCGCGGGCCGCGATCGTCGCGTCCATCCAGTCCATCGTGCGCTGGTAGTCGGTGAGTGCGAGCGGCACGCCGACCACGGGAACCTCGCGCGGGCGGACCCGCTCGGCCGCGGCGGCGAGCGGCGCGGCGAATGCAGGATGGGAAAGCGGCTCGGTCACTGGCGAATGGAACGGCCCGCGGGACGGAAAGATGCGGCGCTCGCTTCTGTCTTCCCCCTGAAAGCGCCGCCTCAGCACCCTAGATGATGCGTATGTGAAGAAAGGTGAAGCCGACGCGCTCGACGCACCCGGGGCCGGCCGCCGCGCCGCACGGGGCGGAACCCTGCGCGTGGCGGCGTTCCTCGCGGGCCAGCTGGTCACGCTCGGGGCGATCGCGCTGCTGTTCCGCCACCTCGGCGTGGCCGGCAGCGGGCGCTACGTCACGGTCCTGTCGCTCGTCGCGATCGTCGGGGGGCTCACCGACCTCGGGCTGACGACGCTGGCCACGCGCGAGCTGGCGCTGGCCGACGAAGTGCGCCGCCGGGCGCTCCTGGGTGAGCTGCTCGGCCTGCGGCTGGGGGGGG
>DAINCW010000065.1:0-8701 GCA_036732205.1 Solirubrobacteraceae bacterium | reverse complement strand
CTGACCGCCGCCCTCGTCGTGCGCCTGCGCGGCGGGCTGGCGGCGGCGAGCGACCTCGCGCGCCAGCTCGTCGCCGCCGGGCTGATCGCCTTGGGGGTCGCCCTGGATGCGTCGCTCACCACCTTCTTCGCGCTGCTGATCCCGGCATCGCTGGCGGGGCTGCTCGTCGCGGTGTCGGCGGTGCGGGCGCGGCCGGTGATCGCAACCGGCGCGTGGCGATCGCTGCTGAAGGAGACGATCCCGTTCGCGGTCGCGGCGGCGGCGAGCGTCCTGTTCTTCCGTGTGACGATGATCGAGATGTCGCTGCTGTCCAGCGCGCGCCAGACCGGCCTGTTCGCCGCGTCGTTTCGCGTGGTCGAGGTGCTGAGCGTCGTGCCGGCGCTCGCGGTCGGGACGCTGTTCCCTGTGCTGTCGCGCGCCGCGGCGCGCGATCCTGCCCGCTTCCGCGCGGAGGTCGCGCGGGCGCTGAAGGGGTGTGCGATCGCCGGCGTCGTCGTGACAGTCGCCCTCGCCGCGGCGGCGTCGCCGGTCATCGACGTCATCGCCGGCTCGCACTTCCACGGTGCGGCGACGGTGCTGCACCTCCAGAGCGGCGCGCTGCTGTTCTCGTTCCTCGCCGCGCCTCCCGCGTTCGCGCTGCTCGCGATGGGCCGCGCGCGCGCGCTCATGTGGGCCAACGTGATCGGCGTCGCCGTCGCGATCGGCGTGGCGGCAGCGTTGATCGACGCCCACGGCGCACGCGGCGCGGCCCTCGCCACGGTGATCGGCGAGGCCGGCCTGGCCGCGACGTTCTGGGCGCTCTATGTCCGCAATCTGCCCCAGGACAGCGGCGAAACCGTGCCCGGCCGTGGACCGTCCGGCTGATGGCGTTATCGTGTCGCACAGTAGCGACACTATGGCGACAGAGAGGGTGACCATGCCGGTCTTGGACGAGCAGGAACGAGCCGCGCTGGTCGAAGCCGACGATCAGCTGTCGGAGCTGCAAGCGGCGCTCGAAGCAGCAGCGCACAGCAACGCGCTGGATCCGGAGCTCTTCCAGCGGCTCGGCGTCACGGCGCGGGACGTGATCCACCGCCTGAACCAGAGTCTCCCGCCCCATCTCGACGCGGACGCTCGTGACGAGATCCGGCGGCGCCTGATCGAGTTGCTGACGCTCCCCAGGGAAGACATGCATTTGCTGGATATTGCCGACGAAGCTCTTCTGGAAGCCGAGGCGGTACGCCATGTCGTGCGCGACGTCCTCGAGGAACAGCCGCCGACACAGCTTCGGGATGCGAGTGCCGTCATCGGGCTGCTCGAAGAGTGGCTTCCAGACCTGACTGTGAAGCAGGTTGCCGAGCTGGTTGGCATGTCGGATCGGCAGTTGCAACGGCGCCGTCAGACGAGCGGGAACAGCAGTCGTCGGATGCAGGTGGTCGCGCGTCTTGTCGCCATCCTGCGTCACGCCTGGACGGATCACGGCGTCTATGCCTGGTTCATGCGCCCCCGCGAAGACCTCGGAGACCAGTCGCCGCTCGACCTCGTCGATGATCCATCGAACGAGCGGGCATTGCTGATCGCGGCACGCTCGGGTCGGGTTCAGGGTGGCGTCTGACCTGCTCGAGCTTCTTCCTGCGGCTGCCGCCGAGCTCACCGCCTTTCGCTGGAGCACCTACGACGTTCCCTTCTGGGCGCGCCCCAACAGCCGCGACGGGCGTTGGAACTACGCGGACGTCGACTCCACGCAGTATTGGTCGCTGACTCCGAGCGCGGCCTGGGCCGCGCTGATCCGCCACGAGAATCTCCGTACCGAGGCAGATCTCGACTTGGTTCGCATGCCGTTCTGGGTGTGTCGTGTTCCGCCCGCGACGCTCGTGGATCTACGACTGGCACAGGAGCGAGAGCGGCACCAGGTCAGCGAGGAGGCTCTGATCGATGACGATTGGAGTGCCTGCCAGCAGCTCGCTGTGCGACTCCGCGAGCACGTGCGAGGTGTCATTGCACCATCAGCGGCCCTTCCGGAACACGCCAACCTCACGCTCTTCGGTCGGAGACGTGCGATCGACTGGGAGCACCGGCCGGCGCTGGCATCGACGATCCCCGCCTCGCGAGCCGCGATCGGCCGACCCCCGGCCGATCTCGTCGACCGCGTGCGGCGTCTGGGTCCCACCGCGTCCGGCGATCGGCTGTTCTGACTCGAGCGCGTCAGCCGAAGGCCTCGTCCGCGCGGTCCGCGATGAGCTTCGCGATCGCCAGCGAGGACGTCGCGCCCGGCGACGGCGCGTTGCGCACGTGCAGCGCGCGCTCGGTCTGCGAGAAGACGAAGTCGTCGACGAGCTTGCCGTCGCGCCCCAGCGCCTGTGCGCGCACGCCGGCGAAGGCGGGCTCGACGTCGGAGACGCGCAGCTCCGGCACGAACTTCTGGGCCGCCCTCACGAACGCCCGGCGCGAGGCGGCGTGGTGCAGCTCGACGGTGCCGGTGCGCCAGAAGCGCCGGAACATCCGCCACGAGCCCGGCCAGCGCAGCGTGTCGGCCAGGTCGCGCGGGCGGACCCTGCTCAACGCGTAGGCGTCGCGCGCGCCGGCCAGCAGGGCGGTCGGTCCCACGAGCACGTCGCCGTTGGCGTGCTTGGTCAGGTGGACGCCGAGGAAGGGCAGCAACGGGTCGGGCACCGGGTAGATCAGCGAGCGCACGAGCTCGCGGCGCTCGGGCTTCAGGCGCAGGTAGGCGCCGCGGAAGGGGACGATGCGCGGGTCGGGGTCCGCGCCCGCCCTGACGGCCAGGCGGTCCGACCACGCGCCGGCGCAGAACAGCGCGTGCTTCGCCTCCAGCTCGCCCTGGGCGTGGCGCAGGCGGATCGACCGCGCGCCCGGCGTGACGTCGGAGACCCCGCAGCCGGTCGCGACGACGCCGCCGGCCTCGCGAACGTCGTCGGCGAACGCGAGGGCCACGGCGCCGAAGTCGGCGATCCCCGTGTTGGGCGACCACAGGCCCGCGATGCCGGTGCCGTGGGGCTCGAGCTCGCGGATCCCGTCCGCGTCGAGGCGCCGCAGGCCCGTCACGCCGTTGGCCTGGCCGCGGCGCTCGAGGTCGTCGAGGCGGTCGAGCTCGGAGGGCTCGGTGGCGACGATCACCTTGCCGCAGCGCTCGTGGGCGATCCCGCGCTCCTCGCAGAGCTCGTACATCGCGGCCGCGCCCTCCACGCAGAGCTTCGCCTTCAGCGAGCCCGGCACGTAGTAGATGCCGGCGTGGATGACGCCCGAGTTGTGGCCGGTCTGGTGGAAGGCGGGCTCGTCCTCGCGCTCGAGGACGACGATCGAGCGGCCCGGATGGCGGCTCCCGAGCTCGCGCGCGACCCCCAGGCCGATGATCCCGGCGCCGACCACGGCCAGGTCGCATGTCGTGGGCGGAGCGCTTCCCATCGCGCGCGGCAGGCTACCCTCCGGGCCATGAGCATCGGCATCGTGGGCCTCGGCTACGTGGGGCTGCCCATCGCCGTCGCGTTCGCCGAGGAGGGCCACGAGGTCGTGGGCGTCGACGTCGACCCACGCAAGATCGAGGCGATCCGCGCCGGCGAGTCGTACATCGAGGACATCCCGTCGGAGGACCTTCGGGCGGTCAGCGACCGCCTGAGCGTTACGGGCCGCTACGCCGACCTCGCGCACTGCGACGAGGTGATCATCTGCGTCCCCACGCCGCTGACCCACAACCGCGAGCCCGACCTCGGGCCGCTGCTCGACTGCACTCGCGCCCTGAGCGAGGTCCTCCAGTCCGGGCAGCTCGTGGTCTGCGAGTCCACGACCTACCCGGGCACGACGCGCGAGCAGCTCGTGCCGATCCTCGAGGAGTCGGGCCTGAAGGCCGGGCGCGACTTCAACGTCGCGTTCTCGCCCGAGCGCATCGACCCCGGGCGGACGGACTGGACCTTCCGCACCACGCCCAAGGTCGTGGGCGGGCTGACCGAGGCCTGCGGCGACCGGGCGGTCGCGCTCTACGAGCGTGTCTGCGAGCACGTCGTGCGCGTCTCCACCCCCGAGGTCGCCGAGCTCACGAAGCTGCTGGAGAACATCTTCCGCTCGGTGAACATCGCGCTGATGAACGAGATGGCGATGCTCACCGACCGCATGGGCATCGACATCTGGGAGGTCGTGGACGCGGCCGCGACCAAGCCCTACGGGTTCATGCGCTTCGAGCCGGGGCCGGGCATGGGCGGCCACTGCCTGCCGGTCGACCCGTTCTACCTCTCGTGGCGCGCGCGCGAGTTCGACATGACCACGCGCTTCATCGAGCTCGCCGGCGAGGTCAACCAGGCCATGCCGTACCACTGCGTCCACAAGATCGAGCGCTGCCTCAACGACGCCGGCAAGTCGGTGAAGGGCTCAAAGGTCACGCTGCTGGGCGTCTCCTACAAGGCCGGGATCGGCGACATGCGCGAGTCGCCGGCGCTGAAGATCAGCGCGCTGCTGACGACCCTGGGCGCCGACCTGCACTACCACGACCCCTACGTGCCGGAGCTGACCGCCCAGAGCCTGCGCTCCGAGCCACTCGAGGAGGCCGTCGACGGCGCCGATCTCGTGGTGATCGTGACCGCGCACCCCGACGTCGACCACCGCGAGCTCGTCGAGCGCGGCCTGCCGGTCCTCGACCTGCGCGGCGTGACGCGCGAGGTCGCCGCGGCCAACGTCGTCCGCCTGTGAGACCCCGCGGGTCCCCCCCTACGGGAAGCCGCGCCCACGGGAACGACACATCGGGGGTGACGAGCGTCGCCGTCGTCGGGCTGGGCTACTGGGGCCCGAACCTCGCGCGCAACTTCGACGCGGTCGCCGACCTGCGCTGGTGCGTGGACGCGAGCGACGAGATGCGCGCCAAGTACGAGCCGGTCTTCCGCCGGGCGAAGTTCACGGCGTCGCTTGACGACGTGCTCGCCGACGACGAGACCGACGCCGTCGTGCTCGCCACGCCGGTGCCGACGCACGCTGACCTGGCGGTGCGCGTGCTCGAGGCGGGCAAGCACTGCTTCGTGGAGAAGCCGCTGGCGACCACGGTCGCGGACGCGGAGCGCGCGGTCGCCGCGGCGCAGGCGGCCGGGAAGGTGCTGATGGTCGGCCACCTGCTCGAGTACCACCCGGGTGTGACCAAGCTCAAGGAGATCGCCGACTCGGGCGACCTCGGCGACATCTTCTACATCTACGGCAACCGCCTGAACCTGGGCAAGATCCGCTCCGACGAGAACGCGCTGTGGTCGCTGGGAGCGCACGACGTCTCGGTGATCCTGCACCTCGCCGGCGAGGAGCCCTACGAGTTCGAGGCCCGCGGCGAGTCCTACGTGCGCCCGCCCGTGGAGGACGTCGTCTTCGCCTACCTACGCTTCCCGTCGGGGCTGGCCGCGCACCTGCACCTGAGCTGGCTGGACCCGCACAAGGAGCGCCGCTTCACCGTGGTCGGCTCCAAGCGCATGGCGACGTTCGACGACATGGCCTCCGAGCAGAAGGTCGTCATCTACGACAAGGGCTTCGACCAGGACGTGCGCTCCTACGGCGAGTGGATCGCGCGCTCCGGGGACATCACGTCGCCGTCGCTGCCGAGCACCGAGCCGCTGCGCCTGGAGGTCCAGCACTTCCTCGACTGCGTCGCGTCCGGCGAGGCGCCGCGCTCCGACGGCCACAGCGGGCTGCGCGTCGTGCGGGTGCTCGAGGCGCTCCAGGCCGAGCTGGACCGCTCGCGCCGGGAGGTCGGCGCCGGTGCCTGAGCCCTCGGTCGGCCAGAACGTCGTGATCCACGAGGGCGTGGAGTTCGGCGAGGGCTGCGTCGTCGAGGACAACGTCGTGCTGGGCAAGGTGCCCAAGCTCGCGCGCGGCAGCGCGTCCGCGCGCGACGAGCCGCCGCCCCCGCTGGTGATCGGCGACCGCGTGACGATCTGCGCGGGCGCGATCGTCTTCGCCGGGGCGCGCATCGGCGACGAGGCGATCATCGGCGACCAGTCCTACGTGCGCGAGCGCAGCGAGATCGGCGAGCGCTCGGTCATCGGCCGCGGGTCGTGCATCGACAACGACGTGATCATCGGCGCCCGCGTGAAGATCCAGACGATGGTCTACGTGACGGCGTTCAGCGTGATCGAGGACGACGTCTTCATCGGCCCGTGCGCGATGACGACCAACGACGACACGATGAGCCGCCACGACGCGGGCTACCCGCTGCGCGGGGCGACGCTGCGGCGCGCATGCCGCATCGGCGGCGGCGCCGTGCTCACGCCCGGCACCGAGGTCGGCGAGGAGGCGTTCGTCGCCGCGGGCGCGCTCGTGACCCGCAACGTCCCGGCGCGAGCGCTCGTCATGGGCGTCCCCGCCCGGCACGTGCGCGACGTGCGCGACGAGGACCTGCTCGAGGCCTGGCGCTAACGGAGCGCCTGAGCCGGCTCTCGCGGAGACTCGGCCTCCTGCTCGGCCAGCTCCACGGCCCGCAGAGCGCTTGCCTGCATCATCAGCCCCATGTTGGGGGCGGAGTCCTCGATCTCCTCGTGCTTCCAAGCCTTCAGCCAGGCCTCGGGCGTCCGGCCTGTCGCCGCCTCGAACCGCACGCGCATCTCCGCCGGCTCGCCGATCTCGGGCATAACGAACTCGACCCGTGGCTCGTCGTTGATCTTGCTCCGGTAGGCCTCCAGCGCGGCCCGTGAAACGAGCGTCTTGCGCACCGACAGCTTCACGGCCTTCAAGTCTCCGCGCTTGATGACCTTGCGCACGCCGCCCGGGGTCATGTCGATCTCGTCAGCGACCTCAGCGACAGTCAGATAGCGGGGCTTAGCAGCGGTCATGGTCTCGTGAGGGGTACCACAGATCGGAGCGTTAGTAGCGTTAGGAGTGCTAATCACCTTACGCTAGGTATCGGCGAGCCACGCCTCGACCATGAGCGTCTCGATCTCCAGCAGCCACGCATCCCGTTCGTCGCGCCCGAAGGGGTGCTTCCCGACGCTTCTCAGCGACCTGGCCGTGGCCGCGGCGGCGCTGCGCGGGCGCGTTAGCCCCACAGCGCTGCGATCGGCGCGGCGATGATGCGCTCGCTCAGCTCGTAGATGCGTGGCCCCGTGTGGAAGACCACCCCGGCGACGAAGCGGCCTTCCATCTGATCGCGCAGCCACACGAGATGGCGTGCGTCATCCGCATTGGGCGCAGGGGCCATCTCCTCGAAATCGTACCGCTCTCACGCGGCGACTACTCCCACTCTCTCGCACAAGATAGTACCGCTCTGCCGCAACAACGGTACGTTTCTCCCGAGCGTTGCGCCCGGCAGGGCGCTGCTGGCCAGCGGCTCCGCCGGCGCCCGGAACGACGTTTCGGGAACTTGCCAGGAGCAGCCAAGAAAAGCCTGCAAAATTCAGCCTTTGCGCGGGATCGATGTTCTGGGAACTAGCCGCCGCCGCCGTTCGCCGACGGCAACGGACGCGTCGCACGCCTGCTTACGAGCGCGGTCCTCACGCGCCACGGAGTGCTTCCAGGTGCGATCGAGATTGGACCAGTCAGCGCATCGAGCGGGAGGTGGGTGAGCGCCCCTTCGGGCGCGACGAACGGCAGCTTCGAGGGGAAGGAAGCGGGGCTGCTTCGTAACCGCGCCGCGGCACAAGCGTGACCGTTCGAATATCGCAGTGGAGATTTGCCCGTATATCGGGGAAATATCCATCGCGTCCGAGCTACCACTCGTCGAGGCCCGCCGCACGCGAAGGCTCCCTCCCCTCGTCGCCGCCGTTCGAGTTCGCTGCTATTCCGCCGATCCACACAGCGCGGCCGGCTGGGTCCAGGGACTGGCGTAGCCTGAGACGCGATGGCCGAAGCAAAGCGCCGCCAGTGGCGTGAGTACCGAACGAGCGGCGGCGGACGTCCCGTCTATGACTTCCTCAAGAGCCTGGATCGTGATGATCGCGTCGCCGTCGCCGCGGCGATGGTCCGGGTCAGCAAGGACGGGCTCCGCGCGGCGAAGAAGCTGCGCGGGGACATCTGGGAGGTCAAGGCCGACACCGGCGAGAAGTTCTTCCGCGTGCTGTTTGCTCCCCAGGGGCGCTACGGCCAAGTGTTCCTGTCGCTGGAGGCATTCGCGAAGAAGACGAACAAGACTCCGCCCGCCAAGCTCAAGCTCGCTGAGGATCGGTTGAAGGACTGGCGGGCCCGGGGATCCAAGGGCGGCAAGTAGCGGTCAAGTGAGACCCCAGAATGGCTATATCAGTTCTGATATAGTTGCACCGAGCGAAAGCGGACCCCATGGCTGAAGAGACTGACTTCCTAGACGAACTCATCGAGGAGTTCACCGACGAGGACTCGCAGTTCCCGGTCCTGCTCGCCGCCGCTCAGCGCCGGCGCCAGCTGCTGCACGATCTCGTTGCCGAGCGCAAACGCAAGCGCATCTCCCAGAAGACCGTCGCCGACCGCATGGGCACCTCCCAGCCCGCCGTTGCGCGCTTGGAAGGGCAAGACGACGCGAAGGAGTCCATGATCGATCGCTATGCCGCCGCGATCGGCGTCGTCGTGGAGCGTCAGATCCAGCCGCAAACCAAGCCCGCCCGCCGACGTCGCCGGCGCACGCGTCAGCCCATCGCGGCTTAAGCGGATCGCTGCCGCGCGGCCGTGGTGAGCGCCCCTGCGGGCGCGACGAACGGCGGGCTTCGAGGGTGAGGGACTTGCTGAGTTACCGGACCATATGTCGGGTTTCTCAGCAATTGCTGAGTTGGGGTGG
>DAINCW010000064.1:5070-11902 GCA_036732205.1 Solirubrobacteraceae bacterium | reverse complement strand
CCGGCGGCGTCGCCGGCGATCAGCACGTCGCGGAAGCTCTCGGGCAGGCCGCTGATCGCGCCGAACAGCTCGTCGGTGTCCAGCGCGAACTCGGGCCGCCAGCCCATGCGCTCGTCCACGGGCTCGAGGTCATTGGGGAACGGGACGCCGACCGGACGGCGCCCTGCGGCCCGCAGCCGCGAGATGTGCGTGTTGCGCAGCACCCGCAGCAGGTAGCCCAGATCGTCGTCGGAGCGCAGCAGGCGCGGACGGGCGAGCACGCGCGCGTAGGTGTCCTGCACGAGGTCCTGCGCGTCGTCGCGGTTGCCGCACATCGCCCACGCGGCGCGGAACAGCCGGTCGATGTGGTCCCCGAGCGCCTCGGGGTCCAGCCGGCGTGCGGGCTGGGTCAGCCCGCCGCTTCGGCCTTGCGCAAACCGCGAAACGCCCACACGGCGAAGAGTAGGGCGAGTCCACACCGCGGCCACGCGACCAGCGTGGTTGATGTTGTCAACCATATGTGGAGTCAAGTACCATGGTGACCATGAGCTCGAGCTCGATCGCGGTGCCGCGGCGCAGTGCGGCCAGCGAAGCCTGGTCGCTCATCGCCGAGCTGTTCACCTCGCAGCGCAGCCGTTTCCTCGCCATCGCGACCGAATTTGACCTGGCCCCCGCCCAGCTCGGGGCCCTCAAGGCGCTCGACCCCGACCAGCCCTTGCCCATGCGCGAGCTGGCGTGCGCGCTGCGCTGCGACAACTCCAACGTCACCGGCATCGTCGACCGCCTCGAGGACCGCGGGCTGGTCGAGCGGCGCCCGTCCCCTGACGACCGCCGCGTGAAGATGCTCGTCGTCACCGAGAAGGGCGCCGAGCTGCGCGCGAAGGTCAAGCAGCGCATGGAGGAGCCGCCCGAGGCGCTCGAGCGGCTCAGCGCGGAGGACCAGCGCCTCCTGCGCGACCTGATGCGCCAGGCGCTCGAGACCTAGTCGGCGGCGGCGCCCGTCGGGGCGCCGGGCACGTCGGCGAGCTTGCGCGGCGCGGGGCCGACGTACTTCGCCGTCGGGCGGATCAGCCGCGCCTCGCGCTTCTGCTCGAGGATGTGGGCCGACCAGCCCGCGACCCGCGCGCAGACGAACAGCGGCGTGAACAGGTCCGCGGGCACCTGCGCCATGTCGAGGACGACGGCCGACCAGAACTCGACGTTCGTGGCGAGCACGCGGTCAGGCTTGCGCGCCTTCAGCTCGGCCAGCGCCGCCTGCTCGAGCGCCTCGGCGACCTCGTAGCGCGTCGATCCCAGCTCACTCGCGGTGCGGCGCAGGACGCGGGCGCGGGGGTCCTCGGCGCGATAGACGCGGTGGCCGAAGCCCATGAGGCGGTCGCCGCGGTCCAGCGCCTGCTTGACCCACGCGTCGGCGTCGCCCATCTCCTCGACCTCGTCGAGCATCTGCAGCACGCGCGTGGGCGCGCCGCCGTGCAGCGGGCCGCTCAGCGCTCCGACCGCGCCGCTCAGCGCCGCGGCGACGTCGGCGCCGGTGGAGGCGATGACGCGCGCGGTGAAAGTCGACGCGTTCATCCCGTGCTCGGCCGCGGAGATCCAGTACGCGTCGATGGCCTTGACGTGATCGGGGTCCGCCTCGCCGCGCCAGCGGACGAGGAAGCGCTCGGGGATCGTGCGCGCCTTGTCGACCTCGCTCTGCGGGACCGGCGGATGGCCGGTGCCGCGAGCGGACTGCGCCACGAACGACAGCGCCATGACGGACGAGCGAGCGAGATCGCTCCGCGCCTGCTCGTCGGTGATGTCGATCAGCTCGCCGAAGCCCCACTCGGGCGCGAGCATGGCCATCGCTGATTGCACGTCCACGCGCGGGTTGCCCGACCGGACGGTCAGCGGCCATGGCTCGGCCGGCGGCAGGCCGGGCTCGAACGTGCCGTCGACCAGCAGGCCCCAGACCTTCTCGAAGGAGACCGCGCCGACCAGCTCCTCGATGTCCACTCCGCGGTAGCGGAGGGCCGAGCCCTCCTTGTCGGGCTCCGCGATCTCGGTGGCGAAGGCGACGACGCCTTCGAGTCCGCTCTGTACCTCTCCGCTCATGTGCGTGCTCCGTGGGCGTGGGTGATCACGGGGGACAGCGTGGCAGGCCGGGCCGCTCGGCAGCCCGACCCTGGCGCTTCGCGCCCGTGTGCCCGGCGCGCCGCGCGCTCGTCCTCCTCGCCCTCCAGCGGCGCCAGGACGAACCACGCGGCGGCCGGCGTGAGGGCCATGACCGCGTAGCCGACCGGCCACGACGTGGCGCTCACGAGCGCGCCGAAGGCGACCGGCGCGGCGGCGCCCGCCGCCGCGATGATCGTGTTCTGGAGGCTCATGGCCGTGCCCGCCCGAGCGCGGCCGGAGATCTCCGCGGCGGCGGTGAACGCCAGGCCGTTCCAGCTCATGGCCACGATCCCGGCGGCGAGCAGGACCGGGTAGAGGATCGCGCCGGGCGCGTGCGCCAGGGCGGCCGTGGCGGCGAGCAGGACGGTGTCGGCCACCGCGACCCGGCGCATGGGGATGATCCGGCGCTCAAGGCGGTCGGAGCGGCGGCCGATCACGATGCGCGCGAGCGCCCCCGCGAGCTGGAGCGTGGCCAGCCCCGCGGCGGCGGCGGCCGGCGACAGGCCGCGCTCGTCGTGCAGGAACAGGACGAGGAAGCCCACGAGCGTGCCCTGGGCGACGACAAGCAGCGCGCTCCCGGCGCCCAGGCGCCACAGGCGCGCGTCGCGCGTGGGCGGCGGCGCGGAGAAGCCTGCCGGCGGCTCGGACGTCGGCGGGTCGCGCATGAGGACCACGGCGACGGCGGCGGACACGAACATCGTGCCGGCCAGCGCGAGGAAGACGATCCGCATGCCGCCGCCGACGAGGTGCGGCAGCACGAGGGCGGCGATGCCGCCGCCGAGCGGGAGCGCCATCTGGCGCAGCCCGAGCGCGAAACCCCGCTCGGATCGGTGAAACCAGCCCATGACGGCACGTCCGCTCGCGCCGGTGGCGCTCGCGCCGAACGCGCCGGCCACGCCCAGGCCGAGCAGCACGCCGCCGAAGCCCGGCGCGAACGCGGTCGCCACCAGGGCGAGCCCCGTGCCGACGAGCCCGGCCGTCATCACCGGCCGCTCGCCGATGCGGTCGGTCAGGGTGCCCCACGGGACGAGGGCGAGCATGATCCCGACCGGGACCGCCGCGAAGACGAGACCGGCCTGCGCGAGCGAGAGGCCGTAGTGGTCGCGCAGCGCCGGGCCCAGCGCCGGCATGCCCTGGCGCAGGCCCGAGACCGCGCCCGCGCCGAGCGCGCCGGCCGCGAGGACGACCCAGCGGTAGCGATCTGAGCCAGAGCGACCCAAGGGGCCTGACCCCCTCACGCCGCCACCTCGCGGTTGCGCTCGCGGTGGCGGCGGGCCTTGGCGACGTTCCCGCACTCTCGCATCGAGCACCAGCGCCGGATACCCGCGGGCGAGCGGTCGTAGAAGCGCGCGCTGCACGTGTCCGAGGCGCAGATGCGGATGCGCTCGCGCTCCTCCGGGCGGCCCAGCATGGTCGCGGCGTCCAGCGCGATCGTCCCGAGCGCGCGACGCGGGGAGTCGGCTGCGGCGCGTTCGCCGAGGAGCGGCACCCCGTCGTCGCCGAGGACGAGCTGCGGCCGCGTGCCGGCGTGGATCAGCCAGTGGTCGATGAGCTTCATTGCCGCGCGGGGCGCCGGCTCGCCCGCGACCGCCGCGGCCACCGCGGCGTCGATCGCCTCGCGCAGCTCGCGCGCCTCCTCGAGTACCTCTACAAGGATGCGCGCCGGCTCCGCTTCGACGATGCCCGTCTGGGTCAGCCAGCGGCCGAGGTCGCCGGCCGTGACGAGCGTCTCGACCCGGCGGCGCCAACGCTCGCGGCGCGTGTTGACGAGGTCCAGCGCCGGGCGGCCTCCCAGCCAGTACCACCAGGGCTCGCCCGTGGCGAGCGGGAGCTGGAGATCGTCGGGGAGGTCCTTGGCTGCAATAACCCCATTCTACCAGACTTATGGTTACGCCTCCGCCAGGCGTACGCTGCCGCGCATGCCCGACGCCGACCTGATGTTCCGCCCGGTCCTCGAGCTCGCCGAGATGGTCCGATCCGGCGAGATCTCCTCCCGTGAGCTCGTCGAGACCTCGCTGTCGCGCATCGAGGAGCTCGACTCGCAACTGCACGCGTTCATCGACACCGACGGCGAGCGCGCCCTCGAGGCCGCGGACGCCGTCGCCCCGGGCGACCCGCGCCCGTTCGCCGGCGTGCCGATCGCCATCAAGAACAACCGGGCCGTCTCCGGCTGGCGGCTCACGAACGCGTGCGACCTGATGGCCGACTTCGTCGCCGACTACGACCACAACGTCGTGCGCAGGCTCAAGGAGGCGGGGTTCGTCATCGTCGGCACGACCAACCTGCCCGAGTACGGGATCCTCCCCGTCTCCGAGCCGCGGGCGTTCCCGGCGTCGCGCAACCCGTGGGACACCGACCGCACGCCGGGTGGGTCATCGGGCGGCTCCGCCGCCGCGGTTGCGTCGGGCATGGTGCCGATCGCCCATGGCAACGACGGCGGCGGCTCCACGCGCATCCCCGCCGCGTGCTGCGGCCTCGTCGGGCTCAAGCCGACGCGGGGGCGCATCTCGCTCGCGCCCGAGCAGGGCGACCATGCGCTGACCATCGACGGCGTGCTGACGCGCACGGTCGCCGACACCGCCGCGGTGCTCGACGTCCTCGCCGGCTACGAGCTGGGCGACGCCACCTGGGCCCCGCCGCCACCCGAGCCGTACGCGGACACGGCCGCGCGGGAGCCGGGCCGGCTGCGCATCGGCGTGACCACCACGACGCCGCTGCCCGACACGCCGCTGGACCCCATCGCCAAGGCCTCGGTCGCGGAGGCCGCTGAGCTGCTGGCCGAGCTGGGGCACGAGGTCGTCGAGACCATCCCGCCCTGGCAGAACAAGGCGCTGCTGCCGCTGTTCTCCGCGGAGTTCTGCACCGCGATCGCGCTGGGCATCCGCTACTCCGGGATCGTCGCCGGCCGCGAGCCGAAGGCCGAGGACATGCAGTCGCTCAGCTGGGCGATCTACGACCGCGCCAGGGACGTCCCAGCCCTCGACGTCGCCACCGCGCACGCCCAGCTCCAGATCATGATGCGGGCGATCATCACGGCGCTGGACGAGTTCGACGTCGTCGTGACCCCCGGCCTCGCGCAGCGCCCGCTTCCGATCGGGACGCTCGAAGCCGACGGCGCCGACCCGTGGGGCACGTTCAAGCAGTCCGGGCAGTTCACGCCGTTCACGGCGGGCATGAACGCGACTGGCCAGCCGGCGGTCAGCGTCCCGCTGCTGCACGGCGACGACGGGCTGCCGACCGGCATCCAGCTCATCGGCCGACCGGCACGCGAGGACGTGATCCTCCAGCTCGCGACCCAGCTCGAGCAGGCACGGCCGTGGGCCGAGCGCCGGCCCGAGCTTGCGGCAACCGCCTAGACCACACCCAGCACGTCGGCCATCCGGCGCGGGCGGACACCCAGCGCCTCGACGTCCGCGGTGCCGCGGGCGCTGACCGCGCCCACCTCCATCAGCTCGGCCTCGTCCCACACGGCGGGGGCGTTCCACTTCATCGCGGCCTCGGCCAGGCGCAGCGTGCGCGAGACGATCGGCGTCGGGACCTTCAGGATCGGGCGGTGCCGGCCGGCGGCGGCCATCGCGAGTCGCACGATGTCCTCGTGGCTGAGGATCTCCGGCCCGGCGAGCTCGACCCGCTCGGGTGCGTCGCCGTCGCGTTCGAGCGCCGCCATCACGCAGTCCGCCACGTCGTCGGCCCACATCGGCTCGTAGCGCGCCGCGCCGCGGCCCGACATCGGCATCACGGGCAGGAGCGTTGCGCGCTGGAGCAGCGTGAGGTAGTGGTCGCCGGGCGCGTAGACGATCGACGGCGCGAAGACGGTCGTGCTCAGCGGCGACTCCATGACGACGCGCTCGGCGTGCGCTTTCGCGCGGTGGAAGCGGGTCCGGTGGTGCGTCGAGGCGCCCAATGCCGAGAAGAACACGAAGCGCTTGACGCCGGCGCGCTCGGCGGCCTCGACCATCCGCCACGTCGAGATCCCGTTGAGCTCCTCGATCGAGCCGCGCTCCTGGTCGCGGATCGACGCCGCGAGGTGGATGACCGTTTCGACCCCGCGCATGGCGTTGCGAAAGGACGGCGGGTCGGTCAGGTCGCCCAGCGCGAGCTGCACCCGCACGCGCTCGGGGCCCAGCCGTCGGGGGTCGCGCACGAGGCAGCGCACCGGGATGCGCGCAGCGGTCAGCCGCGGCAGCAGCGCGCTGCCCACGAGGCCGGTTGCGCCGGTCAGCAGGAGCACGGCCATAGCGTACGATCAACGCTCCTGAACCGGACCCCGAAGAAGGAACCACTCCCGACTTATGGCCTACGTCATCGCCGAGCCGTGCATCGGCCAGAAGGACAACTCGTGCGTCGAGGTCTGCCCTGTCGACTGCATCCACCCCACTCCGGACGAGCCCGGCTACGACAAGGTCGAGATGCTCTACATCGACCCGGAGGAGTGCATCGACTGCGACGCGTGCGTGGAGGCGTGCCCGGTCGACGCGTGCTTCGCCGAGGACCAGCTGCCCGACGAGTGGCAGAAGTTCACGCAGATCAACGCGGACTACTTCAAGCAGTCCACCTGAGCGACGACGGGCTCCTCTACGCCATCGGCAGCGACAGGCCCGCGGGGGCCGGGGCGCTGGCGTCGGGCAGCTCCGGCAGCTCCGGCAGGATCGGCAGCGGCTCGGGCGCCATCGCGATCAGGCCGCGCGCGGCCTGGCGAACC
>DAINCW010000064.1:3903-5060 GCA_036732205.1 Solirubrobacteraceae bacterium | reverse complement strand
GTCACCATGCACTTCACGCCCACCTCGGCGTCCTGGATGAACATGATCGAGCGATTCTTCCGCGACATCTCCGAGAACCGCCTGCGCCGCGGGGTCGTCCGGAGTCTCGAACACGAGCGGCACGCCGGCATCGGACTGCTCGCGCAGCGGCATGGTCAGCGGGACCTTGCCCAGCAGCGGCACGTCGAGCTCGTCGGCCAGCGACTGGCCACCGCCCTCGCCGAAGATCGCAAAGCGCTCCCCGCCCGGCGTCGTGAACCCGGACATGTTCTCGATGACGCCCGCGATCTCGAGGTTGACCTTGTTGGCCATCTCGGCGGAGCGCCGCGCGACCTTCTGCGCCGTGTCCTGGGGCGTGGTGACGATGAGGAACTGCGCCTGCGGCAGCAGCTGGGCGAGCGTCATGGACACGTCGCCGGTGCCCGGCGGCAGGTCGATGAGCAGGAAGTCCAGCGCGCCCCACTCGACGTCCTCGAGGAACTGGGTGAGCGCCTTGTGGAGCATCGGCCCGCGCCAGACCACCGCCTGGTCGGCCTGGTCCAGGAAGAAGCCGATCGACATGACCTTGATGCCGGCCTGGGCCTCGAGCGGCACGATCTTGCGCTGCCCGTTGACCTGCGGGCGGTCGGCCCCCAGGCCGAACATGCGCGGGATCGAGTAGCCCCAGACGTCCGCGTCGAGCACGCCGATGCGCTTGCCCTCCTCGGCCAGGGCCGCGGCGAGGTTGGCGGTCAGCGTCGACTTGCCGACGCCGCCCTTGCCCGACCCGACGCAGATGACGTTCTCGACCTGGGCGAGCGCGCCGTCGGGCAGCGAGCCGCGGCCCAGCTTGCGCTGGAGCGTGGCCTTCTGCTGGTCGGAGAGGACGTCGAAGCTCACGTTGACCTGGGTGACGCCCTCCACCCCGCCGGCGGCCTTGGCCACGTTGGTCTGGAAGTGGTTGCGGATCGGGCAGCCGGGCGTGGTCAGCGAGATCGTGATGTCGACGACGCCGCCTTCGCGAGGCTCGATCGAGCGGACCATGTCCAGCTCGACGATGTTCTGGTGCAGCTCGGGGTCGATGACGACGCGGAGCGCTTCGCGGATCTGGTCTTGGAGCACGGGCCCATTCTGGCAAAGACACCGTGCGGCTCCGGTTAAAGACGACGGGGCGGCCC
>DAINCW010000064.1:0-3893 GCA_036732205.1 Solirubrobacteraceae bacterium | reverse complement strand
GGTCGCGGCCGAAGGCCGCCCCGTCGTCGGAGGGAGGAGAGCGTCGCTCTAGGAGAGAGCGGCGACCCGCTCGGTGACGCGCTCGCCGTTGGTGCGCAGGGTGCGCTCGACGCGCGTCCGGCGCTGCTTCAGGCGACGCTCGGCCGTACGGACCTCGCGCTCCGCACGAGTGCGGGTCTTGCGGACCTCGCGCTCGACGCGGTTGCGCGCGGTGGTGCCGCGGCGCTCGAAGCGCTTGAGGGTGCGCTCCGCCTTGGGCAGCGTGTTGACGCTCGTGTAGAGGTCCTCGATCGTGGCGACGGCGCTGTCGCGAGCGACGAGCACGGCGCCGACCGACGTCAGGACGGCGCGCTCGGCGGCGTCGGTGACGCGCTCCGCGGGAGTCTTGACCTCGACCCTTGCGGTGCTGGCCGCGCGGGTGGTCTTGGCCTTCGTGCGCTGGTTGGCGCGGGCGGCGGCGGTCTTCTTCGCCGTGGTCGACCGCTTGGTGGCGGCCTTGCGACGGGTGGTGGTGGTGTCTGCGGCCATTTCGGCTGATGCCTCTCTTTCGAGAATTAGGAGACTTGCGGGCAGTTACTTCTAATCTTGTTCTGAAGTTCTACCACGAACACATGTTTGTAAACCCCCCGAACGAAGGGGTTACACGCGGCGTTCGCGCAGGCAGTGAGAAAAAGGGGACTGTCCCCTTTTTCTCACGGGCCGCTCAGGGCGCCGCGGGCGCGCGGGCCAGCCACGCGTCGGGGTCCTGCAGCTCCGCCCAGGTGGGCAGCGACTCGGGCGATTCGAACACCCGGTGCAGCGTCTCGACATCGGTCTTCTCCACGACGACGTCGCAGAAGCGCTTGCCCACCTCGTACTGGCGCAGCTTCATCTCCAGGCCCAGCAGCTTCTCGAGCACGCGCCACATTCCCGACCGGTCGGCGCGGCGGCGGTTGAGCGCGCTGCGCAGCTCGTCGAGGTCCGACAGGGCGTCACGACCCACCGCGTCCATGACGTGCTCGGCGTGGCCCTCGATCACGGCCATTACCGCCTGGAGCTGGTCGATGAGCGCGCGGCGCTCGGGGCCGGCCATGAGCATGACCAGGCCGTCCTGGCGCACGCGAGCCACGAGCTCCTCGATGTCCGCACGCGACGGCAGCTTCGCGGCGCCCTCCCAGTCGATCTTCACGTCGATGGTGTCGAGCAGCTGGCGCAGCAGGCCGGCGAGGTGCTCGCGCAGCCAGGGCACGCTCGTGAACTGGACCGCGTGCGTGACCTCGTGGAACGCGACCCACGCGACGAGCTGCTCGCGGTCGACCGCGAGCTTCTGCGCCGCGTCGAGCAGGTTCGGCGCGACGAACAGCAGGCGCGTCGGGCTGTCGGGATCGAGGAGGACGAGCTCGTACTGGCCCAGGACGCGCTGCGAGAGCAGCCCCGTCAAGCCGCCGACCTCGGCCGCGATCAGCGTCCCGGCGACCGGCCGCATCACGCCGGCGAGGGCGCCCTTGGGCTCCAGGCGGTCGGCGACCGGGTCGAGGATCTTCGCCATCCCCTCGAGGTTGATGTCCGCCCACTGCGGCCGCCCCACGGCCTCGGGCGCCGGCAGCGGCCCGCTCGGCGTCAGCCCGGTGTAGGCGACGACGCGCCGCTCGGCGTCGGCCGCCATCGCGTCGAGGTCGCCCGGCAGCGTGGGCACGGGGCCGGGGCCGCCGGCGACGCTGCGGGCGATCCGGCGGGCGAGGCGCCAGTCGATCATTCGACCCACCGCCCTTCCGGGCGGTGTGTGCCCGGTTGCACGCTCGCAGGGACAGTGCGCAGGGCGTCCAGCGCCTCCACGCTCCACGCCCCGATCACGGGGGCGTGCGGCTCGCAGTCCAGCGGCGCGCCCAGCGGATCGTCGAAGCCGACGAACTCCACCAGCGCGCCGGCCTCGCGCGCGATCAGCTGGGCCGCCGCCGCGTCGACCGCGCGTGTCTTCCACAGCGTGACCATCCCGTCGACGCGGCCGGCCGCCAGCTGGCACAGCGACACGGCGATGGCGCCGAGCGCCCGCAGGCGGTGCGCGACGAGCTCGAGCTCGTCGGCCGACATCGCGACCCAGCGCGGCTCGGCCGACTCGATCGCCAGGAGCTCCAGGCGGCCCTCCTCGTCGCGCCGCTCGCCCGGTGGCTGCGGCGGCGGCGCGCCGTCGAGCAGCACGCCCTGGCCGCGGCGCGCGGTCCACTCCTCGCCGCGGCCGAAGTCGTGGACGTAGCCGAACGCGACGTCGCCCATCGTCGGGCCGTCCGCAACGGCGAGCGACAGCGCATGGCTGCTCAGGCCGCGCTTGGCGTTGAGCGAGCCGTCGATCGGGTCGATGACCACGCGGACGTCGGGATCGCCGAAGTCCACCTCGCCGCGCTCCTCGGAGATCGCCACGAAGCGGAAGCCCTCGCCGTACAGCCGGTCGAGCTCGGCGAAGACCGCGTCCTCGGCCGCCGAGTCGATGACCAGGGTACGGTCGCCGCCTTCGCCGCGCGTGCCGGTCTCCGCGACCCGCTCGGCCGTGGTCGGGCGCGCGCGCATGAGCGCGTCGACCTGGCCCGCCGCACGGCGGCAGGCCCCCAGCCAGTCCGCCGCGACGGCGTCCGTCGATCGAGTCATGCCCGTCATATCCTTGCAGCGTGCCCGAAGCGCCCGATCGCCTCACGTCCGCTCAGGCGGAGGCGGTGGCTCGCGGCCCGGGCCCGCTGCTCGTCGTCGGCGGCGCCGGGACCGGCAAGACACGCGTGCTGATCGAGCGTTTCATCCGCCTGGTCGACACCGGCACGCCGCCCGAGTCGATCGTCGTCGTCGCGCCGGCCCAGTCCGCGGCCGACGCCCTGCGCGAGCGGCTCGAGGACGCCCTCGACCGGGCCTACGCCGAGCTGCTGGTCTTCACGCCGCGCTCGCTGTGCATGCGCCTGCTGCACGACGAGGCCCTCGAGGCCGGGCTGGACCCGTTCGTCGTCCCCGCGACGCCCGCCGACCGCCTGGCGATGCTGCTCGAGCGCACCGACGAGCTGACGCTGCGCGTGCACGACTTCCGCGGCCGCCCCGCCGCGCTGCTCGGAGGCTTCGTCGCGCGCATCGACAACCTCAAGGAGGCGGGCGTGACCGCCGCGCGGTTCGCCGAGTGGGCCGCATCCCTGCCCGACGCCGACGTCGCGACCGCGGCCCGGTCCGCACGCGAGCGGGAGTTCGCCCAGGTCTGGGCGACCCACGACCGCATGCTCGCCGGCCAGGGCACGCTGGACTTCGGCGATCTCGTGCTCCACGCCTTCGCGTTGCTTCGCGACAAGCCTCACGTGCGCGCGCGCGTGAACGAGCGCTGGCCGGCGGTGCTCGCCGACGACTATGCCGACCTGGGCCACGCCGAGGTCCAGCTCGTGTCGCTGCTGGGAGCCCACGGGAACATGACGGTGGCCGGCGACGACGACCAGGCGGTGGACCGCTCGCGCGGCGCGTCCACGAAGAACCTGCGCGACTTCGCCGACGAGCACCCCGAGGGCAAGCTGATCCGCCTCGAGGAGTCCCACCGCTCGCCCGAGCGGATCCTGGCCGCCGCGCGCGCGGTCGTGGTCCCCAACCTCGACCGGATCGGCAAGGAGCTGTCGGGCCCGCCTGGCGGCGAGGTGCGCTTCTGGCGCTGCGCGAACGAGCGGGCCCAGGCGCAAGGCGTCGCCGCCGAGATCGAGCGGCTGATCCGCGAGGGCGTGGCGGCCGAGGAGATCGGCGTGCTCGTGCGATCGGTGCGCAACGAGGGCCAGGCCGTCAGCAAGGGGATGATCGCTGAACACGTCTGGGACTTCCGGCTCGAAGCCGAGGGGAACTTCATCGAGGCGAGCAAGCGGCCGGTCGGCGGCGCGTTCGAGACTCCGCAGACGATCGACAAT
>DAINCW010000063.1:11304-12039 GCA_036732205.1 Solirubrobacteraceae bacterium | reverse complement strand
CGCCGGCCCCGCCCGAGAGCAGGTTGCCCGCGCCGTTGCCGATCAGCACGTCGTTGCCGCTGCCGCCCAGCACGTCCTCGACGCCGAACAGCCGGTCGCGCTCGCCGGCCTGGCCCGCCGGGCTGCCCTGGCCGAGGTTCACGGTCACGGGCTCCGTGCGGGCGAGGTAGGACACCGTGTCGCGGCCGTCGCCGCCGTCGAGGATGTCGTCGCCGGTCGCGGCCGGCCCGCCGGCCGGCATGACGAACGGGCCGGGGCCCACGAGCGGATCGTCGTCGCCGGAGAGGGAGTCGTCGCCGCCGAGCCCGCGCAGCGTGTCGTTGCCGGGGCCGCCGATCAGGGCATCGTCGCCCGGGCCGCCGGTCAACTGGTCGTTGCCGGGGCCGCCGTCCAGGGTGTCGCCGGGGCCGGCGCCGAACGAAGCGGCCGTGATGACGTCGTCGCCGGGGCCGCCGAGGACGGTGGCGCGCGGGCCGTTGACCGTCGCGGTGTCGTCGCCATCACCGAGATCGACGCTCACCACCGCCCCCGCGGGCGGGAAGCACATGGCCTCCGTCTCGGTGATGGCGCCACACCCGGCGCCCTCCAGCACGAGCGCGCCGGTGTCGACGACGTCGAACGTGCCGTCGGGCTCCAGTGTGATGCTCAGGTCGTTGGCCTCACCGGGCGCCGCGATGTAGGAGAGCACCGGCGGGTCACCTCCGTTCGCCGGCGTCACGCCGACGGTCGCGGCGC
>DAINCW010000063.1:9872-11294 GCA_036732205.1 Solirubrobacteraceae bacterium | reverse complement strand
TGTTTCTTCAGGTCCAGGTTCGCTGCGTCGGCCCACATCGGATGGCCGAGGTCGAGCGGGGCTTCATGTAATACGCGGCGCAAGGCCGGCGCCCGCGGCAGACGCTCCCGTCAGTGCGAGGGCGGCGGACAGCGCGAGCGTGAGGACGAGACGGGGCACGGCTGACGGGGCGCTCAGGCCAGCCGCTTGCCGGCGAGCTGCGCGTGGGCGGCGACCGACGCCGCGAAGTCGGCGAAGTCGCTCGCGTAGAGCGACTGGGGTCCGTCGCAGAGCGCGGCCTCGGGGTCCTCGTGGACCTCGACGATGATGCCGTCCGCGCCGACGGCGGCCGCGCCACGGGCCAGCGGCTCGACCAGGCGGCGATCGCCGGCGGCGTGGCTGGGGTCGACGATGACCGGCAGGTGCGTGTGCAGCTTGAGCCACGGGACCGCGCCGAGGTCGAGCGTGAAGCGCGTCGCGGTCTCGAAGGTGCGGATGCCGCGCTCGCAGAGCAGCACCTCCTGCGTGCCCTCCTTGAGCACGTAGTCGGCCGCCATCAGCAGCTCGTCGAGCGAGCTGGACAACCCCCGCTTGAGCAGGACCGGCTTGCCGATCTTGCCCGCGACCTCGAGCAGCGCGTAGTTCTGCATGTTGCGCGCGCCGATCTGCACCACGTCGGCGTGCTCGGCGACCGCGTCGGCGTGCGTCACGTCGAGGAGCTCGGTGACGACCGGGAGGCCGGTCTCGTCACGGACCTCCGAGAGGATCTCCAGCGCGGGGACCCCGAGGCCCTTGAAGGCGAAGGGCGACGTCCGCGGCTTGAACGCCCCGCCGCGGAGCATCGCGGCGCCGCCCGCCGCCACGGCGCGCGCGACGGCGAACGTGCCCTCGCGCGACTCCACGGTGCACGGGCCCGCGATCAGGCAGAACGTCTCGCCCCCGCCGACGACGCGGCCGTCGACGGCGAACGACGTCGGCTCGTGATGGGCGAGCTCGGACGAGGCCAGCTTGTAGGGCCGCGATATCGGCACGACGCGGTCGACGCCCGCCATGCCCTCCAGGCCGAGCTCGCGCACGCCCTCGGGGTCGCCGATCGCCCCGATCGCCGTGGTCAGCTCGCCCGGCATCGTGAGGACGTGGACGCCCGTGGCCTCCAGGCGCCTGACGACGGCGTCGACCTCGGCCTCGCTGGCCCCCGGTGTCATGACGATCATCACGGGCTGGCGCCGCCGCCGCTACAGGCCCAGCCCGCGGACGCCCATCTCGTCGAACCCGACGTGGTGGGCGAGCTCGTGGCGCACGGTGCGGATGACCTGGTCGCGCAGCAGGTCCGGCTCGTGCCCGAAGTCGCGCCGGAGCGTGTCGCGGTAGATGACGATGCGGTCGGCCACGTCGTCGCGGTGCGCCCCGTCGCCGTGGTAGAGCCCGTACAGCCCGCGGCGG
>DAINCW010000063.1:7410-9862 GCA_036732205.1 Solirubrobacteraceae bacterium | reverse complement strand
TCCAGGGCGTCGCGCACCAGCTCCTCGAAGTCCTCGTCGTCGAGCGGGTCGAGCGCCATGAAGTCGGCCTCGTCCGGATCGGCCGCCAAGCCCTCCCGGGCGAGCTGCTCGGACCGGCGCACCACCTGCTCGAACTCGGCCTCGGTCTCCGGGTCGCGCCAGTCGGCCAGGCGCGTCATGGCGAACGTGACCAGGCTGCCGAACAGCGCGGTCGCCACGACCGCAACGCCGACGGCCTCCAGCAGGCGCACAGGGAACGACTCCGAGAATCCCTGGGCGACCGCGATCACGGCCAGGCCGACGCTCGTGGCGACGATCGCCGCGAACGCGATGCGCCGGCCCGTCGGCATGGCTACGCGACGCTCCTCACGCCATCGCCCGTGAGATCACGACCCGCTGGATCTCGTTCGTGCCCTCGTAGATCTGGGTGATCTTCGCATCGCGCAGGTAGCGTTCCACGGGGTACTCCTTGACGTAGCCGTACCCGCCGAGCACCTGGATCGCCTCGACGGTCACGCGCATCGCGTTGTCGGAGGCGAACAGCTTGGCCATCGAGGTCCACTTGCCCAGGTCGGCCGGGCGCTCTGGCCGGTCGGCCATCGCGCAGGCCTTGTAGAGCAGCTCCCGCGCCGCGGCGGTCCCCGTCTCCATGTCGGCGAGCTTGAACTGGATCGCCTGGAGCGCGTTGATGGGCTTGCCGAACGCGATGCGCTCGCGCGCGTAGTTCGCGGCGTAGTCGGTAGCGCCCTGCGCGATGCCCACCGCCTGCGCGCCCGCGCCCAGGCGCGTGCGCTCGAGCGTGCCGAGGGCGACACGGATGCCGCGCCCGACCTCGCCGATGACGTTGCTCGCGGGCACGCGTACGTCCTCGAAGACCGGCGAGCCGGTCGGCGAGCCCTTGATCCCGAGCTTGTTCTCGAGCTTGCCGATCGAGAGGCCCGGCGTGTCCTTGTCGACGACGAACGCGGTGATGCGGTTGTTCTCCCGGTCGGTCTTGGCGAAGACGACGTAGAAGTCGGCGATGCCGACGTTCGTGATCCAGTTCTTCGTCCCGTTGATCACCCAGTCGTCGCCGTCCGCGACGGCGCTCGTGCGCAGGGCGCCGGTGTCCGAGCCCGCCTCGGGCTCGCTGAGGCAGAACGCCCCGCTCCATTCCCCGGTCGCGCACCTGGGCAGGTAGCGCTCCTTCAGCTCGTCGGAGCCGAAGAGCGCGATCGGCAGGGTGGACAGCTCCTGGACCATGAGGATCAACGCGCTGGACGCGCAGACGCGGGCGATCTCCTCGACCGCCATCTGCAGCATGAGCGTTCCGGTCCCGGTGCCTCCGTGCTCCTCGGAGAACGGCAGCCCCAGGACGTCGTGCTCGGCCAGCAGCTCGCGGATGTCCCACGGGTACTCGCCCTTCTCGTCGATCTCGGCCGCCCTCGGCGCGATCTTCTCGTCGGCGATCTGGCGGATCGTCGCCCGGAAGTCGAGCAGCTCCTGCGGGATGGCGTAGACGTCGCTGGTGACCTCCATTGGCTCCGATGGTACGCGCTGCGCGCCCGACGCTCAGACCGTCGGGCCCGTCGGCGCCGCCGGCGGCGGCGCGGAGTTCTCCCCTGGCCGGTCGGGCAGCCGGAACAGCGCGTCGACGTAGCGTCCGCTGCGATCGGCGCGCACGAGTCCCCGATGATCGCACCGTTCTACGCTCCGCGGTCCATGCGCGCTCCCGCCCGCCCTGCCGCCGCCCGTGTCCGCCCTGCGCGCGCCCCCGAGCTGCGGGCGGCGATCTCCGTGCTGCGCAGCGCCGGGCTCGGGACGAACGTCGGGCGGCTGCTCGACTACCCCATGACCTCACCGCAGGGCGACGTGCTCGTCGCGCTCGGCGGCGACGCGGTCGTCGGCGGCGCCGCGGTCGCGCGTTTCGGCGCGACCGGCTGGATCGGTGCGCTGGGCGTGACGTCCTCGGCACGGCGGCGCGGCGTCGGCGGGGCACTGACCGAGGGCGCCGTGAGCTGGCTGCGCGAACGGGGCGCCGAGACGGTGCTGCTCTACGCGACGGTCGCGGGCCGCCCGGTCTACGAGCGCGCCGGCTTCGTGGCCGAGGGCGAGGCGCACGCCTGGCGCGATCTCGCCCCGCCGCCCGCGCGCGCGGCGCTGCCGGACGGCGTGCGCCCGCTCCAGACCGGCGACCTCGCCGCCGTCCGCGCGCTCGATGCCGCCGCCACGGGCGAGGATCGCGGGTCCGTGTTCGCGCAGCTCGGGCCCGGCGCGCCGGGCTTCGTCGCCGAGCGCGGCGGGGCACTGGCGGCGAGCGCCGTGCGGTCGCCATGGGGCCTGGGCCCCAGCGTCGTCGCCGCCGACGGCGACGCCGCGCTCTCGCTGCTGTCCGCGCTGCGCCGCGCCCCCGGCTCGCCGCTGACCCTGAGCCTGCCCGCCCGGCGCATCCGGCTCGACGAGGAGGAGGACG
>DAINCW010000063.1:0-7400 GCA_036732205.1 Solirubrobacteraceae bacterium | reverse complement strand
TCGAAGGCTCTCGAGGCGAGCGGGTATCGAGTTCTCGTCGCCGCGACCGGCGCCGATGCGCGCGTCCTCTTTAGCGAGGTCCGGCCCGACCTCATCATGCTGGACCTGAGCCTGCCCGACGCCAACCTCCCGGCGGTGCAGACCCTGCGCGACTGGGGGTTCCAGCCGATCAACGCGGCCACGCGGATGCGCCTCGGCCCGGCGCCCGCCTACGATCCGCGCCACGTGTTCGGGATGTTCAACCTCTTCTGGGGATGACCGGGGACTGGCAGCCCGAGCTCGACGAGCTCGAACGGCGCCGCGAGCTCGCGCATCGCATGGGCGGCGAGGAGCGGGTCGCGCGCCAGCGCGCAAACGGCCGGCTGAGCGTCCGCGAGCGCGTCGACCGGCTCTTCGACGATGGGTCGTTCCACGAGACCGGCGAGATCGCGGGCCTCGCGACGTACGCCGAGGACGGCGAGCTCACGGACTTCCTGCCGGCGAACATGGTCGTCGGCCAGGGCCGCATCGACGGGCGGCGCGCGGTGGTCCAGGGCGACGACTTCACCGTCCGGGGCGGCGCGGCGGACGCCGCCATCTGGCAGAAGATGGTCTGGGCCGAGCGCGCGGCGCACGATCTGCGCGTCCCGCTCGTGCGCCTGGTCGACGGCACGGGCGGCGGAGGCAGCGTGAAGTCGCTGGAGACGATGGGCTTCACCTACGTCCCGTTCGTGCCCGGCTTCGAGCTGATGGGCATGAACCTGGCGGTCGTTCCCGTCGTGGCCGCCGCGCTCGGGCCCGTCGCCGGGCTGGGCGCCGCGCGGGTCGTGGCCAGCCACTTCTCCGTGATCGTCCGCGGCGCCGCCCAGCTCTTCGTCGCCGGCCCGCCCGTGGTCGCGGCGGCGATGGGCGAGACGCCCGACAAGGAGCAGCTGGGCGGCGCGCGGGCGCAGGCGCAGGCCGGCGCGGTCGACAACGAGGTGGCCGACGAGGACGACGCGCTGGACCAGGTCAAGCGCTTCCTCTCCTACCTGCCCGACAACGTATGGGAGATAGCCGCGGTGACCGCGGCGAGCGACCCGGCCGACCGCCGCGACGAGTCACTGCTGTCGATCGTCCCGCGCGACCCGCGCAAGCCGTACAAGGCACGGTCGATCCTCGACGCCGTGTTCGACCGCGGCTCGGTGTTCGAGCTAGGCGCGCGCTACGGGCGACCGCTCATCACGGCGCTGGCGCGCCTCGACGGCCGGGCGGTCGGCGTCATGGCCTCGGACCCCAACCACTACGGGGGCGGCCTGACCGCGGACGCGTCGGAGAAGCTCACCCGCTTCGTCGACCTGTGCGACACGTTTCGCCTGCCGGTCGCCAACCTCGTCGACCAGCCCGGCTTCTTGATCGGCACCGCTTCGGAGCGCGCGGGCACGATTCGCCACGGCACGCGCGCCCTGGTCGCGACCTACCAGGCGAGCGTGCCGTGGGCCTCGGTGCTGGTGCGCAAGGTGTTCGGCGTGGCCGGCGCTGGGCATGCCGACCACACGCGGCACACGGTGCGCTACGCGTGGCCGTCGGGCGACTGGGGGTCCCTGCCGATCGCGGGTGGCCTGGAGGCGGCGTACCGCCGCGAGCTGGAGGCGGCCGACGACCCGGTCGCGCTGCGGGCCGAGATCCAGGAGCGACTCGACGCGGTGCGCTCGCCGTTTCGCACCGCGGAGCGCTTCGGCGTCGAGGAGATCATCGACCCCCGCAACACCCGGCCCCTGCTGTGCGACTGGGCAACAAGGGCGTATGAGGTCCTCGAGCACGAGCGCGGCGCCGGGCCCAAGGCCCGCGGCCCCCGGCCGTAGCGCCGCCGAGAGCGCCGAGCGCGCCGAGCGCGTTCTCTACCCTGCCGGTGATGGCCGAACCGCCCTTCGCCGGACTCGAGGTCACGCCCGAGCAGGCGGCCGAGATGGTGCGCGACGGCGCGCAGCTCGTCGACGTGCGCGAGCCGTACGAATGGGAGGTCGGCCGAATCGACGGCGCCGTGCACATCGAGCTCGAGCGCCTCGCGTCGCGGGCCGGCGAGCTCGACCGGGACCGGCCGATCGTCTTCCAGTGCCGCCTGGGCGCACGCTCCGCAATGGCGGCGCAGGCGTTCCGCGCCTCCGGCTGGGAGGCCTACTCGATGGAGGGTGGCCTTCAGGCCTGGCACGCCGGCGGCCTGCCGATCGTGCCGGAAGGCGGGCACGTCGCCGACCACTGAGGAAGACCGCCGCGACGTCCGGCGAACGGCCATGATCGCGCTGCCGATCACGGTCCTGCTGGTCGGTGCGGTCGTGCTCTTCGCCGGCGGAGGCGGCGGCACGAGGCAGCGCGGCGGGCCGCCCGTCCACCACGTCCTGCGGCCGGGCTTCGAGCGGGGCGCGAACGTCACGGCCTACGCCGAGGCAGCGCTCGCGGGGCCGCGCGCCGACGCCGCCCTGGTCGGGCTGCGGCGGCTGGGCGCCGACGCCGTGACCTTCCCGCTGCTGTGGTTCGAGGACGCGCGCGACTCGGCCCAGCTCGCACCCGACCGGGGGCAGACGCCGTCGGACCGCAGCGTGCTGCACGCCATGGCGGTCGCCCACGTCCTCGGGATGCGCGTGACGCTCACGCCCATCGTCTCGGTCCGCGACGGCACGTTCCGCGGGATGCTCGCGCCGAGCGACCGCGCCGCGTGGTTTCACTCCTACCGGCGCATGCTCGGCCACTACGCGAACCTCGCGCGCCGCGGCTCGGCGGTGCGCCTGGTCGTCGGGTCGGAGCTCACCTCGATGACGGGCGACACGGCGGCGTGGCAGAACCTCATCCGCCTGGCCCGCAGCCGCTTCGGTGGTCAGCTGACCTTTGCCGCCAACTGGGTGGCGGGCGCCGAGCAAATCGGCTTCTGGCCGTCGCTCGACGCGATCGGCGTGGATGCGTACATGCCGCTGACGGCCAGCCCCGACCCCTCGACCGCCGACCTGCGCGCGGCGTGGCAACCGTGGATCGCGAGGCTCGGCGCGCTGCACCAGCGCACGCGCCGCCCGGTCGTCGTCACAGAGTTCGGCTTCCCCAGCCGGCTGGGCGCGGCGGCCAGGCCATCGGTCGAGGGCAGCGGCCCCATCGACCAGGCTCCTCAGGCGCGCGCCATCGCCGCCGCGCTCGACGCGCTCGGCCACCAGCCGTGGATCACGGGCGCCTTCGTGTGGGACTGGTCGGCCGAGGGCCGCGAGCCATCCAACGGCGGGGGCTACAGCCCGCAGGGCAAGCAGGCCCAGACGGTGCTCGGCCGCTTCTGGCGCTAGTGGTTCCGTCCGTAAGTTCGTTGCGGAACTGGCGCGCGAAAACCGAGGCGGGCAAGGACGCAGGACGGGTGCAATGCCGGCGGCATTGCCCCGTCCGAGGACGCAGACCGGCGACGGTTTGCAGCCGCCAGGTTCGTGACGAAACTTGCGGACGGGGCCACTAGCCCGGCCAGAGCTTCTGGACGTTGACGGCCTTCACGGTTCCGGTGGCCATTCGTCGAGCGCTCGCGTTCACACCGCATCCATACCGTTGTCCGCCTGTCCGGCTCCGCGCGCGGCCGACTCTTGCCCTCGTGCCCACGATCGCCCGCCCCCGAGCCGAGCGCACCATTGCCGAGTTGAGCCTGCTCGCCGCCTCGGAGCGTCCCTCACGCGACCGCTTCGAGGGCGCGCGCTGGACGGTGCTGAGCCTCGGGACCGACACGCTGGGCCTCTGGATCGCCGCCCTCCTCGCCCTTCGCCTCCAGCAGGGGCGGACGGGCATCGGCGCCGCAGCCCTGCTCGGCCTGCTCGGCGTTGGCACGATCGTCCGCACCGCCGCGCTCGGCCTGTACGGCGAGCGGCCCGCCCGCATGCCCCTCCTCGACCTCGTCCGCGTCAGCGCGGGAGCCACGACGTTCGCAGCCATGGGCGCCCTGGCCACGTCCTCGCTGATCGGACTCGGGGCCAGCGTCTCCCAGCTGCTCGTCCGCGGCTGGGCCCTGGGCACCGCCTCCGTCATCGCGTCGCGGCTCCTGCTGGCCTTCGCCCGGCGCCGAGCGCGCCGCGACGGCCGCAGCGGCAAGCGCGCCCTCATCGTCGGCGCCGGCTTCATCGGCGCCCAACTCGAGCGCCGGCTGCTCGCCGCGCCCGAGCTCGGCCTGAGCCCCATCGGCTTCCTCGACGGCGACCCGCCGCCGACCGACGTCGCCGGCGAGCGCCATGGGCCCGTCCTCGGCGGCCCCGAGCGGCTCGGCGAGATCGTCGCCGCGACCGGCACCGAGCACGTCATCGTCGCCTTCAGCTCCGCCCCCGACTCGACGCTGCACCCCCTCCTGCGCCGCTGCGAGGAGATGGGCGTGGAGGTCTCGGTGGTCCCGCGCCTGTTCGAGAACGTCAACGAGCGCCAGTGGGTCGAGCACGTCGGCGGCCTGCCGCTGTGCGGGCTGCGCCGCGTCGACCCCAAGAGCCGGCAGTTCGCCGTCAAGCACGTCTTCGACCGCACGGTCGCCGCCCTGCTCGTCGCCCTCGCCTCGCCCGTGCTCATCGGCTGCGCGCTCGCCGTGCGCCTCTCGTCGCCGGGGCCGATCATGTTCCGCCAGCGCCGCATCGGCCGCGACGGCCGCGCCTTCGACATCCTCAAGTTCCGCTCGATGCGCATCGACGCGCCGGCCGAGCGCCGCTTCACCCCCGCCTCGGACAGCGCGCCCGGTGGCGTGGAGGGCGACGACCGCCGCACCCGCGTCGGGACCTTCCTGCGCCGCACGTCGCTCGACGAGCTCCCCCAGCTGCTCAACGTCCTGCGGGGCGACATGAGCCTGATCGGCCCGCGGCCCGAGCGCCCCGAGTTCGTCGAGCTCTTCGGCGACGAGGTCCGGCGCTACAGCGACCGCCACCGCGTGAAGTCCGGCATGACGGGCTGGGCCCAGGTCCACGGCCTGCGCGGCCAGACGTCGCTCGCCGAGCGCGTGGAGTGGGACAACTGGTACATCCAGAACTGGTCGCTCTGGCTCGACCTCAAGATCCTGCTGATGACGCCCATGGCCGTGCTGCACGCGCCCGAGGAGGGCCCGCCGCCCGCGCCGCGTCAGGTGCACGAGCCCGACCTCTCCCTGCTCGCCACCGACCGCGTCGCCGCGTAGCATCCGCGGCCAGAGGGCCGCTTGAACCGCAACCTGATCACCCGCATGGGCGTCGCGAGCGGCGTGGTGGCGGCTCTCGTGGCCACCGTCTTCGCCGTGCTCTTCAACCAGGTCGGCGCTCAGCGCCACGCCGCCGACGAGGCCCAGCACGCGCAGGACGTGGCGACGGCGGGGATCCAGCTGCGCCGCCTCGTCGACCAGGTCGACGTCGCGACGCGCGCTCGCCTGGCCGGCGACGTCGTCCGCGCGAAGGCCGAGCTGGCGCCCCTGAGACGCGCGCAGGTCGCGCTCGCCCGCGGCGACGCCGGCCGGACCGCGCGGGCGCAGACCATCGATCGCGACATCCAGGCCTTCCTCTCGGGCCCCTCCACGCAGCCGGGGAAGGCGACCACGGGTCGGGCGGGCGCGCTGCTGGCCCGCCTGCGCACCGAGCTTGACGCCGTCGTCAAGAGAGAGCAGGCGCGCGCCGCGGCCGACCACCGCCACGCGCACACCATCGCCACGCGGGCCATCGCTCTGGGCATCGGCGGCCTCATCGGGTCGGCCCTGCTGATCCTGCTGCTCACGACCTACCTGACCCAGTACATCATCGTGCCGCTGCGGCGCGTCGGGCGCGCGGCGCGCAAGCTCGCGGCGGGCGACCTGTCGGCACGCGTCGTGGAGGAGGGCGACGCCGAGCCGGTCGAGCTCGCGCGCTCGTTCAACACGATGGCCTCGACCCTCCAGGCCAGCCAGGCCGCGCTCGAGGAGCAGAACACGGAGCTCGCCGCTCAGCAGTCCGAGCTGGAGACGGCGCTCGACGAGCTCGCCGCCGAGAAGCGCCGCGTGGAGATCTTCTACCGCGCCGGCGAGCAGCTGGCCGCCGAGCTTGACCTCGACGCGCTGGCCGACATCGCGCTGCGCGCGCTGTCTGACGCGGCGGGCGCCGAGGTGGGCGCTCTGTGGGCCGCGACCCAGGGCGACGACTCCCCGCTGCGCCTCGTCGCCTCGCGCGGGCTGAGCGAGCAGACGCTCCCGGCCGAGCTCGGCCCCAGCGACGGGCTCGCGGGCCGCGCGCTGGCGGAGACCCGCACGGTCACGGCCCGCCACGAAGAGACCGCCCTGCGCGTGCACAGCCTCGGTCGCGACCTCGCGGTGCGCTACGAGGCCAACGTGCCGCTGCGCCTGGGCGAGCGCGTCGTCGCGGTCATCTCGCTCGGCCGCCTCGACCCCGACCCCTTCGAGGCCGAGCGCCTGGAGACCGTCGAGCGCCTCGCGGACCAGGCGGCGGTCGCGTTCGCGAACGTCCTGTCCTACGGCACGGCCGTGCGCCAGGCGCGCATCAACGCCGCCGTGCTCGCCGCCACGCCGGACCCGATCGGCCTCTACGGCCCCGATGGCGCCGTGATCGTCCAGAACGGCCCGATGGCCGAGCTGGGCGGCGAGGCGACCGCCCCGCCCGGCGACCCGGGCGGCGAGGTCCTCGACGAGGTCGTCCTCAGCGGGCGCACGCTCACGCGCTACGGCGCCCCGGTCCACGACGCGACGGGCCGCCTCATGGGCCGCATCGTCGTCCTGCGCGACGTCACCGCCGAGCGCGAGTCCGAACGGCTCAAGGACGAGTTCTTCGCGCTCGTGTCCCATGAGCTGCGCACGCCGCTGACGTCGATCATCGGCTACCTCGAGCTGGTCATCGACGACGAGGAGGAGCTGTCGGCCGACGCGCGGCGCTTCCTCGAGGTCGTCGAGCGCAACGCGACACGGCTGCTGCGCCTGGTCGGCGACATGCTCTTCGTGGCGCAGGTCGAGGCGGGCCGGCTCTCGTTGGAGCGCACCGCGGTCGACCTGGCGCTCGTCGCGTCGGAGTCCGTTGAGGCGGCGCGGCCGAGCGCGGAGCGCGGCGACGTCGAGCTCGCGCTGGAAGCCGACCAGGTGCCGCTGGTCACCGGCGACCGCGATCGCTTCGGCCAGATGCTCGACAACCTCGTTTCCAACGCGGTGAAGTTCACCCCGCCGGGTGGTCGCGTCCTCGTGCGCCTGACCGGCGGCGACGACGGGACCGTGCTCTCGGTCACCGACACCGGCCCCGGCATCCCGGCGGCGGACCAGGAGCACCTCTTCGAGCGCTTCTACCGCTCGTCCCACGCCACCGCCGCGGCGATCCCCGGCATCGGGCTGGGCCTGACCATCGTCAAGACCATCGCCGAGCTTCACGGCGGCCGCGTCCGCGTCGAGAGCCGCGAGGGCGAGGGCACAACGGTGCGCGTCGAGCTGCCGCACGTGTCGACGGCCGCTG
>DAINCW010000062.1:0-12141 GCA_036732205.1 Solirubrobacteraceae bacterium | reverse complement strand
GCCCCGGACGAACCACGGCAGCACCGCGGCGGCCACCGCCCAGAGCAGGCAGACGCCGAGCAGGCCGGACGACCCGATCGGGCTGAGCACGTGGTCCAGCGCCGAGGAGGCCGACGCCTCCCAGCCCGCACGTGGCGCCGATCCCGCCGCCGGACCGGCCAGGAGCCGCTGGTGCGCGACCGACTCGGCGAGGACCACCCAGGCTGCGCCCAGCGCGCCAAGGGCGGCGCGCCGAACGACGGTGCTCGGCTGCCCCGCGATCGCCGGGAAGTCACACGCCAGGCCGATGAAGCCCAGCGCGGGCGCCACGGCGGACAGGCTCCACAGCGCGGTCGCGCGCGCGAGCAGGACGGGCACGGGCAAGAGCGCGACCCCGGCCAGGAGCGCGAGGCCCGCATGACCGCTGCCGGCCAGCCAGATCACGCACGCGCCGGCGGCGGCGAGCCAACCGAGACGCGGAGCGAGGGCGACGGCCACGCCGACGGCCGCCGCACCCGCGGCGGGCGACAGCGGAACGGGCGAGACGAGCCACGCGAGCGTCGCGGCCGCAAGCGTCGCGGCGGCGCCGGCCGCGCCGAGCCGCGCAGTGAGCGAGATCGGTGCGGCAGGTCGGGCCACACCGAGCCACAGGCCCGGCGACCGCTGAGCGCGGTGCGGCGCCTGCGGATCCCGCTGCGCCCACGGCGCCTCGTGGGGCTCGCGGCGAAAGCGCCGGAGCACCGCTGTCGACTCGCGCCAGGTCTCGGTGACCCCGCCCTCCACGACGCCGGGCTCGTCGTCGAGGTCGGCGAGGGCGGAGGCGAGGGCCTGGCGCAGCTCCGCGAGCGGCGGGCGGTCGGCCGGATCGACCTCGACGGCGGCGTCGATCGCTTCGCCCAGGGCGCGCGGCAGGTCGCGGCGCAGGCGCCGCACCTCGGGCAGCGGCTCGCCGAGCCGCCGCGCGGTGTCGGCCGGGCCCACGCCGCGCACGGGGTTGCACCCGGTGAAGGCCTCGTAGAGGACGAGCCCGAGCGCGTAGACGTCGACGGCCGGCGTCACCCGGCGGCCCTCCGCCTGTTCGGGCGCCATGTACGCGAGGGTGCCCACGACGTCGCCGGTGCGCGTCAGCGCCTCGCCCCCGACGATCCGGGCGATCCCGAAGTCCGTGAGCTTGACCGGCGCGCCCGCCTCCTCCGGCCGCGCGCAGACCATGACGTTGCCCGGCTTGACGTCGCGGTGGATGACTCCGCGAGCGTGCGCGTGCGCGAGCGCCTCGCACAGGGCCACGCCGATGCGCGCGACGTCGCGGTCCGACAGCTCGCCCTCCGCGAGGAGCGTGCCGAGCGTCTCGCCTCGGACCAGCTCGGAGACGAGATAGCACGCGTCGTCGTCCGTGCCGGCCTCGTAGAGCGCGACGATTCCGGGGTGCGCGAGCCGGGCCGCCGCGCGTGCCTCCCGCTGTGCCCGCTCCGCGGTGTCGCCCTCGAGCGGGATGCGCTTGACCGCGACCGCGCGGTCAAGGCGCTCGTCGTGGGCGAGCCACACCGTGCCGAATCCGCCGGTGCCCAGGCGGCGCACCAGGCGGTAGCGCTCGAGCACCAGGCCGGCCTCGGCGGCGGCGGCGCGGGTCCGCGCGCGCTCGTCGTGCCCGGGAAGGGTGCTCGCCTGATCCACCGCATTGCCCCTTCGCCGCGGCGGCAGGAAACCCGTCGCCTGGGCGAAAGCTTGCAGGCACGCTGCACTTCGGCGAGCGCCCTTCATACTGGGCGCCCGCGTTTTCTCCCGCAAGGAGCACCTTTCCTTGTCGTTCTTCGACGACGACGAGCCCCCCACCAGAGCCGCACAACGCCCGCGCAGCCCCGCGGCGGTCGGCGGCGGCCGTCCCGAGGGCCCGACCGAGCAGCAGCAGATGCTCGTGCGCCGGGCCGTCGCGCTCGGCGCACTCGCGCTGGTGCTCATCCTGCTCGTCGTCGCGGTGAAGGGCTGCCGTGACAGCGCGAAGCGCAACGCGCTGCGCGACTACAACACCAAGGTCCACGAGCTGATCGGAGAGTCCGACACCCAGGTCGGGCTGAAGTTCTTCGCCCAGATCGGCCAGCGCCAGAGCCCGACCGACAAGGAGACGTCGATCAATGCGCTGCGCGTCCTCGCGGAGGACGAGGCGACGCGCGCGAAGAGCTGGAGCGTGCCGGGCGACATGGTCGCGGCCCAGCGCAACCTGGTCCTCGCGCTCGACTTCCGTGCGGAGGGACTCGGGAAGATCGCCGACAGAATCTCGTCGGCCTTCGCCTCCAACGCCGACACCGCGAGAGCGGCGCTCAACCAGATCGCCGGCGAGATGCAGGTCTTCCTGGCGTCCGACGTCATCTACACGCAGCGCGTGGAGCCGCTCATCCAGGAGACGCTGGACTCCAACGGCGTCCACGGACAGAGCATCGCGTCGACCCAGTTCGTGCCGAACCTGGGCTGGCTGCTGCCCACCTTCGTCGCCCAGCGCCTGACCGGCAACGCTGCGCTCAGCAGCCCGACCGGCACGGTGGCGCCCGGGCTGCACGGCCACGGCCTCACCGGCGTGACCGTCGGCACCACGACGCTCCAGCCGTCGCCGGGGGTCAACCGCATCTCGACCGCGGGCGGCGTGACGTTCACCGTCAAGTTCCAGAACCAGGGGACCAACGACGAGGTCGGCGTCGGCGTGCGCATCCAGATCCGCGGGGCCGGCCGGCCGACCACCGTCACCAAGACGGTCAGCCAGACCAAGGCCGGAGCGCCCGCTCAGGTCTCGGTCGCGCTCGGCCGCACCCCCCCGACCGGTACGCCGGTGACGATCGGCGTCACGGTGCTCGCGGTGCCGGGCGAGAAGAAGACCGACAACAACAAGCAGACCTACACCGCGATCTTCACGCGCTAGCGGGGGACGCGCACGGCCGTGCGTATCCTGCGCGCCGATGACCTCTTCGACCGCCGGAGCCATCGCCGCCGCCGCAGGGGCGGTCGCGCTGATCGCCAGCGCCGTGGCGGCTTGGCTGGCGTTGGGCGTCCGGCGCCTGCGGCGCGCACAGCGCATCGTGATCGGCGAGCTGGGCGAGCGCGACCTCGCCGGGCACGCGGCGGAGCTCGAGCGCGCGTTCGAGGCGCTGCGCGCCTACGTCGAGGAGGTCGCGCTGCGCCTCGACGGCCGCCTGGGCACGGCGGAAGACCGCCTCGACGGTGCCATCGCCTACCGCGGGCTCGTGCGCTACGACGCCTACAACGAGCTGTCCGGTCGCCAGTCGACCTCCATCGCCCTGCTCGACACGATGAAGAGCGGGATCGTGCTCTCGAGCATCCACCATCGCGACCAGGCACGGCTGTACGCGAAGCAGGTACGCGACGGGAAGGCCGAGATCGGGCTGTCGCCCGAGGAGGAGGAGGCCGTGCGGCTCGCCCTCGCGGGCGAGCTTCAGGAGCCCCTGCGCGGAAGCTGATCGTGCGCGTCGGCTTCCTGGGACCCGAGGGGACGTTCAGCGAGGAGGCGCTCCTCGCCACACCGACGGACGGCCTCGAGCCCGTGCCGCTCCCCACGATCTACGACACCGTGATGGCGGTCCACGAGGGCACCGTCGAGCGGGCGTTGGTGCCGATCGAGAACTCCCAGGAGGGTTCTGTCAACGCGACGCTGGACGCGCTCGCGGTCGAGGCCCAGGACGTCGAGATCGTCGGCGAGGCCGTGCACCCCATCCGCACGTGCCTCGTCGCCCGCGAGCAGCTCGAGCTCGAACAGATCGAGGCCGTCGTGTCGCACCCGCAGGTCAACGCGCAGTGCGCGCGGTTCATCCGCACCCACCTGCTCAACGCCACCGTCCTCGCGGCGAGCTCGAGCGCCGACGCGGTCCGGATGGTCGCCGAGGCAGAGGGCAAGCCATGGGCCGCCCTGAGCACGAAGCTCGCGGCCGACCTCTACGGCTGCGAGATCCTGCGCGCCGGCGTCGAGGACGTCGCCGACAACGAGACGCGTTTCGTGTGGCTCGCCAAACGCGGGGCTCCGGCGGCAGAATCGAACGGGCCGTGGAAGACGAGCGTCGTCTTCTGGGGCGTCGGATCGCAGGAGCCGGGATGGCTCGTGCGCTGCCTGTCGGAGTTCGCGTTCCGCGGCGTGAACCTCACGAAGATCGAGTCGCGCCCGCGCAAGCAGGGGCTCGGCGCGTACATGTTCTTCATCGATCTCGAGGGCCACGTCGACGACCAGCCCGTCGCCGAGGCGCTGAGCGGACTGCACACCCACTCCGAGCAGGTGCGGACGCTCGGCACGTATCCGGCGGCGTAGTCCCGCGTCCGGTGCGCAGGGCGAGCCGGGGGCGTCGATAGAATCGCCGGTCGTCTCATGAAGACTCGGGTACCAGCAGGCCCAGTGACGTCCACGCCGCTCGACGAGCACCGGCGGCGCGGACACGAGCCGGCTGGACGGGTGCTCGTCCTCAACGCGACATTCGAGCCGATCAACGTCTGCTCGGTCCGCCGCGCGGTGGTGCTCCTGCTCAAGGAGAAGGCCGAGCTGCTCGAGCGCGCGACGTGGGAGCTCCACGCCGAGTCGCTGACCATGGCGCGGCCGGTCGTGATCCGGCTGACGGCCTACGTGAAGGTCCCGCGCGACACCCACCGCCGCAAGATCACGCGCCGCGCCGTGTTCGCCCGCGACGGCTGGGCGTGCCAGTACTGCGGAGCCCGCTCGAACCTGACCGTCGACCACGTGATCCCGCGCTCGAAGGGGGGCTCGAGCACCTGGGAGAACATCGTGTCGTCGTGCGCGCCGTGCAACCGCCGCAAGGGCGACCGCCTCCCGGCCCACGCGAACATGAACCCGAAGCGGCGCCCGACGACGCCCCACCCGGCGATCTTCATCCACGTCGCCAGCCCGACCATCCCGTCGGCGTGGAGGCAGTACCTGCCCGCGGCGGCCTGACGACGAGGGCCGGCCTGCCGCCCAGGAGGGTCCAGCGAGCACCTCCACCCCGTCCGCTACATTCCGCGGACCAGAGAAAGGAGGTGGTCCGTATCGGAAGTTCGAGTTTTTGCGGGACCCTGGAGGTGACCGGCCGCTAGGTCGGGCAGGCTGGCTCTCCGAGCTGGCGAATCCACACCGGGCCACCCCCGTTCGGGATGCCGGAAATGGTCCCACCGGCCGCTCAGTTCAATCCCGTCCGGGCCGCAACAGTCCAGTCAGACAGCACGCGAGGGGCGCCGTTTCGACGGCGCCCTTCGTCGTTGACCTCTCAGGCGCTACTCCTCGTCCGGCGTGGGATCGCCGTTGGCGGAGGCGTCGCTGTCGTCGTCCCCGTCGTCCCCGTCGTCCTCGACGTCCTCGACCAGCTCGGGCCCGTCGTAGGGCTCGACCGGAAGGCCCTCGGCGACCGGCGCATCGGTCTCGGCCTCGGACTCGGCGATCAGCGCGATGGCCGACACGCGGTCGTCGTCCTTGACGTTCATGACCTTCACGCCCTGCGACCCGCGGCCGTAGCGGTTGATGCCGCGCACGCCCGTGCGCTGGACCATGCCGTTCTCGGAGATGAAGACGAGCTCCTGGTGCTCGCGCACGACGAGCGCGCCGGCGAGCGCGCCCTTCTTGTCGGTCACGGCGATCGTCTTCACGCCCATCGTGCCGCGGTTCTTGACCGGGTAGTCGGAGATCGCCGTGCGCTTGCCGTAGCCGTTCTCCGTGACGACGAGCAGCTCCTGGTCGTCGCGAGCGACATCCATCGCGAGCACCGCGTTGTCGCGCTTGGAGACGTTCATGCCCTTCACGCCGCCGGTGCCGCGGCCCATCGGCCGCGCCTGCGATTCGTGGAAGCGCGAGGCCTGGCCGGAGCGCGACACCATGATGATGTCGTCGTCGCCGCTGGTCCTGCGCACGGCGACCAGCTCGTCGTCGTCGCGGACCTTGATCGCGATGATGCCGTCGGCCTTGATCGGGGTGTTGTAGGCCAGGAACTCCGTCTTCTTGATCTGGCCCTTCTTCGTCGCGAACACGAGGAACTTGCCCTCGGTGAAGTCGCGGGTGGACATCACCGACTGGATCCGCTCGCCGTCGCGCAGCGGCAGGATGTTCACGAGCGCGCGGCCCTTTGCCGTGCGCGAGGCCTCCGGCAGCTCGTAGACCTTCGACCGGTAGACCTTGCCGCGGTTGGAGAAGAACAGCAGGAAGTCGTGGCTGGACGTGACGAAGAGGTGCTCGATGTAGTCGCCGTCCTTCATGTCCATCCCCGTCACCCCGCGCCCGCCGCGGTGCTGCTGGCGGTACGTGGTGAGCGGCAGCGACTTGATGTAGCCCGTCTTCGTGATCGTGATGACCATCTGCTGGTCGGCGATCAGGTCCTCGATGTCGAGGTCGTCCTCGGAGTGCGTGATCTCGGTGCGCCGCTCGTCGCCGTACTCCTCGACGATCTCGCTCAGCTCCTCCTTGATCAGGCCGTAGACGCTCTCCTCGGAGCCCAGGATCTCGCGGTAGTCGCGAATGTCCTGGAGCAGGCTGTCGTACTCCTGCTGGATCTTGTCGGCCTCGAGCGCGGTCAGCCGGCCGAGGCGCAGGTCGACGATCGCCTGGGCCTGGACGCGCGTGAGCTCAAAGCGCTCCATGAGGGCCACGCGCGCGGCATCCGGGTCCTGCGACGCGCGGACCAGCGCGATGACCTCGTCGATGTTGCCGATCGCGATGAGCAGGCCCTCGAGGACGTGGGCCCGGCGCTCGGCCTCCTGGAGGCGGTACTTGGTCCGGCGCACGATCACGTCGCGCTGGTGCGTGACGTAGTGGGCGATGACCTCGCGCAGGGAGAGCGTCTTGGGAACGCCTTCGACGAGCGCGACCATGTTCACGCCGAACGTCGACTGCATCGCCGTGTGCTTGTAGAGCTTGTTCAGCACGACCTTCGGGATGGCGTCGCGCTTGAGCTCGATCACGAGCCGCATGCCGCGACGATCGGTCTCGTCGCGCAGGTCGGAGATCTCGGCGATCTTCTTGTCGTGGACGAGGTCCGCGATCTTCTGGATCAGCCCGCCGTCGCCGCCCTTCTTCACCTGGAAGGGCAGCTCGGTGACGATGATCGCCTCCTTGCCCCGCCCGATGTCCTCCGCGTGGGCGCGCGCGCGAACGCGAACGCGGCCCCGGCCGGTCGCGTAGGCGTCCTTGATGCCCTGCCAACCGAGGATGACGCCGCCGGTCGGGAAGTCCGGGCCCTTGACGTACCGCATGAGTCCGGCGAGGTCGATGCTCGGGTCGTCGATGTAGGCGATGACGGCGCCGGCGACCTCGCGCAGGTTGTGCGGCGGGATGTTGGTCGCCATCCCGACGGCGATGCCCGAGGCGCCGTTGACCAGCAGGTTCGGGAACCGCGCGGGCAGGACGAGCGGCTCCTGGTTGCGCCCGTCGTAGTTGGGCCCGAAGTCGACGGTGTCCTCGTCGAGGTTGGCGAGCATCTCCGTCGCGATCCGCGCCAACCGCGCCTCGGTGTTGTGGCTGACGAAGCCGTTCGTCAGGAACGCGTGATCGTCCGATGCGACCTTCACCGAGTACACGGCCTGGGTGCCCGCGTCCTCGACGGACTCGACGCGCGCGTAGTAGTAGTCGCCCGTGACGAGCGGCTCGACCACGGCACGGCACTCGGTCGAGCGGATCCGCTCGAGGATCGCCGTGCCGCCAGCCTCCCAGCGCTCCACCCGGTCGATGTTGTGGCGGCTCAACCACTTCTCGTCGTCGCGGTCCGCCTCAGCGGCAGACCGGACGTAGCCGGCGACGAACGGGACGTGATCACGGCTCAGGGCTCGGCTGGTCTCGGGGATCCGACGCAGCGCGGAGCGGAGCTTGGCCTGCTTGGCACCCAGGAACCCGACGCGCTCCGCGAACAGGCGAGCGTCCCGGCGGTTGGTGATGACGATCTTGAGCTCGCCTCGCGCCGACCGCGACATACGCCCGACAACGCCGAACTCGAGCAGGAGCTGCTGGACGCCCCGCGCGAGCTGCTCGCTACGGGTCGAGTACGACACCTGGATCGTCCGGCGCGGGAGCAGCGACGACGATCCGTCCCCGGTGAAGAGGGTCTGGAGGAAGGCGCGCTTGAACGGCATCGACGCGCGCCACACCGATTCCGGCACGCACTTCTGCGCGCTGCGGTCGCCGGCGAGCGCGCCGAGCGGGCTGCCCAGAAGGGCGTCGAGGTTGTGCACGTCGAGCTCGTGGCAGAGGCTGCCCGAGCGGATGACGCGGCTGGACACGTAGCGTGGGCCACCGACCACGGCGTCATACGCGGCAAGCACGCGGTCGAAGAACTCGCGGTCGACGTTGTTGAACCCGGCGCGATCCCTCCCTATCCAACCCTCGGACACGAACGCGCCCAGCAGCTCCGCGGTCTGGCGCTCGCGGCGCGAGAGCTCGCCCGCGGTCGGCCGCGGCGTCCGCGACACGAGCGCGACGTCGCCGGGGCGGACCTCCGCGAGCAGCTTCCACAGCAGCATCGGCACGCCGGCGACGTCGACCAGGCACAGCACCGGATGGTTGTGCGTGCCCGTGAGCTCAAAGCCCTCCGGGGTGCGCAGGCGCAGCGTCGGGTGCTCGCCGGAGTGGAAGACCTTCGTGGCGCGAACCGGCCGGCCGAGCCGGTCAAGGACCTCGATGTCCACGGCGGCCTCAGAGTCCGCCGGCAGGCCTGAGACGAGACCGTCGATGCGCGGAGTGCCGTGCGGCGTGGCGACCCGGGTGTCCCCGGCGACGCAGTACCGCATCGCCGCCGCCGGGTCGTCGTCGACGGAGCCGAAGTTGCCCTGGCCGTCGACGAGCGGGTAGCGCATGGAGAAGTCCTGCGCCAGCCGGACCAGCGTGTCGTAGATCGCCGAGTCGCCGTGCGGGTGGTACTTGCCCATCACGTCGCCGACGATGCGCGAGCACTTGGAGTACGGGCGGTTCGGCTGGAGCCCGGCCTCGCTCATCGCGTAGAGGACACGGCGGTGCACGGGCTTCAGGCCGTCGCGCACGTCGGGCAGCGCGCGACCGACGATGACCGACATCGCGTAGTCGAGATACGCGGTGCGCATCTCGTCCTCGAGCGCGCGCGGCTCGATGTTGCCGCCGCCGATGACGTCCGTTCCGGCCATGCCTAGCTCACCCCCTCGCCCCTAGAGGCTGTCTGAAACGGCGTCTTAGACATCGAGCGTCGCCATGCGGGCGTATTCCTCGATGAACGCGCGGCGCGGCTCGACCTGGTCGCCCATCAGCTTCACGAAGAGCTCGCTGGCCTCGAACGCGTCCTCGATGCCGACGCGCGCGAGCGTCCGGCTCTCGGGATCCATCGTCGTGATGCGCAGCTGCTCGGGATTCATCTCCCCCAGGCCCTTGAACCGCGAGAGCTGGACGCGCCGGGAGCAGACCGTGAGCACCGCGCCGCGGAGCGCCTCGAACGACAGCGCCTCCTCGGTCTCCTCGCCCAGCGCCACGGTGAAGGGCGGTGTGCCGGCCTGCTCGACGAGCTGCTGATGCACGCGGACGAGCTGGCGGTACTCGTTGCTCTGAAACAGCGCCCGATCGAGGCGATGGGTGCGCGCGAGGCCGGACTTGGTCTCGACCGCCTTGACCACGAGCCGGTCCGTGCCCTCGTCGAGCACCGCGGTCTCGAAGGGCTCGCCCTCGAGCCCCTCGCGCCCGAGCAGCTCCTCGGCCGCCTCGACGGTCGTGACGCCCTCGTCGAGCAGGCTGGACTCCTCGAGGAAGCCGACCGCGTCGTGGCCATGTTCGGCACGCAGCGCCGACGCCCAGCCCTCGTACTGCTTGAGCGACCGCGTGTAGCGCTGCCAGCGAACCTCGGTGAGCTTGAACGCACGGCCGTTGCGGTCCTCGATCGCGAGCTTCTCGAGCTTGTCGCCGAGCAGGACCTCCTCGAGCTCGGACTCCTTCTCGATGTAGCGCTCCTGGTTGCCCTGCTTGACCTTGTAGAGCGGCGGCTTGGCGATGTAGACGAAGCCCCGCTCGATGAGCTGCGGCATCTCGCGGAACAGCAGCGTGAGCACGAGCGTGCGGATGTGCGCGCCGTCCACGTCGGCGTCCGTCATGAGGATGATCTTGTGGTAGCGCAGGTTCTCGAGGTCGAACTCCTCGCGGATCCCCGTGCCGATCGCCGTGACGAGGGCCTGGATCTCCTGGTTCTGGAGGACCTTGTCGATCCGCGCCTTCTCGACGTTGAGGATCTTGCCGCGCAGCGGGAGCACCGCCTGGGTGTGCCGGTCGCGGCCCTGCTTCGCCGAGCCGCCGGCGGAGTCACCCTCCACCACGAACAGCTCGGACAGCGACGGGTCGCGCACCGAGCAGTCCGCGAGCTTGCCCGGGAGGCGCGAGTTCTCCAGCGCGGACTTGCGCCGGGTCAGGTCGCGCGCCTTGCGCGCCGCCGCGCGCGCCTGCGAGGCCTGCACCGCCTTGCGGATGACGCCGCGCGCCTCCGCCGGGTTCTCCTCGAGGAACTCCGCGAGCCTGGCGTTGACGATCGACTCGACGAAGCCGGCCATGCCCGGATTGCCGAGCTTGGTCTTGGTCTGGCCCTCGAACTGCGGGTCGGTCAGCTTGGCGGAGATGACGGCGGTCAGGCCCTCGCGCACGTCCTCGCCCGACAGGTTCTCGTCCTTCTCCTTGAGCTCGCCCTTCTCGCGTGCGTACCGGTTGAGCGTGCGCGTGAGCGCCGAGCGGAAGCCGCTGAGGTGCGAGCCGCCCTCGTGCGTGTTGATGTTGTTGGCGAAGGAGAAGATGGATTCCTGGTAGGTGGAGTTCCACTGCATCGCGACCTCGACGGCGCCCTCCTCGCTCTCGCCCTCGAAGAAGACGACCTTGCGCCCGATCGGCTCGCGGTTGGTGTTGAGGTAGCGGACGAAGTCCTCGATGCCGCCCTCGTACTGGAACTCCGCGCGGTGACCCTCGCCGCGCTCGTCGACGATGCTGATCTTCATGCCGCGCGTGAGGAACGCCGTCTCACGCAGGCGCTGCTCGAGGATCGAGAAGTCGAAGTCCAGCGTCTCGAAGATCTCGGCGTCGGGCAGGAACGTGATCGTCGTCCCCGTCTCCTTGGTCGCCGCGCCCTGCTTCAGGTCGTGCTGCGGCGCGCCGCGCGCGTACTCCTGCGACCACACGTGACCGTCGCGGCGGACCTCGACGGTGAGCTGCTCGGACAGCGCGTTGACGACGGACACGCCGACGCCGTGCAGGCCGCCGGAGACCTTGTAGCCGCCGCCCTGGCCGAACTTGCCGCCCGCGTGCAGGACCGTGAGCACGACCTCGACGGCCGGGCGTTTCTCCTTCTCCATGGTGGCGACCGGGATGCCGCGGCCGTCGTCGGAGACCGTCACGCGGCTGTCGGGGTGGATGACCACGTCCACGCGCGAGCAGTGGTCCGCGAGCGCCTCGTCGACCGAGTTGTCGACGACCTCGTAGACGAGATGGTGCAGGCCGCGCACGCCCGTCGACCCGACGTACATGCCCGGACGCTTGCGGACCGCCTCGAGACCCTCGAGGACGGTGATGTCGGCGGCGTCGTAGCTCTGCTCGCCGTCGGGCTTCTTCGCGGGCTTCTTCGGGTCCGGCTCAGCGGCCAAGGGTCCTCCGTCTGACGTGACAACGCCCCGCAACCGCAACGGTGAAACAGCGGTCCGGGGCGGCGCGTGGGGTTGACGTAAGAATAGCAAAGCCACCCCCCGGAAACGGTGTGGGCACAACGTCGAAATCCCTGCAAATGTGCCGAAAAGCGCGCGTCTCTGTCACCGCCGTGACGTGGTCGCGACGCAGCGCAGCGCGCGGACCTCGTCGCGGCCCAGCGCGGCGTTGATCCGGCCGACCAGCTCCGGGCCCATCAGGTCGAGCTCCTGGGCCCACACGGCGGCCCGGCAGCCGACGGTGACGACGCCGTCGCGCTCGGCCTCCGGGGTCGCCTCGGCAGCGATCACGTCGCCCACGACGTCGGGCCACACGGCCTGCACCGCGGCGAGCGGAGTGGCCGGCGCGAGGCGCCGGGCGAGGGCCTCCACGGCGGGGGCCAGGGGCTGCACGGAACGGCGCCTCACGCGCTCGCCGCCGCCGGCGCGACGGCCTCCTGGAGCAGGGCGCCGTCCGCGACGGCGACGCGGGTCACCGCGGCGTCGCCCGCGTGCGGGACGTGGGCG
>DAINCW010000061.1:6424-12349 GCA_036732205.1 Solirubrobacteraceae bacterium | reverse complement strand
CCGGGCCGGGCGGGGCGTGCACGGCCAGGGCTCGCTGCGCCACGGCGCCGAGGGGGACACGCTGGAGGTCGCGGTCCCGCCAGGCACGGTCGTCGTCCACGAGGACGGCACCGTCCACGACCTCGTCGCGCCCGGCCAGCGCGTGATCATCGCCCGCGGCGGGTCCGGCGGGCGGGGCAACAAGCGCTTCGCGACCCCGACGCGTCAGGCGCCGAGGTTCGCCGAGCGCGGGCTGGCCGGGGAGGAGGGCTGGCTCGAGCTGCGCCTCAAGCTGCTCGCCGACGTCGGGCTGGTGGGCGTGCCGAACGCGGGCAAGTCGTCGTTGCTGAAGCGGCTGACGCGCGCGGAGCCCAAGGTCGCTGACTACCCGTTCACCACGCTCGAGCCCGTCCTGGGCACGATCGACTCCGGCGAGCGCCAGCTGGTGCTGGCCGACATCCCCGGCCTGATCGAGGGCGCCAGCGACGGCGCGGGGCTCGGCCACGACTTCCTCGCGCACGTCGAGCGCACGCGGCTGCTGGTCGGAGTGCTCGACCTCGCGCCGCTCGACGGGTCCGACCCCGTCGCCAACCACGCGACGATCGAGTCCGAGCTCGCCGCGCACGACGCGCGGCTGGCCGGCCTGCCGCGGGTGCTGGCGCTGAGCAAGGCCGACCTGGTCCCGGCCGAGGACGCCGAGGCGGCGCGCGAGGCCTGGCGGGCGCGACTCGGCGACGACGTGCCCGTGCTGGTCACCTCGAGCGCGACGGGCCAGGGCCTCGAGGAGCTCGTCGGCGAGCTGTTCGCACGCGTACCGGGCGCGGAGCCCGGCGAGCTGCCCGCCGGTGCGAGCGACGAGGCGCTGGCCGAGCACGCCGTCTTTCGTCCCGCGGCGGGCGAGGGCTTCTCGGTGCAGCGCACCGGCGACGGCGCGTGGCGCGTCGACGGGGAGCGGGTCGTGCGCCTGCTCGCGCGCTTCGACCTCTCCAACGACGAGGCGATGGCGCACGTGGAGGGGCGGCTGAACCGCCTCGGCGTCATCCGGGCGCTCCAGGAGGCGGGCTTCGAGCCGGGCGACGACGTCGAGATCGGCGGGATCGTCTTCGAGCTGGACCCAACCTCTTAGAGTCGGGCGGCCATGTCGCGCTTCGTGATCAAGCTCGGGTCGGCCATCGCCGCCCACGAGGACGTCCTCGCCGCGGTCTGCGACGAGGTCGCGGCCCGCCGGGCCGCCGGCGACGGCGTCGTGGTCGTGTCGAGCGGGGCCATCGCGCGGGGGCTGGCCGAGCTGGGCCGCCCGGCACGCCCGACGGCGATCGAGGAGCTACAGGCCGCCAGCGCGGTGGGGCAGGGGCGCCTGTTTCGCACCTGGGACGAGCTCCTCAGCGCCCGTGGGGTCATCGGTGCCCAGGTGCTGCTGACCTCGTTCGACCTGTCGGTGCGCGAGCACTACCTCAACGCGCGCCAGACGCTGCTGACGCTGCTGGCGTGGGGCGTGGTGCCGGTGGTCAACGAGAACGACACGACGGCGACGGAGGAGATCTCGTTCGGCGACAACGACTTCCTCGCCGCGCAGGTGGCCATCCTCGTCAACGCCGACCTGCTCGCGCTGCTGACCGACACCGACGGCGTCTACACGGCCGATCCGCGGCGCGACGAGGGCGCGAGCCTCGTGCGGGAGGTCGGCGACCCGGAGGAGCTGCGCGAGCTGGACATCGGGCACGGCTCCGGGCCCCTCGGCACCGGCGGGATGCGCTCGAAGGTCGTGGCGGCCGAGATGGCGACCGCGGGCGGGATCGCGACCGTGATCTGCAACGGGCTCCGGCCCGAGGCGCTCGTCGCGGCGCTCTCCGGGGCGGAGGAGGGGACACGATTTCGCGCGCACGAGGCGCGCTACTCGAACTTCAAGCTCTGGCTGAAGTACGCGAAGCCCAGCCGCGGCACCGTCACCATCGACGCGGGCGCGGCGCACGCGCTGCGCGAGGGCGGCACGAGCCTGCTTCCCGTTGGCGTGGTCGAGGTGGAGGGCGCATTCGACGTTGGCGACGCGGTCGACGTCAGGCGCGAGGGCGAGCGCATCGGCAAGGGGATCGTCAACTACACGGCGGCCGAGCTGCGGCGCGTCGCCGGGCTGAAGTCCGCGGAGGTGCGCGAGATCCTGCCGCGGGCCAGCGAGGAGGCCGTGCACCGCGACTACTTCGTGCTCGGCTGAGCGGCGCGTACCCTGTGCCCATGGCCGTCGAGACGAGGTCCGTCACCGATATCTGCCGCGAGGCGCGCTGCGCGGCGCGCACGCTCGCGCGTCTCGACACGGCCACGAAGGACGCCGCGCTGGCGGCGATCGCCGCCGCGCTGGAGGCGCGCAGCGCCGAGATCCTCGAGGCCAACGCGCGCGACATGGAGGCGGGCCGGGAGGCCGGGCGCAGCGAGGCGCTGCTCGACCGCCTGGCGCTCGACGAGGCGCGGGTGGCGGGCATTGCCGCGGGCGTGCGCCAGATCGCGGCGCTCGGCGACCCGGTGGGCGAGGTCATCGACGGCTGGCGCCTGCCCAACGGGCTGGACGTACGCAAGGAGCGCGTCCCGCTCGGGGTCATCGCCGTGGTCTACGAGGCGCGCCCGAACGTGACGATCGACGCGGCCGCGCTGTGCCTGAAGTCGGGCAACGCGATCGTGCTGCGCGGATCGTCGAGCGCGGCGCACTCGAACGCCGTGCTCGCCGGCATCTCGGCCGACGCGGCGACGTCGGCCGGCGTGCCGGACGGAGCGATCGCGCTCGTCGCGGGCGGCGGGCGCGAGGAGCTCGCCGAGCTGGCCACGCAGGACGGCCTGGTCGACCTGATCATCCCGCGCGGGGGCGAGGGCCTGAAGGCCGCGCTGAAGGACATCGCCACGGTGCCGGTGATCTACGCCGCCTCGGGGAACTGCCACGTGTACGTCGACGCCGTCGCCGACCTGGCCGCGGCGGAGGCGATCGCCGTCAACGCCAAGACGCAGCGCCCGGGCGTGTGCAACGCCGCGGAGACGCTGCTCGTCCACGCTGACGTGGCCGATGATTTCTTGCCGCGGGTGGCCGCGGCGCTGCGCGCCGGCGGGGTCGAGTTGCGCGGGGACGACCGCGCGCGGGCGATCGTCGCGGACATGGAGGAGGCGAGCGACTCCGACTGGGACACCGAGTTCCTCGCGCTCGTCATGGCCGTGGGCGTCGTCGACTCCGTGGAGGATGCGATCGAGCACGTCAACCGCCACGGCTCCGGGCACTCCGAGGCAATCGTGACGGGCGACACAGCCGCGGCGCGGGCGTTCACGAAGGGCGTGGACGCGGCGTGCGTGTACGTCAACGCCTCCACGCGGTTCACCGACGGAAACCAATTTGGCATGGGCGCCGAGATCGGCAACTCGACGCAGAAGCTGCACGCGCGCGGGCCGATCGCGCTGCGCGAGCTCTGCACCTCCAAGTACGTGGTCGAGGGCGACGGCCACATCCGTCACTAGTGGCCCCGTCCGCAAGTTTCGTCACGAACCTGGCGGCTGCAAACCGTCGCCGGTCTGCGTCCTCGGACGGGGCAATGCCGCCGGCATTGCACCCGTCCTGCGTCCTTGCCCGCCTCGGTTTTCGCGCGCCAGTTCCGCAACGAACTTACGGACGGAACCACTAGCACTTGGCGCACATCGGGATCCTGGGCGGGACGTTCAATCCGCCGCACATCGGTCACCTCGTCTGCGCGCAGGAGGCATGCGCGGCGCTGGGGCTGGACCGCGTCGTGCTGATGCCGGCGGGCACGCCGCCGCACAAGGAGGTCGTCGACGAGCCCGGGGCCCAGCACCGGCTCGAGATGTGCATGCTCGCGGCGGCGGCGGACCACCGTCTGGAGGCGTCGGACCGCGAGGTGCGCCGGGCGGGCCCGTCGTGGACGGTCGATACGCTGCGCGAGATCCATGCCGCATCGCCAGGAGACCAGCTGACCTTCCTCGTCGGTGGCGACATGGCTCACAGCCTGCCCGGCTGGCGCGATCCGGAGGCGATCCTCGAGCTCGCCGGGCTGGGGGTCGCCGAGCGCACGGGGACGTCGCGCCAGGATGTCGAGTCGGCGCTCGCGCCGCTACGGGGCTCCGGGCGCGTTCGGTTCTTCGACATGCCGACGATCGACGTGTCGTCGACCGGCGTCCGCCGTCGGGTACGCGACGGCCGCCCCATCCGGTGGCTCGTGCCCGAGGCGGTCCTGGAGTACATCGCGACGCAGCGGCTCTACGCATGACGTCCGAGGAGCTCGCCGTCGCGATCGCCGGCTACGCGGACGACGTCAAGGCGATCGACATCGTCACGCTCGACGTGCGCGGCTACCTGGACTACACCGACCTGCTCGTGGTGACGTCGGGCGGGACCGAGCGCCAGGCGAAGGCGATCCACGATCGCATCCACTTCGGGCTGAAGCGCGACCACGGCCTGCTGCCGCGCCGCGTGGAGGGCGTCAGCGAGTCGCGGTGGATCCTCATGGACTACCTCGACGTGATCGTTCACGTCTTCACGCCCGAGACGCGGGCGTACTACCGCCTGGAGCAGCTCTGGGGCGAGGCCCCGTCCTGGGGCCACGAGGCCCGGGCGAGCTAGGCCCGTCGCCGAGGGGCTGTCGTCCCGGCGCGCTACTTCCGGCGGTCGCAGTAGATGCTCTCGAAATCGTCCTTGGGGTTGCGCAACGCGATCTCGTAGGTGCCGTCCGAGGCCGAGCGGTGCCACCGCCCCTTGAACCGGTTCAGGTCGCCGCCCTTGAAGCTGATGGGGTAGGCCTTGAGGCCGTCGGGATACGTCCGGAGTCCGCCGTTGGCGGTGAACGTGCCCTTGCTGCCGCGATGCGTGAAGTGGCCGCCGCTCTTGATGGTGAGCGTGCCGAACAGGATGCTGCTCGAGCCGATCACGCAGTCGTATTTGCCGGTCGGCGGTGCCTGGGCTTCGGCGGGCGGTACGAGGGCGAGGGCGAGGGTGCAGGCGGCGGCGAGGAGTGAAGCGTGGACGCGCATGGCATCAACCTAGAGGCACCACGACGGTCGCTGATCGCGGAGCTCGGCTAGACAGCGAACAGGCCGCGCGGAGGCGCGGCCTGTGCAGTGGAGCTGGCGGGACTCGAACCCGCGGCCTTCTGGCTGCCAGCCAGACGTTCTCCCAACTGAACTACAGCCCCAAGCTGAACCAACATCTTACGTCGTTCTTGAGCTGCCCCCACTTGCACTGCAGACGCAGCAGCCGATGGCCCGCGTCGATCACGAGGTCGTAACGGCCACCCTCCGCGACTGGCCGGAGGACCGGCACGCACAGGCGCACCGCAGCGAAGGCGATCGCCTGCTCCGCGATGGCGCCCTTCTGGCTCGGCGTCAACCCCTCCACGACCCGAACACTAGTTCGCATCCCGGACGGACCGTCCGGCTCCGAACTACTCCCGGCGGGGCAGGAACTCCGGGACCGTGAGGTCGCCGTCGTCGCGGATGTCGTCGCGACGCGCGCGGGGTGGTGACGAGCCCACGTCGCCGCCCGGGGCGACCTGGTCGAGCTGTGCGCTCAGGCGTGCGTGGGCCAGCTTGATGTCGCGCAGCAGGCGCTCCGCGTTGGCGCGCAGCGAGTCGCTGAGCTGGCGCAGCTCGTCCGACAGCTCGGTGCCCTCGCCGAGCACCTCGCGGGCCACCAGCCGCGCCTCCATCACGAGCTCCCGGGCGTCCTCGGCGGCCTTGGCCCTCAGCTTCTCGGCGTAGTCGTCGGCCTCGCCGCGGACGGTCAGCGCGTCACCGGCCGCGGCCTCGCGCAGCGCCTGCGCCTCGACCTCGCCCGCGGCCCGTGCCTCTGCGGCCGCCCGGTGCGCGACGTCCACCGCCTGCTGCACCTCGAACGCGCCGGCCTGCGCCTGCGCCTTCGCCGCGGCGAGGATCTCCTGCGCCTCGGCCTCCGCGGCCTCCACG
>DAINCW010000061.1:0-6414 GCA_036732205.1 Solirubrobacteraceae bacterium | reverse complement strand
TCCGCCTCGGCGATGCGCTCGTCGGCCCGCTGCTCGGCCAGCCGGCGCACTTCGTCGGAGGCGCGCTCGGCCGCGTCGACGATCTGCGCCACGTTCTGCGCCGCGAAGTGCAGCGAGGTCTGCTGGGCGTGGGCCGGGTCGTCCATCGGCAGCCACCGATGGTAGGCCGCTACCCCCGCATGTCGCGCAAAAACGCGGTCAGCGTCGCGTTGAGCAGGTCGGCCCGCTCCCACTGGAGGAAGTGCCCCGCGCGCGGGACGACGAACGGACCGACCAGCCGCTCGAACACGATCTCGCACAGCTCCGGAAAGTCCGAGCGGATCACATGGTCGTCGGGCCCGTAGAGCACGAGCGTCTCGACCGGGTTGCGCTCGGCGAACCGCGGCACCTCGCTCATCGGCCGCCCGCACGCGCTCTCGTACACGCCGAACGACGCCCGCAGGTGGTCCGCGTCCTCGAAGGGCTGCGCGTGCCACGCCGCCTCCTCTCCAGCGAACGCTCCCGGCGACGCCCAGAACCGCGGGCCGTAGAACTGCTCCACGTAGCGTCGTCGCATGTCCGAGGTCGCGAGCTCGGCCGCCAGCGCATCGGCGTCGGTGCCCTGGCGCAGGAAGTAGTCCGCGGCCGCCCGCGTGACGGGCGTGATCTCGGCCGACCCGTCCTCCAGCACCGGCACCACCGTGTTGAAGAGCACCTGCCGGCGCACGAACCCCTCGAAGCGCAGCCCGAGGTCCTGGATCACCGCGCCGCCCACGTCGCCGCCGCACGCCGCGCACCACTCGTGGCCCAGCCCGCGCACGAGCGCCTCCACATCGCGCGCGAACGCCGCGAGGTCGTAGAAGCCGTCCGGCGCCAGCCCCGAGTCCCCAAAGCCGCGCAGGTCGGGCACGATGACGTCGAACCCGGCCTTCGCCAGCGGCTCCACGTTGCGCGCCCAGATGCGCTTGGTCTCCGGCCAGCCGTGGAGCAGCAGCAGCGGCGCGCCGCCCTCGCCGAGCCGCCAGTACGCGAGCTCGACGCCCTCGCGCACCTCGGCCCGATTCACGGCGAAGTCGCGCACGCGCCGGACTCTAGACTCACCCGCCCGATGGCCGAGCACCGCTACGACCCCAGCCAGATCGAGCCGCGCTGGCAACGCGTGTGGGCCGACGAGCGCACGTGGGAGGTCGCCAACGAGCCGGACTCACGCGACAAGTCCTACGTGCTCGAGATGCTCCCGTACCCCAGCGGCGAGCCGCACATCGGCCACCTCAAGGTCTACTCGGTCGGCGACGCCATCGCGCACTTCCACCGCCGCACCGGCCGTCGCGTCCTGCATCCCATGGGCTACGACGCCTTCGGCCTGCCGGCCGAGAACCACGCGATCAAGACCGGCAAACACCCGCGCGAGTCGACCAACGACTCCATCGCGCAGTTCCAGAAGCAGTTTCGCGAGTGGGGCATCTCGATCGACTGGTCGCGCGAGTTCGGCACGCACGAGCCCCGCTACTACCGCTGGACCCAGTGGATCTTCCTGCGCCTGTTCGAGGCGGGCCTGGCCTACCGCAAGGAGGCCGTGGTCAAGTGGTGCCCCAACGACCAGACCGTCCTGGCCAACGAGCAGGTGATCGACGGCCATTGCGAGCGCTGCGGGGCGGAGGTCGAGGCGCGCCAGCTCGAGCAGTGGTTCTTCCGCATCACCGACTACGCCGACCGCCTGCTCGATGACCTCGACACGATCGAGTGGCCCGAGCACGTCAAGACGATGCAGCGCAACTGGATCGGGCGCTCGCACGGCGCCGAGGTGACGTTCCGGTGCGGGCAGCTGGGCATCGACTACCCCGTCTTCACCACGCGGCCCGACACGCTGTTCGGCGCGACCTTCTTCGTGATGGCGCCCGAGCATCCCGACGTCCTGCGGCTCGTCGAGGGCACCGACCGCGAGCAGGAGGTCCGCGACTACGTCAACCACGCGCTGACCGAGCCCAGCGAGGATCGCGGCGCGGTCGACAAGCCCAAGACCGGCGTCGCCCTCGGGCGCACGGTGACCAACCCGGTCAACGGCGAGGAGATCGGTATGTGGGTCGCCGACTACGTGCTCATGGAGTACGGGACCGGCGCGATCATGGCCGTGCCGGCGCACGACGAGCGCGACTTCGCCTTCGCTCAGGCCTACGACCTGCCCGTGCGCCGGGTCGTCGACGGTGGCGAGGAGCTGCCGTACACCGGCGACGGGCCGATCGTGAACTCCAACCCTCAGTTCGACGGAATCGACAACCGCGAGGCGGTGCGCAAGATCGTCGAGTGGCTCGATCGCGAGGGCAAGGGCCACGCCTCGGTCAACTACCGCCTGCGCGACTGGCTCGTCTCCCGTCAGCGCTACTGGGGCTGCCCGATCCCCATCGTCCGGTGTGTGTCCTGCGGCCTCGTCGCCGTGCCGGACGCCGAGCTGCCGATCCCGCTGCCCGACGTCACCGACTACGCGCCGAAGGGCCGCTCGCCGCTCGACGCGGCCGAGGACTGGGTCAACGTGCCGTGCCCGAGCTGCGGCGGCGACGCGAAGCGCGAGACCGACACGATGGACACCTTCGTCGACTCGTCCTGGTACTTCTTGCGCTACTGCGACGCGAACAACGACGAGGCGGCGTGGGACCCCGACGTGCTGGCCCAGTGGATGCCCGTCGACCAGTACATCGGCGGGGTGGAGCACGCGATCCTGCACCTGATGTACGCGCGCTTCTTCACGAAGGCGCTCGCGGACCTCGGCCACCTCGACGTGCAGGAGCCGTTCTCCAAGCTCTTCACGCAGGGCATGATCACGAAGGACGGCGCGAAGATGTCCAAGTCGCGCGGCAACGTCGTCTCGCCGCAGGCGATCGTCGAGCGCTACGGCGCCGACACCGCGCGCAGCTACATCCTGTTCATCGGGCCACCCGACCAGGACGCCGACTGGTCCGACGAGGGCGTCGAGGGCGTGCACCGCTTCCTCGGGCGCCTGTGGCGCCTCTGCGCCGAGGCCGCCGAGGCCGGCACGATCGACGGCGAGGTCGAGGGAGAGCTTGTGGCCCCTCCAGACCTGGAGGGCCCGGACCTCATCCTCGGGCGCAAGGCCGCGTGGGCGATCGAGAAGGTCACCGCCGACATGGCGGGGCGCTTTGCCTTCAACACCGCGATCGCCGCGATCATGGAGCTGGTCAACGAGGCCTCGCGCCTGCGCGACGAGGCGAGCCCCGACGTCCGGCGCTTCGCCCTGGCCACCGCCGCGTCGCTGCTCTTCCCGTTCGCTCCGCACACAGCCGCCGACGCCTACGACCGCCTCACCGGCCGGCGCGTCTGGGATGAGCGCTGGCCCGACGCCGACCCGGCGCTGCTCGAGCGCGATGAGGTCGACATCGTGTGCCAGGTCAACGGCAAGGTGCGCGATCGCGTGACGGCCGCGGTGAGCGCCGGCGAGCAGGAGCTCATCGCCCTCTGCCGCGAGGCGCCCAACGTCCGCGCGCACCTCGAGGGCAAGGAGGTCGTCAAGGAGGTCGTCGTGCCGGGCAAGCTCGTCAACCTGGTCGCGCGTTAGGGCTCGCCCCGGGACGGGGTAACCAGGGCACATGCGAGCCGTGCTGCGCCGCACCGCCAAGGAGTTCCGCCAAGACAACATCACCGACTGGGCCGCCGCCCTGACGTACTACGCGGTCCTCGCGCTGTTCCCCGCGCTGATCGTCCTCATCGCACTGGTCGGTCTGCTCGGCCAGTATCCGCAGACGACGAACTCGCTGCTGGAGATCTTCAAGCAGGCGCACGTCTCGGGCGACGTGCTGAAGACGCTGACCAAGACGATCAACGGCGTCGTGCAGAACAAGGGTGGCGCGGGCGCGCTGCTGGGCGTCGGCCTGCTGGGCGCGCTGTGGTCGGCGTCGGGCTACGTGGGCGCGTTCATGCGCGCATCCAACGCGATCTACGAGACGCCCGAGGGCCGGCCGTTCTGGAAGCTGCGCCCGCTCCAGGTGCTCGTCACGCTCGCGATGGTGCTGCTGCTGGCGCTCGTGCTGGTCGCGCTGGTGGTCAGCGGGCCGCTCGCCAAGGCGGTGGGCAACCAGATCGGCCTGGGCTCGAGCTTCGTGACCGTCTACGGCATCGCGAAGTGGCCGATCATGGCCGCGGTCGTCGGACTCATCGTCTCGGTTCTGTACTACGTGGCGCCCAACGCACGACTGGGGAAGTTCCGCTGGGTCACGCCCGGGTCGGTCGTCGCGCTTGTGGTGTGGGCCGTCGCCACGGTCGGGTTCTTCCTCTACGTCTCGAACTTCGGCTCGTACAACAAGACGTACGGGACGCTCGGCGCGGTGATCACGCTCCTGGTGTGGCTGTGGATCTCCAACGTCGCGCTGCTGTTCGGCCAGGAGCTCAACGCGGAGATCGAGCGCGAGCGGGAGCTGGGCGCGGGGATGCCCGCCGAGAGCGAGCTGCAGCTGCCGCCGCGCGACGCGCCCAAGAAGTCCGCCGCTTCCGCGTAAGCTCGCGCGCATGAGCGCCACCGAGCAGCAGCAGCCAGTCCCGATCGGCGAGGACGCGCCGATCTTCGAGGTCATGTCAACCATGCGGGCGATGCGCAAGCTCAAGCCCGACCCGGTTTCCGACGAGCTCCTGGAGAAGATCGTCCAAGCGGGCACGTGGGCGCCGAGCGGCGGCAACGCGCAGACCTACGACTACCTCGTCGTCACCGACCGTGGCCAGATGGCCAAGCTGGCGGAGCTGTGGCGCCGGTCGTACGACACGTACGTCAACTCGATTGGCGCGAAGGGCGCGGAGACGATGACCGAGGAGGAGTACGCCCGGCTGAAGGCGACGCTGGACTACCAGGCCGACCACTTCCACGAGACGCCCGCGCTGATCATCCCCTGCTACCGCTCGCCGGTGAAGATCACCCCGTCGACGCTGCTCGGGTTCCGCCGGCTCGGGTTCGGCCCGTTCCTGCGGATGCTCGTGAAGGGCACGTCGATCGGCCAGGTCACCGAGGCGGCGAGCATCTACCCGGGCGTCCAGAACATGCTGCTCGCCGCCCGCACGCTCGGCCTCGCGGCCAACATCACGACCTGGCACATGTTCCTCGAGCCACAGTGGAAGGCGGTGCTCGGCATCCCGCGCTCGGTGCACACCTACGCCGTCATCCCCGTGGGCTGGCCGATGGGGCGGATGGGCCCGGTCCGGCGGCGCCCGGCCGCGAAGGCCATCCACCGCGATCGCTGGTGAGCGCCGCGCACGCCTGATTCGCGCGCGAATCGGCACCCAGCGCGGGCCATCCGTCACGGGGCCGCGCCTAGCCTCGGCGCGTGCCCGACCTCAGCCATCGCCAGCTCGCGCTGTATCTCGTGGCCGGAGCGCTCGTCGTCCTCATCGGGGCCAAGTGGGTGATGGCCGGCGGGCACGCGGCGCAGGGCGCGGCGCCCCCGGCCAACACGTTCAACGCGGGGAGCAGCGCGCGCGCCGGGGGCTCGGGCGGCGGGGTGTCGGTCACGGGCACGGACGGCCAGGCGGTCGTCGACGTCACGGGCGAGGTGCGCCGGCCCGGCGTCTACCGCATGGCCGCGGGCGCGCGCGTGGAGGCGGCCGTCACGCGCGCAGGCGGCGCGACGGCCCACGCGGAGCTCGGCGCCGTCAACCTCGCCGCGAAGGTCCAGGACGGCCAGCAGGTGGTCGTGCCGCGCCGCGGACCGGGTGGTGCCGCGGTCGCGGCGACGGCCCAGAAGATCCTCGACTACCGCCAGCAGCACGGCGGCTTCGCGAGCGTCGACGACCTCGACCAGGTCCCGGGCATCGGGCCCAAGAAGCTCGCCGCGTTGCGGCCGCACGTCACGGCGTGAGGGCCGCGCGCCGGGCGCGGGAGCGCTGCGCCGCCGGCGTGGCGGCGCTCGCGGTCCATCCGCGCCACGTCGTGCTGGGCGCTCTCGTCGCCGGGCTGCTCGCCGGGCCGGCCGGGCGCGGGCTCGTCGCCGCCGGCGCGTTCGCGGCCCTGCTCGCGGGCCTCGCGCAGCGCGACCCGCGACTCGGGGTCGTCGCCGCGGTCGCCGTCCTGGCCGGCGGGATCGGGGCGCCGCTGCGCCTGGCGGCGCTCGACCGCGGGGTGCTGGCCCACGCCGCCGGACGAGCACTCGACGTCCGGGTCACGCTGCTCGAGCGCCCGCGCACCGGGGCGTTTCGCTCGTGGAGCGCGGACGCGCGGGTCCGCGCCGGGCCCGGCGCCGGGGAGCGCGTGGTCCTGCGCGGGCACGGCCGCCCGCCCGCGGCCGCGGTCGGCGACGAGCTCGCCGTGCACGGGCGTGCGAAGCCGCTCGCGGCGTGGGAGGGCTACGAGCGGGTGCGCGGCGCGCACGCCGAGCTCGCCGTCGATGTCGCCGAGCCGACGGGCGGGCATCGCAGCGGTGTGGCGGGGCTGCTTGACGG
>DAINCW010000060.1:0-12389 GCA_036732205.1 Solirubrobacteraceae bacterium | reverse complement strand
GGAGCAGATCATCGACCAGGTCATGGAGCTGGACGAGGGCGAGCGCTTCATGGTGCTCGCGCCGGTCGTTCGCGGACGCAAGGGCGAGTACGGAAAGATGCTCGATGACCTGCGGGCGGAGGGCTTCGCGCGCGTCGTGATCGACGGCGAGTTGCGCTCCCTCGAGGACGAGATCGCGCTCGACAAGAAGTTCAAGCACGACATCGCGGTCGTCGTGGACCGCCTCGTCATGCGGGGCGAGGTCCGCAAGCGCCTGGCGGACTCGATCGAGACCGCGGTCGCGCTGGCCGACGGGATGGTCGAGGTCGAGACCGTGCCCCGGGAGGGCGCCGCGGAGCACAGGCGCTGGCTCTACTCCGAGAAGTTCGCCTGCCCCGACCACGGCCCGTCGATCGCCGAGCTCGAGCCGCGGATCTTCTCCTTCAACTCCCCGCACGGCGCGTGCGAGCGCTGCACCGGCCTGGGCTCGCAGATGGAGATCGACCCCGAGTCGGTGGTGCCCGACGCGACGCTGAGCATCGGCGAGGGCGCGCTGCTGCCGTGGGCCAACAGCTCCTCGAACTACTACGAGCAGATCACGCAGGCGATTGCCGAGACCTTCGGCGTCGACCTCGAGAGGCCGTGGGAGGACCTGTCGGACGAGCAGCGCGACCTCTACCTGTTCGGCACCGGCACCGAGCGCATCCACGTCAGCTACCGCAACCGCTACGGCCGGCAGCGGTCCTACGCGACGCAGTTCGAGGGGATCATCCCCAACCTCGAGCGCCGCTACCGCGAGACCGACTCCGAGTGGACGCGGGAGAAGATCGAGGAGTTCATGACCCTGCGGCCGTGCCCGGCGTGCGGCGGCTCGCGGCTGCGACCGGAGTCGCGAGCGGTGCTGGTGGGCGGCACGCCGATCCACGAGTTCTGCACGCTCAGCGCGCGGGCGGCCATCCGCTGGCTGGACGAGCTGGAGCTCAGCGAGCACGACCGCGCCGTCGCGCGCCTGGTGCTGCGCGAGATCGACGAGCGGCTGCGCTTCCTCGACAACGTCGGGGTCGGCTACCTGTCGATGATGCGCGCGGCGGCGACGCTCTCCGGGGGCGAGGCCCAGCGCATCCGCCTCGCGACGCAGATCGGGTCCGGGCTGATGGGCGTGCTCTACATCCTCGACGAGCCGTCCATCGGCCTGCACCAGCGCGACAACGCGAAGCTGATCGGGACCCTCGAGCGGCTGCGCGACCTGGGCAACACCGTGATCGTCGTCGAGCACGACGAGCAGACGATGCGCGCCGCGGACCACCTGGTCGACCTCGGGCCGGGCGCGGGCGAGCACGGCGGCCACATCGTCGCCGAGGGCACCGCCGACCAGGTCGAGCGCGTGAAGGAGTCGCTGACCGGGCAGTTCCTGGCGGGCACGCGGACCATCGACGTGCCGGAGCGCCGGCGGACGCCGAGCGGCTACCTCGAGGTCCTCGGGGCGGCCGAGCACAACCTCAAGAAGATCGACGTGAAAGTGCCTCTGGGCGCGCTGACGTGCGTGACGGGCGTCTCAGGCTCCGGCAAGTCCACGCTGGTCAACGACGTGCTGCTCAAGGCGGTGGCCAACCGCCTGTCGCGGGCGCGCCAGCGGGCCGGCACCCACCGGGCCGTGCGCGGCGTCGAGCAGCTCGACAAGGTGATCTCGATCGACCAGTCGCCGATCGGGCGCACCCCGCGCTCGAACACGGCCACGTACACGGGCCTGTTCGACGTCATCCGCGACCTGTTCTCCAAGACGCAGGAGGCGCGGGCGCGGGGTTACAAGCCCGGGCGGTTCTCGTTCAACGTCAAGGGCGGGCGCTGCGAGGTCTGCCGCGGCGACGGGCAGATCAAGATCGAGATGCACTTCCTGCCCGACGTCTACGTGCCGTGCGAGCAGTGCCACGGCAAGCGCTACAACCGCGAGACGCTCGACATCCGCTTCAAGGGCCGGACGATCGCCGACGTCCTCGACATGCCCGTCGAGGAGGCCGTGGACTTCTTCCAGCACATCCCGAAGGTGCGCCGGCGCCTGGAGACGCTCAACGACGTCGGCCTCGGCTACATTCGCTTGGGGCAGCCGGCGACCACATTGTCGGGTGGCGAGGCGCAGCGCATCAAGCTCGCCACCGAGCTGTCGAAGATCGCCACCGGCGCGACGCTGTACATCCTCGACGAGCCCACGACCGGCCTGCACTTCGCGGACGTCCAGCGGCTGCTCACCGTCCTGCAGCGCTTGGTGGAACAGGGAAACTCCGTCGTCGTGATCGAGCACAACCTCGACGTCATCAAGACCGCCGACCGGCTGATCGACATGGGTCCGGAGGGTGGCGAGGAGGGCGGCCGCGTGATGGCGACCGGCACGCCCGAGCAGGTCGCCGGCGTGCCGAGCTCCCACACGGGCCGGTTCCTCGCCGATCTCGTGGAGCCCGAGGCGCCGAAGGTGCGCCGGTCAGACCGTCCCAAGGGCGGTGCCCGGCGCGCGAAGGCCGCGGCGTAGAGCTGGCCGCGTCAGTCGCCGGTCGTCGTCGTCGTTGACGGCGAGGTCGCGCCGCTGCGGGAGGAGTCGCCGGATCCGTCAGAGCCCGACGACCCCGAGTCGCCGCCGCCATCCGAGGTGGTGGTGACGCGGTCCAGCACGGACGGGGGTGAACTCGATCCCGAGTCGGAGCCGTCGCCCGAGCTCGATCCGGAGTGGTCTCCGCCGCTGGAGCCGGAGTGGTCGCCGCTGCCCGAGCCCGAGTGGTCGCCGGAGCCCGAACCGGGGTGGCCTGCTCCGCCCGAGCCGGAGTGGTCCCCGTGGGCCTGGCGGCCACCGAGGGGCAGCGCCCCCAGGCCGCGCTTGCCTCGGCCACGACGCTGGTCACCCGAGGGGGCGTTGTGACCAATCGTCGCGGCGGGGCCGGCGCCCGCGGTGTCGGCCGCGGTCGCCTCGCCCACGAGGCCGGCCGCGGCCGCCGACTCGTGTGAGCGGGCGTGGTGGTGGCGCAGGATGTGCGGCATGGGCACCACGCCCGTGCCGACCGCGCCGCCGACGATCGCGCCCGCGGCCAGCAGGCCCACGGCGATCTTGGTGCCGACCGCGCCTAGCCCGAGCCCCGCTCCGGCGGCGATCTCCGGCACGCCGCCCGAGGCGGCCCCGGCGCCGCTCTCGAGCAGGCGGATCATCAGCACATTCGGCGTGATCGCGGTGACGCCCGTGCGCATGGCGGCACGAGCGCGGAACACGTGCTGGCGGGCCGCGCCGGGCGACACCCCGAGCGTCGTGGCGATCTCGTCGTGCGAGCGACCCTCGAGCTCGCGCAGCACCAGCGCGTCGCGCTGGTGCATGGGCAGCGCCGCGACGGCCGCCAACGTCCGCGCCAGCTGGTCGCGGCCGATGACGGTGTCCTCGACGCGCTCGGCCGACGGGATGGCGTCGGTCAGCTCGGCGTCGTCGTGACGGCTTCGCAGCACGTTGAGCGAGACGTTGTGCGCGATCCGGTACAGCCAGGGGCGGATCTGGAGCTCGCGGGTGTCGTCGTGTCGGGTCATGGCGTTGTGCGCATTGATGAAGGCCTGCTGCACCGCGTCCTCGGCCCGTTCCGGGCCCAGCAGCCGCGCGCAGTAGCGCTGCAGGGCGGGCCCGTGGCGGTTGACGATGGTTGCGAACGCCTGCTCGTGGCCCGCGCGCGCCAAGTCGACGAGTCGCTCGTCGCTCTGGAGGCGAAGCAGCGATGTGCCGGCGAGCCGGGCGGGATGGGAGAGCAGGCGCGGTTCCATGCGTCCTTTGGAATAGCAGTGTGGCGTCCCGGCTGACGCGCCAGGCTCCGGGTTCCTTCCCGAACTCGACGCCGCTCAGCCGCTGTTTCGCGATATGGGCGTGCTCCTCGAGGGTCGGAGATTTGTGGTCACGATGGCTGGAACACGGCCGCTGCGCGAACATCACGCGGGGAAATGGACGGACGTCTGTCACGAGCGCGGCTGTGGGCGCAGAAATGGCGCTGGTACGAGCGCAACGCGCTGCCCTGGAACCGCGCGCGCATCCACCTGCAGGCGATGCGCCGCGGCGCGTTCATCCGGTGGCCGGTCCATGGCAACGTGCTGGAGGCGCTGCGAGAGGGCCGGCTGGAGCTGGGGGAGGGCGTCCTGTTGGAGCCCGGGGTCTGGATCACGGCGCCCGGCGACGCCCGGGTTCGCATCGGCGCCGGCACGTTTCTGAACCTCGGTGTGATGGTGGCCGCTCAGGAGCTCGTCGAGATCGGCGCCCACTGCATGTTCGCCAACGGCTGCTTCGTCACCGACGCGAACCATCGTTTCGACGACCGCAGCAAGCCGGTCACCTGGCAGGGGTTCACGAGCAAGGGCCCGACGCGGATCGGGGACAACGTGTGGTGCGGCGCGAACGTCGTCATCACGAGCGGCGTGACGATCGGCGAGCGCTGCGTGATCGGCGCCAACAGCGTCGTCACAAAGGATCTGCCGCCGTTCTCGATCGCGGCGGGCTCGCCCGCGAAGGTGCTCCGGGACTGGCGCGAAAGCGATCCTTCCTCGCCGCCCGCGGGTTAGGGTCGGCGGATGCGCTCTCTCGCGACCCACTGCTCGCGGAAGTCCGCGAGCTCGCCCGGGTCGATCGAGTAGGTGTGCTCCGGCGCGGGAAACGTCCCGCCGCGCACCTCGTCGGCGTAGCGGCCCACGGCGTCCACCATGTCGGCCTTCAGGCTCGCGTAGCGCTTGGCGAAGCGCGGGGCGTGGCCGTCGTAGATGCCGAGCAGGTCGTGGAAGACCAGGACCTGGCCCGCCGTCGACGAGCCGGCGCCGATGCCGATGACGGGGATGTGCAGGCGCTCGGTCAGCTCTTCGGCGCCGGCCGCCGGGATCGCCTCGAAGACGATCGAGAAGCAGCCGGCGTCCTCGAGCGCGAGCGCGGCCTGCGCCACGCGCAGGGCAGCGTCGGCCGTGCGGCCCTGCGCCTTGTAGCCGCCGAGCGCCGTCGAGGTCTGCGGCGTGAGGCCGACATGGCCCATGACGGGGATCCCCGCGGCGACGATCGCCTGGGCGCGGTCGACCATGACGCCGCCGCCCTCGAGCTTGACGGCGTCGGCGCCGGCCTCTTTGACGAAGCGCTGGGCCGTGGCGATGGCCTGCTCGTCGCTGGCCTCGTAGGAGCCGAACGGCAGGTCACAGACCATGAACGGCGTCGTCAGGCCCCGGCGCACGGCGCGGCTCAGCATGAGCAGCTCGTCGACGGTGATCGGGACCGTGCTGTCGTAGCCGAGCACGACGTTGGCGGCGGAGTCGCCAACGAGGACCATGTCCACCCCCGCCTCCTCGGCCACCTGCGCCGAGGGGTAGTCGTAGGCCGTGACCATCACGATCGGCTCGCCGAGGTGCTTCTTCTCGGCCAGGCGCGGGAGCGTCATCGGAAGGCGCTCGTCGAGGATCTTGGGTGCGGCGGACATCTGGCTTGCTCCTGTCTGCGGGTGGGTTGGCGCCCTCTACGAGAGGAGGGTCGCCACCTCCGCGTCGACGTCGATGATCTGGTTGGTGCCGGCGCTCACGTGGACGACGCGCGGCTCGTAGGACTCGATCTCCTCGGCCGTGTACTCGCCGTAGGAGATGACGATGATCGTGTCGCCCGTGTGCACCAGCCGGGCGGCGGCGCCGTTGACCTTCATGTCGCCGGTGCCGCGGTCTCCGGGGATGGTGTAGGTCTCGAAGCGCGCCCCGTTGTCCACGTCGACGACGTGGACCTGCTCGTACGGCAGGATGTCGGCCGCTTCGAGCAGCTCTGGGTCGACGGTGATCGACCCCACGTAGTGCAGGTCGCAGGCGGTCACCGTCGCACGGTGGATCTTGCTCTTCAGCATCCTGCGGTTCATCGGCGACCTCCATTCACGTTGACGATCTGGTTGTCGATCAGCCGGGCGTTGCCCACCCGGGCGGCGACGGCGACGAGGACGTCGCCGTCGGGGTGCTGCGGTTCCAAGAAAGTGTCGGGGTCGACGAGCGCGAGGTACTCGGGCTCGACGCCGTGGTCGGCAAGGACGGCGCGTCCGGCGGCGGCGGGATCGGCGTCGCCGCCCTGGATCGCGTCGCGGACCGCGTCCAGCGAGCCCTTGAGCGCAGCCGCGCGGGAGCGCTCCTCGCTGTCGAGATAGGCGTTGCGGCTCGACATGGCCAGGCCGTCGGGCTCGCGCACGGTCGGGCAGACCTCGACGCACACCGGGATGTCGAGGTCGCGGACGAACCGGCGGATGACGGCGGCCTGCTGCGCGTCCTTCTGCCCGAAGTACGCGACGTCGGGCTGGGCCATGTTGAAGAGCTTGGTCACGACCGTGGTGACGGCGTCGAAGTGCGCGCCGCCGCGGTTGGCGCCCTCGAGCGGGTCCGTGACGCCCGCCACGTGGACGGTCGTCGCGAAGCCCTCGGGGTAGACCTCCACGATGGGCGGCGCGAACAGGAGGTCGGCGCCGGCCTCGGCGGCCAGGCCGGCGTCGCGGGCCTCGTCGCGGGGGTAGGCGCCGAGGTCCTCGGTGGGGGCGAACTGGGCCGGGTTGACGAAGAGCGAGACGACGACCTCGTCGCACTCCTGGCGGGCACGCTGGATGAGGCTCAGGTGGCCTTCGTGCAGCGCGCCCATCGTCGGCACGAGCCCGATCGAGTGCCCGGCGCGGCGCGTGTCTGCCAGCGCGGCGCGTAGCTCGGCGACGGTGCGGACGGTCCTCATGCCGCCGGGACCTCCCTGGCGGCGGCGAGCTCGCGGGTCGCCTCGGCGAGGGCGTCGAAGAGGCCGAGCAGCTCCGGCGCGCGGTCGGCGAGGGCGGCGCGCTGGCGCTCGACGGTCGCCTCGTCGCCGCGGGCGATCGGGCCGGTGAGCGCGCGCTCGGCCCCGAGCGCGGCCCAGTTGTCGACCGTCGCGCGGACGAGCGGGACGAGGGCTTCGCGGTCGATGCCGGTCGTGGCGGCGAGCCGTTCGGCCGCGCCCTCGAGCGTGACCAGGAAGTTCGAGGCGATCGACGCGGCGGCGTGGTAGGCGGCGCGGTCGGCGTCGGGGATCTCGACGGGGCGCATCTCCAGCGCGGTGGCGAGGCCGGTGGCGACGGCGAGCGCACGGTCCGTGGCGCCCGCGACGGCACAGGTCGCGCCCGCGAACGCCACGCCCTCGTCGGGCACGGTCATGAGCGGGTGCAGCGAGAAGGCCTCGTGTGCCGCGAGCGGCTCGAGCGTCGTGGCGCCGGAGCAGTGGCCGACGAGCGCGCCCGCAGCGAGGGCCGCGGCGGCCGAGGCGATCTCGCCGTCTGGCACGGCGAGGATCACGACGTCCTCGCCGGCGGCGTCGGCGCCGCGGCCGAGCGGGCCGCAGACGTGGAGACCGGCGCCGCGCAGGGCGGCGGCCAGCGCTGTTCCGAGCCGGCCCTGGCCGACGAGCGCGCAGCGCGCGAGAAGCGGGTCGATGGTCTCCATCTCTTCCGGTCCAGCTCCCTTGGCGGGATGCCGGTCGCGTTTGATGTTGTGCTGACCTCTGGTTGGCGGCTGTGAGGTCCGGCCCGAAGGTGACGGCCTCGTCGTGAAATATACCGCGCAGGGACGCTGGTTACGCTGGGGCGCGATGGCCGACCCGGCCACCCGGCGCCAGGAGCTCAAGCTCGTCTACGAGCAGGCCCGCTCCTGCCCGAAATGTCCCGAGCTCGTCTCGACGCGCACCCAGGTCGTCTTCGGCGCCGGGAACGCCGACGCGGATCTGATGTTCGTGGGGGAGGCGCCCGGGGCGAACGAGGATCGGGAGGGCATCCCGTTCGTCGGGCAGGCCGGCAAGCTCCTCGAGAAGCTGCTGGGGGAGATCGGCATGGCCCGCGAGGAGGTCTTCATCGCGAACGTGTTGATGTGCAGGCCTCCGGGCAACCGCGATCCCCACCCCGTGGAGATCGAGAACTGCCAGGGCTATCTGATGAGCAAGCTCGAGCTCATCGAGCCGCGCGTCGTGTGCACGCTCGGCAACTTCGCGACGAAGCTGCTGCGCGCCGACCCGACCGGGATCACCCGGCTGCACGGCCAGGCGGAGGTTCGCGTGATCGGCCCCCGCGCGGTTCGCCTCTTCCCGATCTTCCATCCGGCGGCGGCGCTGTACACGCCGCGGATGCTCGAGGCGCTGCGCGAGGACTTCGCGCGCCTGCCGGAGCTGCTCGCATTGCCGGCCCCGGAGCAGCCGGGGGCGCAGGAACCGCCCGAGCCGGTCGTGGAGGAGGAGCCGCTGCGGGCCGTGCCGGAGGCCGACGAGCCGCCGGCCGACCAGATGGGCCTGTTCTAGCCTCGCCGGGACGCGCGCAGGGCGGCCAGCTGGGCCCGCTCGCGCTCCGCGTCGAGGCGCCGCGCGCGCCGCCCCGCGGCTCGGGTGACGAAGGTCAACGCCTGAGCCGCGTCGTCGAGCGCCAGTGCGCGCCGGCCCATCCGTGCGCCGATGACCTCGCGCCGCCGGCTTGCCAGCAGCTCGAACGGCTCGCCGCCGAACGCCGGCTCAGTGGAATGGGCACCGGCATGACGCAGGGCGACCTCGGGGCGCAGCTCGAACGCCACGCGGGCGTCGCGTGCCCGCAGGCCGAGCTCGAGGTCCTCGTAGAAGAGGAATGCTGCGGGGTCGAAGGGGCCCAGGCGCCGCAGGGTCGCGGTGGGCGCCGCCAGGCACGCCGCGATCGCCCAGCCGATGGGCCGCGACCGCTCCGCCCGCCAGGGGTCGAAGCGCTCCCGCAGTGCCCGTGGCAGGACGCGCGGGTGCACCACCGCGGGCAGCAGGGCCGCCGCGCTGCCGGGCAGCGGGTGCGCGCTGCGCTGGACGCTCCCGTCGGCGTTGAGCAGCCGCGGGGCGAGCAGGGCGCCGCGCTCGCCGGCCATCCGCGCCAGGTCTGCGAGGCCGCCGTCGAGCAGCTCGACGTCGGGGTTCAGCAGCACGGTCACGTCGGCCCGGGCCAGCTCCAGCCCCGCGTTGTTCGCCGCGCCGAACCCCGGATTGCCCTCGAGCTCGAGCACCTCCGCGCCCCAGGACCGAGCCAGTCCGGCGCCCCCGTCACCCGAGCCCGTGTCGACCGCGACGACCTGCGGGCGCTGCGGGAGGTGGCGATCAATCGACGCGAGCAGCCGTTCGAGGTCCGTCCGTGAGTCGTGCAGGACGACGAGCGCGGTGAACGCCCCGCCGCTCATGCCGGCGCCTCCGCGGCCTCGGCCAGCACCGCGCGCAGGCCAGCCGCGGCGCGCGACCACGTGTGCGGCGCCAGCGCTTGCGGGGCGGCGCTCAGGACCCGCGCGCGCAGTGCGCCGTCGCCGTCCAGCCGCACGAGCGCGGCGGCGAGCGCCTCGACGTCGCCGGGTGGGACCCGCACCGCGGCCTCGCCGAGCGTCTCGCGGTAGACGGGCAGGTCGGCGACGACGGGCGGTGTGCCGCGCGACAGCGCCTCGAGTGGGGGCAGCCCGAACCCCTCGAGGTACGACGGCATCGCCAGCGCGATCGCGTGCGAGTACAGGGCGTCGAGCGCGTCGGCGCTGACGTGGCCCATGACCCTGACGCCGGGCCGCCGCCCGAGGCGCCCCGCCAGGCGCCCGGCTCCGGCGAAGACGAGCTCCGCGTCCAGGCCGCGATGGCGCGCCAGGGCGAACGCGTCGGCGAGCACGCCGCACGCCTTGCGCGGCTCCAGTGCGCCCACCGCCAGCACATAGCGCTTCGGCAGCCACGCAGGCCGCGGCCGCGGGTGGTCGCCCGGACCCCAGACGCCCTGTCCGACCACCCGCATCCGCGCGGCGTCGAGCCTCCAATGGTCGGCCACGACGTCGCGCGTGGCGTGCGACACCGCGACGACCCGCGCGGCCCCGGTCGCCAGCGCGCGCGGGTGCGCCGCGCGGTGCCACGCGCGCTCATACGCGGTGAAGTCCCCGGGGCGCTGCTCGAACGACAGGTCGTGGATGGTCAGCACGTACGGCACCTCGCCCGCGAGCGCGACAGGAGCCGGCGCCGGGAGCCACACCACGTCGACGGCGCGCTTGAGCAGCAGCTCCAGCCGCGGTCGCCCGACCAGCGCGCCGACGCCGAACACGGCGCGCCCAGGCAACAGCGTGCGGACGATGCGCACGTTGTGGCGCTGTATCGGGGCGGGCACGTCGATCGGCCCGCGCCCGGGGACCAGCGCGACGAGCTCGTCGCCGGGATACATCTGGGCCAGCGCCGCCAGCATGCCCCGCGTGTAGCGGGCCACGCCGCGCCCTTCGGCCAGGTGGCGCGCGTCCACCCCGATGCGCATGGGGGTGGTGTCTAGCGGGCGCGGCCCTCGAGCGGCAGCGCGACCGCCCGGTAGGCCTTCAGCGCGGGCTTGTCGATCGGCTCGCCGCCGGGGTCGCTCGGGTTGAGCTTGCGCAGGCCAGACCAGTCGAAGGAGTTGGCCGATCCGCGGTCTTCAGTGAGCCACGTCGACCAGATCGCCCCGAGCAGGTGGTCCTGTGAGCGGATGCGGACGAAGGCCCGAAACGCGGCGGTCAACCGGCTCGCCTGGCCACTCTCGGTGGTCTCGAACCCGGTCGTGTTCTTCGTCTTGCCGAGTGCGGAAGGCCACGTGATCTCGGTGATCCACTCCGGCTTGCCGCCGTCGCCGTGCTGGGCGAAGACATCGTGGTTGAGCCGGATGATCTTGAGCACGTTGCTCAGCCGCCCCGAGAACGGGTGCAGCGCGGCGACGTCGAACATCGAGCCCCTCAGCCCCGCCGCGTACGCCTTGCGCAGGGCGCGCCACGAGTCGTTGCCGAACGCCGCCAGGATCACGCGCCCCCCCGGGTCGGCCTGCTTGATCGCGTCGTGGGCGACCTTCATCAGGGCGACGAAGCCCTTGGCGAACGGGATGGGCGACGACCAGTAGCGGTTGAGGTTGGGCTCGTTCCACACCTCCCAGTCGCGCTGCGGGCGCACCGGCAGCGAGGGGTTGTCGGCCCAGAACGTGCCGCCGGGGCCGTAGCGACCGATCAGCGCAGCCAGGAACGCCCCGTAGGTCTTCGGGTCCTTGGGCGGCGAGGCGAAGTTGCCGGCCACGATGCGGGCCCACGACGGCACGCGCAGCACGACCGGCACGACGTGCATTCCGTGGGTCGCGGCCTGGGCGAAGATCCGGTCGGTCTGCCCGAAGTCAACGGCCCCGCCGCGCTCGGGCTGCATGTCGGCCCACAGCACGACCGGCCGGATCGTCTCCACGCCGTCGGCCTTCATGAGGTCGAACTCGTGGGTGAGCTGCTCGTCGGAGCGCTGGAGCAGGATCCCGTCGGTCATCACGCCGAAGAAGCCCGGCGGCACGTTCCGGGCCGCCGGAGCGGGGGCGGGAGCGAGGAGGCAGGCGACGAGCGCCGCCGCCGCGAGCAGGGGGAGGCGGCGCATGTGGCCGGAAACGGTAGCGGCCGTCGGATAGTGTCGCCCCGCATGACGGTGGGTCCTGAGCTCACTCCCCGGCGGGTGGCACTCGTCCATGACTTCCTCCTCGACGTCCGAGGAGCAGAGCGCGTGTTCTCCGCGCTCTGCGACATGTACCCCGACGCTGACGTGTACACGGCCGTCTACGACGAGCTGGGGACCGAGCGGCGTTTCTCGCATCGCACCGTGAACACGTCGTTTCTCCAGCGGTTGCGGCCCACCGCCAGGACGTTCCGGGCGCTGCTGCCGCTCTACCCCTACGCGATGGAGGCCCTGGACCTGTCGAGCTATGACCTCGTGATCTCGAGCTCGAGCGCATGGGCCCACGGGGTGATCGTCGACGAGAACGCGGTCCACGTCTGCTACTGCCACAACCCCTTCCGCTACGCGTGGAACGCCCGCGAGGAGACGCTCAAGCAGCGCAGCGCCCTGGAGCGCGCCGCCCTGAGCGTCGTGTTCCAGCGCTGGCGCCAGTGGGACTGGATCGCCGCCCAGCGCGTCGACCGCTACATCGCGAACTCCGAGACGACCCACCGGCGCATCGCGCGCTACTTCGGGCGCGTCGCGACGATCGTCTACCCGCCGGTGGAGACGGCGCGCTTCACGCCCGGCCCGGTCGGCGACGCCTACGTCGTCCTCTCCGAGCTCATGCCTCACAAGCGCCTGCACCTGGCGATCGAGGCCTTCAACCGCATGCGCCGGCCGCTCATCGTCATCGGCAACGGACCCGACGCGCGGCGACTGCGGCGCCTGGCGGGCCCGACGATCCAGTTCACCGGCCGCGTCTCCGACGAGGTCGCCGCCGGCCTGCTGGCGGCGAGCCGCGCACTGGTCGTGACCGCCACCGAGGAGTTCGGGATCGCCGCGGTGGAGGCGCAGGCCGCAGGGCGTCCGGTCATCGCGCTGGCTGAGGGCGGCGTGCGCGAGACGGTCCAGGACGGGATCACCGGCGCGTTCTACGAGGAGG
>DAINCW010000059.1:0-12408 GCA_036732205.1 Solirubrobacteraceae bacterium | reverse complement strand
TTCGTCACCCACGACATCGACGAGGCGATCAAGATGGGCGACCGGATCGCGATCCTGCGCGAGGGCGGCGTGCTCGCCCAGTACGACACGCCCGAGGCGATCCTCACCAACCCGGCCGACGACTTCGTCGCCCGCTTCGTCGGGGCCGACCGCGGCCTCAAGCGCCTGGCCCTGTCGCGCCTCGCAGACCTCGAGCTCGCCGATCTCAACGGCTACCTGCCCGAGCTGCGCCTGCCCGGCTCCATGAGCGCGCGCGACGCGCTGTCGGAGATGCTCAGCGCCGCCACCCAGGAGGCGCTGGTCGTCGACGGCGATCGCGAGATCGGCATCGCGTCGGTCGACTCGGTGGCCGCACTGCTGGGCGGGGACCGCAGGTGATCGTCGCCGCCGACAAGGTCGTGATCCCCGACTTCGGCGGAGGCGGCGCACACTCGTGCGTGCGCGAGAACACGGGCTTCTGCTGGGGCTGGGTGTCCGACAACTGGTCCGACGTCCTGTGGCCCGCGCTGCGCGAGCACGTGGTGCTGACGGTCATCGCCCTGTCGATCGGGTTCGTGATCGCGGTGGCGCTCGCCCTGGCGGCGTACCGGATGCGCTGGCTCGAGTCGCCCGTGACCATCGTCACCGGGCTGCTGTTCACCATCCCCTCCCTCGCGCTGTTCCAGCTGCTCGTGCCCGTCAGCGGGCTGTCGCGGACCACGGCCGAGATCGCCCTCGTCTCCTACACGCTGCTCATCCTGTTCCGCAACACGCTGACGGGTCTGCGCGGGGTGCCCGAGGACGTGCGCGACGCCGCGCGCGGGATGGGCCTGACGGATCGCCAGCTGCTGCTGCGCGTGGACCTGCCCCTGGCGCTCCCGGCGATCATGGCCGGCCTGCGCGTCGCGGCGGTCACGACGATCAGTCTCGCCACCGTCGCCGCCTACATCGACGACGAGGGCCTCGGCGCGCCGATCTTCGCGGGCATCCAGTCCGATGTATTCAAGACGGAGATCATCGCCGCGGGTGCCCTGGCCGTCGCGCTCGCGCTTGTCGCCGACGGCCTGCTCGTCGGCCTCCAGCGCGGCCTCGCTCCCTGGTCCCGGCGGCTGGTGCGCACCTGATGTCCGACTTCACCAACGCCTTCCGCTTCATCGGCGACAACACGCACCTGCTCTGGACGAGCTCGCTCGACACGCTCACGATCAGCGCCGAGGCCCTGGTCATCGCGCTCGTCGTCGCGGTGCCGCTGGGCGTCCTGCTCGGCCACGTGCACCGCTTCTCGTTCGTCGCCATCAACGGAGCGAACATCGGCCGCGCGCTTCCGAGCCTGGCGGTGGTCGCGATCGCCCTCGCGGTACTGGGCATCGGCGACGTCAACCTGCTCGTCGCGCTGGTGATCCTTGCGATCCCGCCGATCCTCACGAACGCGTACGTGGCGGTGGACGGCGTCGACCGCGACGCCGTGGACGCCGCCCGTGGCATGGGCATGCGCGACCGCGACGTCCTGCTGCGCGTGGAGCTGCCACTCGCCCTGCCGCTGCTCTTCGCCGGCATCCGAACCGGCGCGGTCTTCGTCGTCGCGACGACGCCGCTCGGCGCGCTGGTCGGGGCCTCCGGCGGCCTGGGCGACATCATCAGCAACCAGGCCAGCTACCACTTCTCCGGCGTGCTCGGCGCGGCCATCTGCCTCGTCGCCCTCGCCCTGCTCACGGAGGTCGTCTTCGCCGGCCTCCAGCGCGCGGTCACCCCGCGCGGGCTGCGCGTCTCGCGCCGCCCGTCGATGTGGGGGCCCGCTCGCGGCATCCCCGCTGCCCCAGCCCCCAATCCAGGAGGAAGCTCCGCATGATCCGACGCCTCGCCATCGTGGCGCTGGCCCTCATGACCTCGCTCGCGCTCGCCGCGTGCGGGTCGTCCAGCTCGAGCTCGTCATCGTCGTCGCCCGCCAAGCCCGCCGGGCAGCCCGGCAAGGGCAAGCCGGCCGTGACCATCGGCGACAAGAACTTCACCGAGCAGTACGTGCTCGGTGAGCTCTACGCGCAGGCCCTGCGCGCGAAGGGCTTCACGGTCAGGCTCAAGCCGAACATCGGCTCGTCGGAGATCATCGACAAGGCGCTGACCAGCGGGAAGATCGACATGGTCCCCGAGTACACCGGGGTCGTCCTGTCCGCCCTCGCGCACCAGACCAAGCGCCCGTCGAACGCCGACGCGGCGTACGCGGCGGCGAAGAAGTTCGAGAACGGCCGCGGCTACGAGCTGCTCGACAAGACGCCGTTCTTCGACTCCGACGCCCTCGCGGTGACGCCCGCGTACGCGCAGCGCAACGGCCTGTCGACCGTCGCGGACCTCAAGAAGCTCGGCAGCAAGGTGACGATCGGCGCGCCGCCGGAGTTCAAGACCCGCTACGAGGGCATGATCGGCCTCAAGGCGGCCTACGGTGTCGTGCCGGGGTTCAAGCCGCTGGCGATCGGCCTCCAGTACAAGGCCCTCGACGCCGGCAAGGTGCAGGCCGCCGACGTGTTCACCACCGACGGAGCACTCGCGGCGGCGGGCAAGTACACGTTGCTCAAGGACCCGAAGTTCATCTTCGGCTTCCAGAACGTGGCACCGACCGTCTCGCAGAAGGTCCTCACGGCCGAGGGCCCGGCGTTCGCGCAGACGATCAACGCGGTGAGCGCGAAGCTCACGACCGAGGCGATGCAGAAGATGAACGCCGCGGTCGACCTCGACAAGCAGAAGCCGGCCGCCGTCGCCAAGGCGTTCCTGTCGGCCAACGGACTGGTCTAGTCAGCGACCGCTCGAGCCGAAGCCGCCGGCCCCGCGGCCGGTGGCTTCGAGGTCGTCGGCCTCGTGCACCTCGACCTGGTCGACGCGCACAACGACGAGCTGCGCGATCCGGTCGCCTGCGTCGATCGCGAACGGCTCTGTCGGGTCGGTGTTCAGCAGGAGGACCTTGACCTCGCCGCGATAGCCCTCGTCGATCAGGCCGGGAGCGTTGACGATCGCGATGCCGTATCGCGCGGCCAGGCCCGAGCGCGGCACCACGAGGCCCGCGTGACCCTCCGGCAGGGCGATCGCGATGCCCGTGGGCACCATCGCGCGCTGGCCCGGGGCCAGCGTGCGGGCCTCCACCGCGTACAGATCCAGGCCGGCGTCCCCGGGGTGCGCGCGAGCAGGAATTCGTGCGTCGGACCGCAGGCGCTGGACGGACAGGCGCATTCGCGGGACGCTATCGGTGTGTCGAGCGTGGAGACCGCCCGCCGCGGCTTCGTCGCGTTCTCAGAGCGCGACCTCGAGACGCTGCTCGCGATGTTCACCAAGGAGATCGATCCGTCGGCCCGGCTGGTCATGCGGCCGTCGTGGAGCGAGCGCGAGCACGTCTACGAGGGTGCGGAGGGGGTCCAGAAGGTCCGCGCCGCGCTGGAGCGCGAGCTGGACGACCTGCGCCAGGACATCGTCAGCGTCGAGGAGGCGGGCGAGCACGCGATCGTGATCTACCGCCAGAGCGGGCGACACCGCCATTCGCTGCGCGAGGACGTGGTCGAGCTGGCCCAGTTGTGGCGCTTCGAGGACGGCAAGGTCGTCGAGGTGCGGGTGTTCGACTCGCCGGACGGCGCCCGTGACGCCGCTCGCGAGCCCACCGGCGATCAGCGCGCGTAGGCGGCGAACCGCTCGGCGACCGTCGCCGGGACCCGAGCGCGGATGCGAACGCCCTCGGCGGTGTCCTCGCGCTCCAGCTCGCCGGCGATGTCGTGGAGCTCCGCGAGGCGCGCGCCCTCGGCGTACGGAACGAGCAGGTCGATGGAGCGCAGCGTGCGCCGGAAGGCCTCGTCGATCTGCCCGGCCAGAGCCTCAAGCCCCTCCCCCGTCGCGGCGCTCACGAGCACCCCGTCGGGATGGCGGAAGCCCAGCTCGGACCGCCGGTCGTCATCGAGCACGTCGGCCTTGTTGAGCACCAGGATCCGCGTGCGGTCTCCCGCCCCGATCTCCTCCAGGACATCCTCGACGGCGCGCAGCATCGCGAGCATCTCCTTCTCCTCGACGCTCGCGTCGACGACGTGCAGCACGAGGTCGGCCAGCGTCGTCTCCTCCAGGGTGGCGCCGAACGCCTCGACGAGCTGGTGGGGCAGCTTGCGGATGAAGCCGACGGTGTCGGTGACCAGGTAGCGGCGTCCGTGGACCTCGAGCTGGCGCGTCGTCGGGTCCAGGGTGTGGAACAGCCGGTCGCCGACGCCGACCTCCGCACCGGTGAGTGCGTTGAGAAGGGTCGACTTGCCGGCGTTCGTGTAGCCCGCGAGTGCGACGCGCGTCAGCCCGGCGCGCTCGCGCTCCGCGCGCATGATCTCGCGCGAGCCCTGCACGTCGCGCAGCCGGCGCTTGAGCGCGGAGATGCGGTCGCGCGCGAGCCGGCGGTCGGTCTCGATCTGGGACTCGCCCGGGCCCCGCGTGCCGATGCCGCCGCCCAGGCGCTCGAGATGCGTCCACAGGCCGCGCATCCGGGCGAGGTTGTATTGGAGCTGCGCGAGCTCGACCTGGAGCTTGCCCTCGGCCGAGTTCGCGTGCCCGGCGAAGATGTCGAGGATCACGGTCGTGCGGTCGACGACCGGCACGTCGGAGAGCTCCTGCTCGAGATTGCGCTCCTGGCGCGGCGTGAGCTCGTCGTCGCAGGCGACGAGGTTCGCGTCGAGCGCCTTGGCCGCCGCCTTGATCTCCTCGAGCTTGCCCGGACCGACGTACGTGTTCGGATGGGGCATGTCGCGGTGCTGAACGATCCGCCCGACGACGGCCACGCCCGCCGTGCGCAGCAGCTCCTCGAGCTCCGCCATGTCCTCACCCGACCCGCGCGCTTCGCCCGCGGGTGCCCGCATCACGCCGACAATGAGCGCACGCTGGCGTGCGCGGCCGGGCCGCGTCCCGTTGGGCGACTGCGTCTCCCCGGTCCGGCCGTGGCGTGAGCGATCCATCCACGACCCAGTCTAGGCCGCCCCCGCGTCGTGTCAGGCGCGCAGCCGGCCCAAGCGCTCGACGGCCTCGACCAGGCGGTCGTCGGGCGTCGTGAGCGAGATCCGGAAGAAGCCCTCGCCGTTGGGCCCGTAGGCGCCGCCGGGCGAGACGACCACGCCGGCCTCCTCGAGCACGTGCTCCGCGTAGGCGGCCGCGCTCTCGAAGCCCTGCGGGACCGGCGCCCAGACATAGATCGTCGCCTTGGGTGGTCTGACGTCCACGCCGATCTTCCCCAGGGCCTCGCAGACCAGGTCGCGGCGCCGGCGGTACAGCTCGTTCATCGACGCCTTCTCGCCGTCGGCGTCGGGGCTGAGCGCCGCGATGCCCGCGAGCTGCACGGCCTCGAAGTTGCCCGAGTCGATGTTCGTCTTCAGGCGCCAGTACGACTCGATCGCGTCAGCGTTGCCGCTGATCGCGGCACAGCGCCAGCCGGTCATGTTGTAGCCCTTGGACCAGCTGAAGACCTCGACGCCGACGTCCTTTGCGCCCGGCGTCGCCAGGAACGACGGCGCCCGGTAGCCGTCGAACGTCGTCTCGGAGTAGGCCATGTCCGAGACGATCAGGACGTCGTGGCGGCGACCGAACGCCACCAGGCGCTCGTAGAAGCCCTCGACCACGATCGCGCCCGTGGGGTTGTTGGGGTAGTTGACGAACAGGAGCTTGGCCCGGTCGGCCACGTCGTCTGCGATCGCGTCGAGGTCGGGAACGAAGTGGTTCTCCGCGAGCAGCGGCATCAGGTGCGGCTCGCCCCCGACGATCAGCGGGCCGGCCGTGTAGACCGGGTAGCCCGGGTCGGCGGCCAGCGCCACGTCGCTGGGGTTCAGGAAGGCGAGGTTCAGGTTGAAGATGCACTCCTTGGCGCCGATGGCCGCCATCACCTCGGTCGCCGGGTCCAGGCCCGTGACGTCGAAGCGGCGCTCGTAGAACTCGGCCACCGCCGCGCGGAAGTCCGCGCGGCCGCGGTTGGAGGGGTAGCGGTGCGTCTCGGGCTCGGTCACGGCCTCCTGCATCGCCGCGACCACGAGCGCGGGCGTCGGGCGGTCGGGGTCGCCGATCCCGAGGCTGATCACGTCGACGCCGGCCGCCTTCTTCGCGGCGATCTTGCGCTCGAGCTCGGCGAACAGGTACGGGGGAATCCGCTCCAGGCGGTCAGAGTGCTGCAAGGTCGTCCTCCAGCTCTTGGGAAAGTGTGCCGGAGGCGATGGGCACCGCCCATCCGGTCAGGTCGATGTGCAGGGCGTCGTCGATCTCGACGGTGAGCTCGCCGCCGTCCAGGCGCACCGTGACGGGACCGTCGCCACCCGACAGCGCGTAGGCCACGGCCGCCCCGATGGCACCTGTGCCGCTCGACAGCGTCTCCCCCACGCCGCGCTCGAAGATCCGGGCGCGGATCACGCCGGGCTGGGCCTCGGCGTAGAAGCTCACGTTGGTGCGGTTCGGGAACAGCTCGCTGCGCTCGATGCGCGGGCCGACCGCATGCAGATCCAATACCTCGGGGTCCTCCACGGCGATCGCGCACTGCGGGTTGCCGATCGACACGAACTGGAAGGCGAATCCCTCGACATCGCCGCGGCCGTCGTCGCCGCCGCTCGGGAAGTCCTTGGCGCTGCGGGTGCTCGCGCGGCCCATGTCGACGCGGCACGTGCGCTCGTCGAGGATCGTCGGACGGATCTCGCCGGCCGCGGTCTGGATCGAGAACTGCTCCTGGTCGGTCCAGCCCCGGCGGCGCAGGTAGAGGATCGCCTCGCGCGCGCCGTTGCCCGACAGCTCGGCCTCGCTGCCGTCGGGGTTGAAGATGCGCAGCCGGGCCACGAAGCCGGTCTCGTCGGGCCTCGACAGGAGCAGGACGCCGTCCGAGCCGATGCCCAGGTGCGGGTCACACAGGCGCCGCACGCGCTCGCTCGTGAGCGGCCAGGGCAGCTGCTCGGCCTCGACGATGAGGTAGTCGTTGCCCAGGGCGGTCCACTTCTCGAAGGTCAGGCTCACGTAGCCAAAGAGCCTAGAAGCTGGCGCGCGAGCTCCACCGGCTCGCGGTCGGTCACGTCGATCAGCTCGGCACCCGCCAGCTTGCGCATCCAGGTGAGCTGGCGCCGCGCGTATTTGCGGGTGCGGCGCTTGTACGCCTCGATGTCGCCGGTCAGCAGCTCCTCGAAGCCCAGGGCCTTGCGGGCGGTCTCGGAGGCGCCTGACGCGTTCGCCCGCTGCACCTCACCGACGGCGCCCGCCGCGACGATCGCGTCCACGCGGGCATCGATGCGCTCGTACAACCGCTCGCGGTCCATCGTGAGGCCGAGCAGCCGCGTCGGATGGCGGGTGTTCGCGGTCCACAGCTGGTTGGGCTGGTCGCCCTCGGGCGGCTCCAACTCGCCGAGGTCGTCCAGCTCGAGCATCCGCACGAGGCGATGGGCGTCGTTGGGCGACACCGAGTCCACGGCCCACGGCGCTCGCCGGACCAGCTCGGCGTGCAGCGCGGGTGCGCCGCGGCTGGAGAGCTCGGCGCTCCAGCGCAGGCGGACCTCGTCGGGCGGCGCCGGGCGGAGGTCCAGGTCCGCGAGCGCGGCGCGCAGGTACAGCCCGGTCCCGCCCACGACGATCGGCACGCGGCCCGTCGCGACCAGGTCGTCGATCTGGGCATGGGCCAGCTGGGCGTACTCCCCGACGCTGAACCGGGCGTCGAGTGGCAGGAATGAGACGAGCCGGTGCTCGAGGCGCGCCTGGTCGGCCCGCGACGCCACGCCGGTCAGCGTCTCCAGGCCGCGATAGACCTGAAGCGCGTCGGCGGCGACCGCGACGGGATCTTCACCTCGCTCGCGCAGGACGTCGGCGGCGGCGACGGCCAGCGCCGTCTTGCCGACGCCGGTGGGCCCGAAGATCGCGATCACCTTCACCCACCGAGGATCGCACCCGCTCCACTAGGCTGCCCGGCCGTGGAGATCGAAGGCCGCACGGCGCTCCTGACGGGCGCCACCGGGGGCATCGGGCACGCGATCGCGCGGGCGCTGGCCCAGCGCGGCGCCAAGCTCGTGCTGACCGGCCGGCGCGCGGAGGTGCTGGAGCCACTCGCGGCGGAGACCGGTGGGCGCTCGCTCACCGTCGACCTCGCCGACCGCGCCGAGGTCGACCGGCTCATCGCCGAGACCGAGGACGTCGACATCCTCATCGCCAACGCGGCGCTCCCCGCGTCGGGTCGTGTCGAGGACTACTCCGTCGAGGAGATCGACCGGGCGCTGGACGTCAACCTGCGGGCGCCCATCCTCCAGGCGCGGGCACTGGCGCCGAGGATGGTGGAGCGCGGCGGAGGCCACATCGTGCTCGTCGACTCGCTGTCCGGGAAATCAGCGGCCGCGCGCACCACGCTGTACAGCGCGACCAAGTTCGGGCTCCGGGGCTTCGGCCTCGCCCTGCGCGAGGACTTCGCCGGCACCGGAGTCGGCGTGTCGCTCGTCTACCCCGGGTTCATCCGGGACGCCGGCATGTTCGCCGAGTCGGGCGCGCAGCTCCCGAAGGGCGTGGGCACGCGGACCCCCGACGACGTCGCCGGAGGCGTCGTGCGGGCAATCGAGCGTGACAAGGCCGAGATCTCCGTCGCGGCGGTCGGCCTGCGCATCGGGGCCGCCTTCTCGCAGCTCGCGCCGGACGTCGCCGCACGCGTCAGCCGCCGTATGGGCTCGACCGAGCTCGCCGAGCAGATCGTCGGCGGGCAGACCGAGAAGCGCTAGGAGCCCGGCCCGGACGCGCCCGCGGGCGCCTCGGCGGGATCCGCGCGGCGCGTCTCGCTCGCCACCGCCCGGAGAACCTCGCTGGCCAGCTTGGGCCCGTCGCTGGAGACGATGGGCGTCGCCTGGATGCGGACGACGACCTCCTCGCCGTCGATCTCCTCCAACGTGATTCGTGGTCGGTCGCGCAGCGGCACGTCGATCTCCGCCTCCAGCAGGTCCTGCAGGTCCGACGGGTTCGCGCCCGCCCGCAGGCGCGCGCGAAGGTCCACGGCGTCGGGCTCGCGCAGGGGCGACACGGCGAGGCCCAGCACGGTGCTGTTGGGCACCATGATCTCGTCCTCGCCGTCGGTGAGGACGGTGTAGAGCAGCCCGAGCGAGCTCACGATGCCCTCCACCTGGCCGCCGACGTTGCCGCCCATCATCCGCACACGATCGCCCACCCGGAAGGGCCGCGCGCTGAGCAGCACCGTGCCGGCGATCAGGTTGCCCAGGGTCTGCTGTGCAGCAAGCCCGAACACGACGGCCGTGAAGGCGCCGCCCGCCGCGAGCTCCTGCGGCTTGAGGCCCCCGATGCGCAGCGCCACGATGAGGGCCACGCCCATCGTCACCAGCCGGAACAGGAAGCCCATGGTGCCCGCGCTCGCAGGGTCCATGCGCCGGAACAGCACCGGGCCGAGCGAACGGCCGACGCTGCGCGCGAAGGCCCAGCCGAGGATGACCAGGCCGATGACGGTGACGACCCGCACCGGGGTCGTGGACCCGGTGCCGAAGATCGCCCGGCGGTGGTCGTAGACGACGAGCATCCCGGCCACGAGGGGGATCAGCAGCGCGAGCTCGATCCGCGCCCGTCGCACGGCGGCACGGCTCAGCTGCCGCGTCAGCCCGACCTCCGCCCACGAGTGCGAGCGGGTCTCGAACAGCTGGCGCTTGTTGCGGTCCTTACGCCCGAAGGCCATGTCCCCAGGGTGGCATATGCCTGCGCGGTGTCTAGCGCGCCGCCGCCAGCAGCGACATCTCGCCCGCGAGGGTCTGCGACGTCGCCGACGTGATCTCCACGGGCACGAGCTCGCCCGGCTGCGCGATGCCGCTGAAGTTGACGACCTTGTTGTGGCGCGTGCGACCGCGCAGGCGGTCGGGGTCGGTGCGCGACGACCCCTCCACCAGGACGTCAAGCGTGCGCCCGACGAATCGCTGCCCGCGCTCGCGCGCTCGGCGCTGGACGACCTCGACAAGGCGCTGCATGCGCTCGACCGCCACCTCGTGCGGGACGAGACCGTCGGTCAGCGTCGCCGCCTCGGTCCCGCGCCGCGGCGAGAAGATGAAAGTGAACGCCCCGTCGTAACCGACCTGCTCGGCGACCTCGAGCGTGTCGCGGAAGTCATCCTCGGTCTCTCCCGGGAACCCCACGATGATGTCGGTCGTAAGCGCGACGTCGGGCACGTGCTCGCGGATGAGCGCCACGCGATCCAGGTAGCGCTCGCGCGTGTAGGTGCGCCGCATGGCCTTCAGGATCCGCGTCGACCCCGACTGGAGCGGCAGGTGGATGTGCTCGCACAGCGCCCTCAGCTCCGCGTGCGCCACCACCACGTCCTCGCGCATGTCCTTCGGGTGCGGGCTCGTGTAGCGGATGCGCTCGATGCCCTCGATCGTGTCGACCGCCCGCAGCAGCTCGGAGAACGCCGCCCGCGGACGCAGATCGCGCCCGTAGGAGTTGACGTTCTGGCCCAGCAGGGTGATCTCGCGGACACCGTCCGTGGCCAGTCCGCGCGCCTCGGCCACGAGCTCGTCGAAGGGCCGCGACACCTCGAGCCCACGCGTCGACGGCACGATGCAGTAGGAGCAACGGCAGTTACAGCCGACGCTGATCTGCATCCAGCCCTGGAACTCGCGGGCCCGCTTGGCCGGCAGATGCCCGGTGAAGCCCTCGAACTCGAAGAAGCCCTGCGCGGTCAGCGAGTCGCTGCACAAGAACTCCGCGAGCTTGTGCACCTGACCGGGGCCGAAGGCCACGTCGACGAACGGGAACTGGCGGAAGACCTGCTCCTTGACCGACTGCGCCCAGCACCCGCCCACGCCGATCAGGCGCTCCGGGTCCCGCCGCTTGAGGGCGGCCGCCTGGCGGAGGTGCGCGACGAAGCGCTCGTCGGCCTTCTCGCGGATCGAGCAGGTGTTGAACAAGATGAGGTCGGCGCCGTCTGGCGCGGCGGCCTCGGCGTAGCCCAGCGCCTCGAGCATGCCCTTCATGCGCTCCGAGTCGTGCTCGTTCATCTGGCACCCGAACGTGGTGACGTGGAAGCGCTTCATACGCGTCGGAGGCTAGCCGGATGCGGTGGCCGCGGCCTCGTCCTTGCGGCTGTCGCGCAGCAGCGTTCGCAGCGAGCCCTGGCGGAACACCAGCGCGGCGGCGAGCAGCGCCTCGATCATCGTGAACACGACCACGGCGATCTGCTGGCCGACGGAGAACGACGTCACCGCCGACTCCGACGCGGCACCCGCGAAGACCACGAGCAGCAGCGCCTGCTGGACGCCCGCGCCGCCCGGAGTGATCGGCACGATCATCGCGAAGACCTGGACCGACACCACCAGGGCGGCGTTGGCCAGCGTCGCGTGGATGCCGAACGCCTGGAGCAGGAAGTACATGGCGGCGAGACGGAACGTCCAGCTGACCAGCTGCGGCACGACCATGCCGCGGACGAAGGTCCGCGGCATTCCAAGGACGCGAAGACCCTGCTTGGCGTCCTTGCGCAGCGACCCCAGGCGCTTGTCCGCGATGCGGATCGCCAGCGCCACGAGGGCCGCCAGCGCCACGGCGATGACCGCCGTCCAGAGCTGATGGCGTCCGATCCAGGCGAGGTCGAACGAGGTCAGGTCGCCGAAGTCTCCGATGGACGGGAACACGTCCTGGGTGAACGCGAAGCCGATGAACACCGCGCACATCAGGCCGTCGAAGATGCCCGCCGTGCACAGCGCGGACGTCACACCCGGGTACGTGGAGCCCGGGATCGAGCGCTTGACGAGCATGAGCTGGACGGCGCTCCCCCCGCCGGCGGGCACCACGCCGTTGAGGCCGAAGGCCGTCACGTACGCGCCCCAGACGCGGCGCCACCTGATCGGCTGGTCGGGGTATGCCGCGCGCAGCGCCGTGAACGACGCCCTCGAGTGCAGCAGCTGGTACATCGCGAAGCACGCCAGGGCCGCGAGCAGTGGCAGCACGCTGATCGTGCTGACGAAGTCGAAGAGATCCCCGACGGCGCTGAAGAAGGTGTCGATCGTGTCGTCGATCGACGCGAGAAGGCCGCTCACGGAACAGGTTTACCCGGTTTTGCTGAACGGGCGCTCAGTGCGCCTCACTTGGCGTACTCGACGGCGCGGCTCTCCCGGATCACCGTCACCTTGATCTGGCCGGGGAACTCCAGCTCCTTCTCGATCTCGCGGGCGATCTCGTGCGACAGCACCACCGCGGCGTCGTCGTCCACCGCGCCCGGCTGCACCATGACGCGGATCTCGCGCCCGGCCTGCATCGCATAGACCTTGTCCACGCCCGGATGACGGGTCGCGATCTGCTCGAGATCGCGCAGCCGCTTGACGTACTGCTCGAGCGACTCGCCGCGCGCACCGGGCCGCCCACCCGACAGCGCGTCGGCCGCCTGGACGATCACGGCCTCGACGGTCTGCGGCTCGACCTCGTTGTGGTGGGCCTCCATCG
>DAINCW010000058.1:0-12453 GCA_036732205.1 Solirubrobacteraceae bacterium | reverse complement strand
CGTCAACGACGCGATCGGCGAGGTCATCCTCAACGAGGCGTCGTTCAAGGCGGAGACGCTGGCCGAGCACATCGCCGAGCTCGTGCGCGTCCGCCAGGACGCGCTGCGCGCCGAGGTCACGATCGCCGCGCGCTACCCGGAGCACAAGCCCGCGCCGGTGTCGGGCATCCCGACGCAGGAGATCTACACGCTGTTCGGCTCGGCCATCGCGTCGGAGAACGGCACGCGCCGCATGGTGGGCGTCGCCGCGCAGGGCATCACCGCGTGCCCCTGCGCCCAGGAGCTCGTCGCGGGCAACGCGCGCGAGCGCCTCGGCGACCGCGGCTTCACCGGCGAGCAGATCGAGCAGATCCTCGAGGACGTCCCGGTGGCCACCCACAACCAGCGCGGCCTCGGGACGCTCTACATCGGCTGCCCCGCGACGTGCACGATCGACCTCGACGCCCAGTCGCTGCTGACGATCGTCGAGGACGCGATGAGCTCGGAGATCTACGAGCTCATGAAGCGCTCCGACGAAGCCGCCGTCGTCGAGAAGGCCCACCGCCGCCCGCGGTTCGTCGAGGACTGCGTGCGCGAGATGGTCGCCGGCGCGATGACGCGCTACCCCGAGCTGACCGACGAGCACTTCCTCTCCGCGCGCCAGGAGAACCTGGAGACGATCCACCAGCACAACGTCGTCGCCGAGCGCTTCGGGGTGCTCGGCGAGCTGCGCTCAGAGCTGCGGTCCGGCGAACACCTCGCGCATCACACCTCGATGCGCGAGTGGCTCGACGCCGCCGCGCGCTGAGCCGCCGCGGCCCGCCGAGCCAGCGTCCGCTCCGCCAGCCGGCGGCGCAACCCGAAGAAGTACTCCACGCCTGAGAGCACCGTGACCGCGACGGTCACGTAGACCAGCCCGTCGAGCCACGCCGGGCGGTTGGCGTGCATCGCGATCAGCAGGAAGATCGTCGCGATCTGCATGACGGTCTTGCCCTTGCCGAAGCGGTCCGCCGGGATGACGATCCCCTGTCCGGTTGCGGCGAGGCGCGTCCCGGTCACGGCCAGCTCGCGCGCGATGATCACCATCGCCACCCACGCCTCCAGGCGGTGCAGCGAGACGAGCGACACGAGCGCCGCGATCACCAGCAGCTTGTCCGCGATCGGGTCGACGAGCTTGCCGAACGTCGTGACCGAGTTGCGGGCCCGCGCGATCCAGCCGTCGACGAAGTCCGTGAACGACGCGAGCGCGAACACGACCGCCGCGAGCAGGTCCCCGCTCGGCGTCGCGTTGAGCAGCGCGACGACCACCACCGGCGCCAGCAGGATGCGCAGCAGCGTCAGGACGTTTGGCACGTTGAGCGGGAACACGGCCCAGGCAGGCTACGCATCGACGGGCGCGACGGTTGCATATCGGGTCGCGCCGACGCTCGCGACGACCACGAGCGCGATGGCCAGCAGCTCGCGCACGCTCAGGCTCTGGCCGAGCACGACGAAGCCAGCGAGCGCGGCGACCGCCGGCTCGAGGCTCATCAGCACGCCGAAGACGTTCGTGGGCATGCGCCGCAGCGCCTCGGTCTCGAGCGAGTACGGCACGACGGAGCTGAGCACGCCGACGGCGACGCCGACCGCCAGGAACTCCGGCTTCAGCAGGTCAGCCCCGCCCTGCACGATCCCCGGCACGATCGGCACGACCGCGGCCACGAGCATCGCCAGCGCGACGCCCTCGGAGCCCCGGAACCGTGGGCCCGCGCGGGCCGCGAGGACGATGTAGATGCCCCAGAACGCGGCGGCGACCAGGGCGTACAGCAGGCCGATCGCGTCGATCGAGCGCGCGCCGCCCGGGTCGGCGAGCAGGACGATGCCCGCCGCCGCCAGCAGGACCCACAGGCCGTCGAGGCGCCGGCGCGAGTACGCGACCGCGACGGCCAGCGGCCCCGCGAACTCGATCGTCACCGCGATCCCGAGCGGGATGCGGTCCAGCGCCTCGTAGAAGCACAGGTTCATGGCGCCGAGCGCCAGCCCGAAGGCCACCACCAGGCGCAGGTCGGCGCGCGAGCGTCCGCCGACGGCGGGCCGCCAGAGCGCGTAGAGGATCGCGGCGGCGAAGCCGAGCCGCAGCAGGCTCGTCCCGGCGGGCCCGAGGTCGGCGAACATCGTCGCGGCGATCGCCGCGCCGAACTGGATCGAGGTCACGCCGGCGAGCACGAGGGCGACCGGCGGGACGCGATCGGAGCGACCCGCACCGGGCGGGTGCCCGGCTACGCCTTGAGCCGGCGGCCGGTCCGAAACAGCCATGCGCTCCAGCCGACCACCGCGGCCGCCAGCGCGGCGGTGATCCCGAGGGCCAGCGCGACGCTGACGTCGCTCGTGCCGAGAAAGCCGTAGCGGACCGCCTGCACGAGATAGAAGATCGGGTTGGCGTGGGTCAGCTCCTTCCAGGGCGACGGGAGGATCGACACGGAGTAGAAGACCCCGCCCAGGAACGTCAGCGGCAGGATGAGGATGTTGTTGACGAACGTGTGGTGGTCGAACGTCTCCGCGTAGATCCCGACCACGACCCCGAGCGAGCTGAACAGGATCAGCGCGAGCGTCACGGCGACGATCAGAACGAGCGGCTGGTGCACCGGCACGCCCGTGACCGGCAGGCACAGCGCGCCCAGCGCGAGCCCGATCAGCAGCGCGCGCACGGCGCCGCCGAGCGACAGGCCGAGGTTGACCTGCCAGGTGCGCATCGGCGCCGAGAGGACGTCGTGCAGGTAGCGGTCGAAGCGCGCCTGGAACACGCTGCTCGAGTTGTTGCTGTACGCGGCCTGGACCATGGCCATCGTGATCAGGCCGGGCACGATGAACTGGTCGTACGGAACGTCGCCGATCTGGTGGATGCGCCCGTTCAGCGACAGCCCGAAGACGAGGATGAACAGGAACGAGCTGAGCACCGGCGCGACGATCGTCTGCGTCCAGAGCTTGAGCACGCGCAGCACCTCGCGGCCGGTCAGCCAGGCGAGGCCGCGGTTGCGTTCCACGAACGCGCTCATGGCAAGGAGGCTAGTGGTGCGGTTGACGAGCGGCCGCGCGCCGTGAGAGGGTCGTCACGGTCATGGAAGGCCAGCGTCCCCCCGAGGGCTTCCCGCCCGAGCAGCCCCCACCAGCGCAGCAGCCGCCGCCGCCACCGCCTCCCGCACCGCCCGGTGGGGACGGCGAGGACCGGCGGCGCCCGCCGGCGTGGATCTTCATCGGCCTGGCCGCACTGCTGGCCGCCGGCGTCGCGATCGCCATCGTCCTCGCCTCCGGAGGGGGCACCGAGAAGGCCAGCGCCCAGGTCGTCCGCTTCCAGCGCCCGACCGACCCGGGCCCCAAGCCGTTCACCAAGCCCTCGGACGTCATCGGCAAGCACGCGGTCGCGGTGGCCTCGGGGCCGTTCGGCGGCACCGGGTCGAACCTCGTGTGCAATCGCGAGCTGCTCATTCGCTTCCTCCACGACAACCCCGACCGGCTCGCCGCGTGGGCGATCGTGGAGGGCATCACGCCGAACTACCGGGCGGTCGCGCGCTACATCCGTTCGCTGAAGCCCGTCACGCTGACCCGCGACACCCAGGTGACCAATCACTCCTTCGAGGGCGGGCACTCGACCGAGTTCCAGTCGATCCTCCAGGCCGGCACGGCCGTGCTCGTGGACCCGCACACCGGCAAGTACGTGGCCCGGTGCCGGTGCGGCAACCCACTCCTGCCGCCGGTCTACACGCCCAGCGCCGTCTGCTACGGCTGCCCGCCGAACTACACGCCGCCGCCGCCGTGCAGCACCTGCTTCCGGAGCTATCCCAACCCGCCGCCGGTGATCGTGATCAACAACACGAACACCAACACGAACACGAACAACAACGGCAACGACGCCAACCCGCCTCCGGACACCAGCAACCGTGGGACACCCTCGGGAGGCGGGCTGCAATGCAACCCACCGAGATCCCAGCTCGAGTCCGAGCAGTGCGCCGCCCAAGGTGGCGGCGGCGGTCAGTCCCAGCCGCAGCGAAACCCCTCGGCGAGCATCAGCCCGAGCTCGGGCACGGTGTCGGACAGCTACTCGATCAGCGTGTCGGGCTTCCGGCCCAACGCGACGCTGAACATGCTGCTCCAGCGGCCCGATGGCGGGCAGGAGAACTACACGATCCAGACCGACTCGTCCGGCAGCGGCGGCTTCGCCTTCCCGCACGTCAACAGCCCGCAGCCCGGGCCGTACCACGCACACGTGACCGACCCCCAGACCGGCGACACCGCCGACACCGCGACGGTTGTGAACGCCGGATGAGGCGCGGCAGCGCGCTCGGCGGCCTTGCGGCCGCGATCGCCGTGCCCGTGGCCCTCGCCGCGAGCACCGTCACCTACTCGGGCACGACGTCGCAGGGACGTCACGCGTTCATGAACGTGACCGCCAACGGGCACGCCATCACCGGCGGCACGGTGCACGACGTGCTGACCTGCAGCGACGGGACGACGACGGACCCCTCCGACTACTTCCTCGACAAGCCGCGCGGAGTCATCCACATCGCGGCGGACGGACGGTTTCGAGACCGCTTCCAGGTCGATGGCACGGCGAGGGACCACCGCACGTTCCACGCGACGGTGACCACGGAGGGGACCCTCAACCTGCGGGCCCGGTCGATCGCCGGCGACTTCCGCGACGTGGTCTCCTACAGCGGCGGCGTCGCATGCCGCAGCGGGCGGGTCACGTTCCGCCTGCGAGCCAAATAGGGCGCATCAGCCCGCCATCGCCTTGACGTAGACGTCGGCGAGCGAGTCGGCGTTGTAGGCCGCTCGCAGGCCGGGGGCGCTGTCGCGCGCGACGAGCCGGCCGTCGCGGATCAGCGCGATGTCCTCGCACAGCTCCTCGGCCTCCTCGAGGTAATGCGTTGTCAGCAGGATCGTCGTGCCCTGGCCGTGCAGGCGGCGGATGTAGCGCCAGAGCTCCATGCGCAGCTCGAAGTCCACGCCGGCCGTGGGCTCGTCGAGGATCACCAGGCGCGGCTCGTGCATCAGCGCGCGGGCGAGCAGCAGGCGGCGGCGCATCCCGCCGGAGAGCTTGGGCGCGCGGGTCGTGGCCTTCGCGCGGAGGTCGAACACGTCCATCATCTCGTGGGCCCGCGCGAGCGCGTGGCGACGGGTCATGCCGTAGTAGCCGCCGTGGTAGAGCAGCGTCTCCTCGACGTCGAGGAAGCGGTCGAGGTTGACGTCCTGCTCGGCCAGCCCGATCAGGCGCCGGGCCTCCAGCGTGTGGTGGCGGTGGCCGAAGACCTCGATCTCGCCGCTCGTGACGCGGATGAGGTTGCAGACCGCGCTGATCAGCGTCGTCTTGCCCGCGCCGTTGGGCCCGAGCAGGCCGAAGAGCTCCCCGTCCGGGACCGCGAGGTCCAGGCCCTCGAGCGCGAGCAGGCCGCCTGTGCCGCGGCGGCGCCAGCCGCCGCCGCCGCCATCGTCGTATCGCTTCGTCAGGCCGGTGAGGCGGAGCGCGTCCACCCACCTGACGGTAGCGGCCGGTCAGCCCGCGTCCGCGGACGGCGCCGCCGTGGCCGCGTCGGACCGGCACCGGCGCAGGTCGCCGGTCGCGCGCCTCGCGATGTGGACGGTGCCGCCGATCGTGCGGGCCGGGAAGCCCTTCTGGTCGGTCATGTAGTCAAACCGGATCCGGTACTTCGCGCTTGTCGCGTGGCGAGGCAGCGGGTCGTAGAGCAGGAAGCACTCGAGGAGGTCGCTGCCCTTCAGGTAGCCGGCGACGCCCTGGGCGCCCTTGAACCCGTGGAAGGTGAGCAGGCTCTCCTGCTCGTTCGGCCCGACGGACTTCGTGGACACCGTTCCATCGAGGACGTCGTCCCACGCCGAGAGCTTGGCCGGAGCGCCGGGCAGGTGCAGAAGGACCATCAGGCCGACGTTGCGTCCCGCGAAGAAGGCGCCAACGAGCGTGAACGTCGGCCCGCCCTGCGTGCCGGCCAGCGTGAGTGCCTTCGTCGTCGAGCACGTCCGGCCTGTCTTGGTCGACTTCGCGGTGACGGTCACGCTCGCCGGGTAGGTCTTCGCCTCCGGCAGCGTGAGCTTCCAGCCGAAGTTCATCAGCGGGTACGGGTCAGCATCGATGTTGCCGTGGTTCGTCACGACGTCGGCGCGCAGCGGGATCGTCTGCGCGGCCTGGACGCCGGTGTCGAGCTTCACGGCGGCCGGCACTGTGAGCGTCGCGGTGACCGGGTTGTTCGCGCCGACGTCCTTCGCGTCGCACGTCGCCGCGCGGTTGCCGTCGTAGAAGTCGACGACGATCGAGGTCGTCGTCACGACGCCGGCCGCCTGCACCGAGATCGCGTCGCCGCCGGCGTTTGCACTGCCGAGGAACAGCGTGAAGTCGGGCGCCGCGGCGCCTGCCATGGCGGGCAGGCCGAGGCCGAGGCCGATGGCAAGGGCGAGGGCAACGGCAAAGCGCATTCGTGCGACCCTAACCCGCATGAAGACCAATCGACTCGGAACCCTCGAGGTCAGCGCCGAGGGGCTCGGCTGCATGGGCATGTCGGAGTTCTACGGATCGTCTGACTCCGACGAGGCCATCCGTACGATCCACCGCGCGCTCGAGCTCGGCGTGAACTTCCTCGACACGTCGGACATGTACGGCCCACACACCAACGAGCAGCTCGTCGGCCGGGCGATCGCCGACCGCCGCGACGGCGTGGTGCTCGCCACCAAGTTCGGGATCCAGCGCAGTCCCGACAACCCGATGGACCGGTCCATCAACGGCCGCCCGGAGTACGTCCACCAGGCCTGCGACGCGTCGCTGCGCCGCCTCGGCGTGGACCACATCGACCTCTACTACCAGCACCGCGTCGACCCCGACACGCCGATCGAGGAGACCGTCGGGGCCATGGCCGAGCTGGTCGAGGCGGGCAAGGTCCGCCACCTGGGCCTCTCGGAGGCCGGCCCGGAGACGCTGCGCCGTGCGTGCGCCGTGCACCAGATCAGCGCGCTTCAGACCGAGTACTCGCTGTGGTCGCGCGATCCCGAGGACGAGATCATCCCGACGTGCCGCGAGCTGAAGATCGGCTTCGTCGCGTACTCGCCGCTGGGCCGCGGCTTCCTCTCGGGCCAGATCAAGTCGATCGACGACCTGGAGGCGGGCGACTACCGCCGGTTCTCGCCGCGCTTCTCGGGCGAGAACTTCCAGCGCAACCTCGACCTCGTCGCGAAGATCTCCGAGCTCGCCGCCGAGAAGAGCTGCACCGCGTCGCAGCTCGCGCTCGCGTGGGTGATGGCGCAGGGCGACGACGTGGTGCCCATCCCTGGCACGAAGCGCGTGAAGTACCTGGAGGAGAACGTCGCGGCGACGGAAGTCGAATTGTCCCCGGGTGAACTCGAGCGCATCGCCGACGCGCTGCCCGACGCCGCGGGCCTGCGCTACCCCGAGAAGATGATGCCCAGCAGCGCTTAGACGGACCCAGCCGGACGAGCGCGATCGCTAGGGTCAGCCGCGATGCCGCTGATCCCCATGGTCATCGAGCGCACGGCGCGCGGAGAGCGCGAGTACGACATCTACTCGCGCCTGCTCAACGAGCGCATCATCTTCCTCGGCTCGCCGATCGACGACATGGTCGCGAACCTGATCGTGGCGCAGCTGCTGCACCTCGAGTCCTCGGATCCCGACAAGGACATCTCGATCTACATCAACACGCCGGGCGGGTCCATCTACTCGGGCCTGGCGATCTACGACACGATGCAGTTCATCAAGCCCGACGTGGCGACGATCTGCGTGGGCGTGGCCATGAGCCTGGGCTCGCTCCTGCTCGCCGCCGGCGCCAAGGGCAAGCGGTTCTCCCTGCCCAACTCGCGGATCCTCATCCACCAGCCGTCGGCCGGCTTCGAGGGCCAGTCCACGGACATCGAGATCCACGCGCGAGAGATCCTCAAGACGCGCGCGCGCATCGACGAGATCTACGCCGAGCACACCGGGCAGTCGGTGGAGCAGGTCCACACCGACATGGAGCGCGACCGCTTCTTCAAGCCAGACGAGGCCGCCACATACGGCCTCATCGACAAGGTCATCGACAGTCACTAGGGGGCCGTGGCCGACTGGCTCGTCGTCTCGCGGGACCTGGCGATCCCCGTCTCGGAGATCGAGCTCCGCGCGAGCCGCTCGTCGGGCCCGGGCGGACAGCACGCGAACGTCACGGCGTCGCGCATCGAGGCCGTGTTCGACGTCGCCGGCTCGCCGTCGCTGACCGACGCACAGCGCGCGCGGCTGATGAGCCGATGCGGGCCGCGCGTCGTCGCGGTCGCGCAGGACACGCGAGGCCAGGCGCGCAACCGCGAGCTCGCGCTGGAGCGCCTGCGCGAGCGCCTGACGAGGGGGCTGGCGACGCGCCGCCCGCGCAAGCAGACCAAGCCGTCGCGCGCCGCCCGCGAGCGGCGCCTGGACGCCAAGCGCCGCAAGGGCGAGCGCAAGCGCGGCCGGCAGCGGCCGGACACCGATTAACGCGGGCTCGGCGCGGCGCGCTCGAGCGCCGGCCAGCCGGCGTCGCGTTCGCGCTCGGCCTCGTCGGCCGCCGCCCCACCGCGCAGGCCGAACAGCCGCTTGGCGAAGAGCAGGTAGACGCAGACGGCGACGTTGATCACGATCGTGACGACCTTCAGCACCGATAGGCGCTGCGTGAGCTCGTAGACCTCGATCGGCAGCAGGGACGTCGTGACGAGGAACGTCAGGTACTCCGCCCAGCGCTTCATCAGCCACAGGCCCACGGCCTCGACCAGCTCCACCACCGCGTAGACGAGCACGACCGCCCCGACGAGGTGCAGCGTCGAGGACTGGAGTGAGAAGAGATGGTCGATCTCGTGAAGCAGCCCGTGCCCGGACTGCTGCTGGTGCGAGACGCTGCCGTTGAGGTCCGCGATGACCTTGTAGAAGCCGGCGCGCAGGTCGCCGCGGTTCGCGGCGAACACGAGGATCGCCGCGCCGACGAGGCCGAGGACGACGAAATGCACGGCGCGGTTGATCGCGATCAGCCGCAGCACGATCTTGTCGCGCAGCGCCTTGCCGCGCAGCGGCAGCGCGATCTCGTCGCGGTCGGGCGGGTGGTCGCAGGTCGGCCGCCGCGGCGGCTCGAGCGGGACCCACGAATCGCAGCGCAGGCAGCGCACCCACCGCACTCCCTCCCGCTCGAAGGCGAACACCCGGTCCTGGGGCCGGATGTGCTCGGCCTCCATCCCGACGAGCTCGTGGCCGCCCACGCCGCAGGCGATCAGCTCCCAGTGAAAGCGCGGGACGAAGCGCCGCGGCTTGGCCCGCGTCCCGGGGATCTCAGGCGATGGCATGCTCAATCGCCCCGAGTCCCTCGATCTCGATGCGCACGACGTCGCCGGAGTCCAGGAACTGCGGCGGGTCCAGCGCCATGCCGACGCCGCTCGGCGTGCCGGTGAGGATCAGGTCGCCCGGCTCCAGCGTGATCGCCTCGCGCAGGAAGTCGACGAGCGGCTGCGGCCCGAAGATCAGGTCGCTGGTGAACGTGTCCTGGCGCAGCTCGCCGTTGACGTGCGTGGTCAGGCGCAGCGCGCACGGGTCGGCGACCTCGTCGGCGGTCGTGATCCAGGGCCCCCACGGACAGGAGGCGTCGAAGCCCTTCGCGCGCGTCCACTGCATCTCGCGGCCCTGGAGATCGCGAGCGGAGATGTCGTCGGCCACCGCGTAGCCGGCGATGGCGCCGTCCGCGCCCATCACGACGGTCAGCTCGCCCTCGTAGTCGAGGCGGCGCACGACGGCGGGCACCTCCAGCGGGTCGTTGGGCGGGACCGAGCTCGTCGGCAGCTTCATGAAGACCATCGGCTGCTCCGGCGGCGTGGCGCCGGTCTCCGCCGCATGCGCGGCGTAGTTCAGCCCGATGCCGAAGATCGCGCGCGGGCGCGGCACCGGCGCCAGCAGGCGGACCTCGCCCAGCCCCCACGCGTCGCCCGCGGCCGGCGTGCGGTCGCCGGTGGCCAGGCGCTCGACCACCGTCGACCCGTCGCCGAACGCCGTCACCCGGTCGCCGTCCACGGCGCCGCCAAGGGGCCCGTCGGTGCCGGGGGGAACGAAGGTCGCGAGCCTCATCCGCGCCGCAGGCTACCCGCGGCTATGGTCCGCCGCCGCCATGTCGACCCTCACCACAGGCGAACGCACGTTGCTCGGGCTCGTCGCCCTGGCGACGGTGCTCGCCGGCGTCGGCGACTACGCGAACTTCCCGACGCTCCTGGCCTTCGGCCTCGCGACGGCGGCGCTCGCCGGCATGGCCTGGGTCGTCTCGTTCGCCACCGAGCAGGTCGGCGAGCAGTTCGGGCCCGGCCTCACGGGCCTGCTCCAGTCGACGCTCGGCAACCTGCCCGAGCTGTTCGTCGTCATCTTCGCCCTGCGCGCGGGCGAGACCGTCGTGGCGCAGACGTCGATCCTCGGTTCGATCTTCGCCAACGCGCTGCTCGTACTCGGCCTGGTGATCGTTGTCGGCGCCCGGGCGAGCGAGGACTCGTGCATGCGCTTCAAGACGCGGCTGCCCAACGACACGGCGACGCTGCTGCTCGTGACGTCGTTCATCATCGTCGTCGTCGGGCTCATCCTCGGCTCGCACGATCCGGCGGCGCACCACGTGAAGGCGATCTCGACGATCGCGGCGGTCTCGCTCCTGCTCGTCTACGTCGCGTGGGTCGTGCCGTACGTGCGCGCCGACCACGCCGAGCACGGCGGCGCGGACCGCCCTGCCGCGCGACTGCCCCTGGCCGTCTCGGGCTCCCTGCTGGCGGTCGCGGGCGTGGGCGCCGCGTTCGTCTCGGACTGGTTCATCAACGCCCTGACACCGGCCATCGACCAGCTTGGGATCTCGAAGGCGTTCGCGGGACTGGTCATCGTCGCGATCGCCGGCAACGCGGTGGAGAACACGACGGGGCTCGTGTTCGCGCACAAGGGCCAGTCCGACCTGGCGATCTCGGTCGTGAAGAACTCCGTCGCCCAGATCGCTGCGTTCCTGTTCCCCGCTCTCGTCCTGATCTCGCTGCTGTTCAGTCACCAGCTCACGTTCGCGCTGGCGCCCGTCTACATCGGCGCGCTGCTCCTGACGTCGCTCGTCGTCTGGCAGGTCACCGGCGACGGCATCGCGTCCGCCTTCGAGGGCTGGGCGCTGATCGCCATCTTCGTGATCCTCGGCGGCGTGACGCTCTACCAGGTCTAGGCGGCGCGGCGGCGCGAGCGCTTGGCGGCGCCGTCGCACGCGGCCGCGTGGGTCTCGATGAAGCTCGCCAGGCGGTCCGGCTGCTCGCGCTGAGGGTGGTGACCCATGCCGGGCCACACCTCGACGTGGGCCTGCGGGAACGCCCGGCGCACGTTCCGCGCGTGGGCCAGCGGAACCAGCGCGTCGTGCTCGCCCCACAGCGCGGCGACCGGACCGTCGAAGTCGGCGACGCGTCGGCCGTAGCACTCGTCGGAGCGGCCGATGTGCGCGATCGCCTGGGTGGCGGCGCGGACCGCCCGCGGCGTGCGGCTGGCGCGCTGGCGCAGGCGGTCGATGAGGTCGCGCTCGGGCAGGCGGCGGTGCGAGACGAACGTGGAGTATGCGGCGGTCACGGTGAGCGGGTTGATCAGCGCGAGCGGCAGCGCGGCGGTGGCGACGTCCACCACGAACGGCAGCGACAGCGCCTCGGCCAGGCGGATGCGCCCGAAGCCGGCGGGAGCGATGAGGGCGAGCGAGTCGACCACGTCGCTGGTCTCGGCCACCCTGGCGGCGACCGCGCCGCCGAGCGAGTGCCCCACCAGCGTGCACGACTCGATGCCGAGGCGGTGCAGGCCCGCCGCGACGTGGCGGGCGTAGGAGTCGATCCGCGGCTGCTCGGGGAGGTCGCTGCCGCCGAAGCCGGGCAGGTCGATCGCGAGGCACGGCCGCTCGGTGCGCTCGGCCAAACACGCCCAGCCCTCCGAGGAGTCCAGCAGTCCGTGAAGAAGGACGAGCGGCCTTCCCTCCCCCTCCCAGCGGCGCACGAAGAGCCTCCGGCCTCCCGGGATCACCACGGAATGAGCAGCTGGCGTGCGCACGATGGACTCGGCTCCTACCTGCTTTTCGGCTTCTTGCAGGATCTTCATGAGCGATTCGTCCATGTTCACGAGCAATTCGTCCATCTTGCACGCGCAACGGCAAACGTTCGCAGGCGAATGACCGATCAACGAGGCGGAATGTCCCGCGTCCTCGGTCTGCTGCTGCTCGCCATGCTGGGCGCCTACGCCGCCCACGCCGCCATCGGCTTCGGGGGCCACGACGGGTCCGTGTTCTTCAGCGACTGGGTCCACGGCGGTCTCATGGTCGCCGCGGCCGCGCTGTGCACGGCCCGGGCCATCCGCAAGCCCGCGGAGCGAGCAGCATGGTGGTGCTTCGCCGTCGCCCTCGCGACCTACGCCGCGGGCGAGATCACCTGGAACGCCGCCTACGCCGACATGAAGAC
>DAINCW010000057.1:0-12585 GCA_036732205.1 Solirubrobacteraceae bacterium | reverse complement strand
ACCACGGCGAGGAGGGCTTCGGCCTGTGGCTCGACCCCGCCATCGCGGAGAACGCCGTCTACGCCGAGCACTGGGCGGGCCATCGTCCCGTCGAGGTGACGGTGGAAGCCGACCGGATCATCATCCGGCGCAGCGAGTCGGCCGACGACGAGTAGCGCCGGCCGCCGTCAGCCGACGAGCCGGCGTCCGCCGGCGAAGTCGCGCGCATCGCGCGCGTAGCGGGCGAAGGCGGCGCCGACGACGGTGTCGGCCGCCCACGTGTGCGGGTCCTCCGGCGCCGTGGCCACGGCGACGTCCAGACACCAATCGGTCCCCTGCTCGTAGAGCGCGACGAGCTCGTCGACGTCGAAGGCGCCGCCGAGGCGGCGGCGCAGCTCGGAGACGAGGGCGTCGATGACCCGCTCGAGGGCGTGGATCATCTTGGGGTCGGCGCGGCGCAGGCGCCGCTCGCCCTCGCGCCACTGCTCGATCGCGTCGTCGTAGGCCACTCGCGCGCAGGCTAACGGCCGCGCGGAAGGCCCTCGATCACGTAGGCGCGCTCGCCCGGCTTCACGTAGCCCAGCTTACGAGCCTCACGCTCGAGCTCTCCTGGCTGGGCCAGGGCCCGGCGGCGCGCCTCGAGGTAGGAGTGCTCGCGTTCGAGCCGCTGGACCTCCGCGCGCTTCTGCTTGGCCTGGCCGAGCGTGTGCCAGTAGCTGCGGGCCGGCCCCACGTAGAGCAGGACCAGCCCACACAGCACACACAGGAGAGCCACGCGCCCCACGCGGTCCCACCGGATTCCGGCGGGGACGCGTCGCAGCGAGACGGTGGAAGAGCCCATCGCAGGGGCGTTCGCCCGTTTAACAAACGGTCCTCCAGCTGCAAGCGATCGTTCGATGCCCCGCGGAGCTACCTGAAAGCTGTACGGCCCGGGAAGGTCGCGTCGCCGCCCAGGGCCTCCTCAATGCGCAGCAGCTGGTTGTACTTCGCGACGCGGTCCGATCGCGACGGCGCGCCGGTCTTGATCTGGCCGCAGCCGGTGGCCACGGCGAGGTCGGCGATGGTCACGTCCTCGGTCTCGCCCGACCGGTGGGAAATGACGGAGGTGTAGCCGGCGTCGCGCGCGATGGCGATCGCCTCCAGGGTCTCGGTGAGCGTGCCGATCTGGTTGACCTTGATCAGGATCGAGTTGGCGACGCCCCGCTCGATGCCCTGGCGCAGGCGCTCGGGGTTGGTGACGAACACGTCGTCGCCCACGAGCTGGATGCGGTCGCCCATCCTCTCGGTCAGCCCCTTCCACCCGTCCCAGTCGTTCTCGTCCATCCCGTCCTCGATGGACAGGATCGGGTACTTGCCGCACATCTCAGCCCAGTAGGCGACGAGCTCGTCGGCGCTGAGCCTGCGGCCCTCGTGCTCGAGGTCGTAGACGCCGCCCGGAAGATCTCGCTGGTGGCCGGGTCCAGCGCGATGGCCACGTCCTCCCCAGGCCGCAAGCCGGCCGCCTCGATGCCACCGACGAGCAGCTGGAGTGCCTCCTCGTTGGAGCCGAGGTCGGGAGCGAAGCCCCCCTCGTCGCCGACCGTCGTGCTCAGGCCGCGGTCGTGCAGCGTCTTCTTGAGCGCGTGGAAGACCTCCGCGCCCATGCGCAGGGCCTCGCTGAAGGTCGGCGCTCCGATGGGCACGATCATGAACTCCTGGAAGTCGACCTTGTTGTCGGCGTGGGCGCCGCCGTTGAGGACGTTCATCTGCGGGACGGGCAGCACGTGCGCCGCGTCGCCACCCAGGTAGCGCCACAGCGGCAGCCCCTCCTCCCCCGCGGCCGCGTGCGCCGCGGCCAGCGACACGCCGACGATCGCGTTCGCGCCGAGGCGCGACTTGTTCGGCGTGCCGTCGAGGTCGATCATCGCCCGGTCCAGGCCGGACTGGTCGGTGGCGTCGCGACCGGCGACCGCGTCGGCGAGCTCGCCATTGACGTTGGCGACCGCCTTCATCACTCCCTTGCCCCCCCAGCGCTCACCGCCGTCGCGCAGCTCGGTGGCCTCGAACTCGCCCGTCGATGCCCCGCTGGGCACGGCCGCGCGGCCGTGGCCCCCGGAACGCAGAACGACCTCGACCTCGACGGTCGGGTTGCCCCGCGAGTCCAGGATCTGGCGGCCGTGCACCTTCTCGATCTGGCTCATTGATCTGTCTCCTCCTCGAGGCGCGCCCGCGCGTAGAGCGCGAGGCGGCGATCTTCGTCGAGCTGGGCCCAGTCGTCGCCCTCCACCGCGGCCAGGGCGACCGCGGCCTCCACGCGGCTGCGAAAGCGCCCGGCTGAGGCCCGCAGAGCGAGCTCGGGGTCGACGCGGTGCTTGCGAGCGACGTTGACGAGCGCGAACAGCGCGTCGCCGACGGTCTCATTGTCCGGAGCGCGCTCGACCTCGTCCAGGGACGCGGCGGCCGCGCGCAGGGTCTCCTCGGCGTCGAGCGGGTCGAACCCGCTGGAGGCGGCCCGGCGCTGGACCTTGCGGGCCAGCAGCGGCCCGGGCAGGTTCTCGGGGATCTCGGCGAACACGCCGCGCTCGCGCCCGGCCTCGTCGAGCTTGATCGCGTCCCAGTTGCGCAGCACCTCGCCGGCGTTCAGGGGAGTCCTCCGCGGGTCATCCTGACCCGCGGTCTGATCCCGGCTTTCGGCCTCCGGCCTCTCGTAACCGACGTCGGCGAAGACATGGGGATGGCGACGGATCAGCTTCTGGCGGCAGTGCTCGGCCACCTGGGCGAGGTCCCCAGCGCCGCGCTCTTCGAGCAGCAGCGAGAGGAAGTGGACCTGGAAGAGAACGTCCCCGAGCTCGTCGAGCAGCTTGGCGTCGTCGCCGCGGTGCGCGGCGTCGGCCAGCTCGTAGGCCTCCTCGACGGTGTGGGGGACGATCGAGCGCTCGTCCTGCTCGCGGTCCCAGGGGCACTCCACCCGCAGCCGGCGGGTGAGGTCGTCCAGCGCCGAGAGCGACTCGGCGATCTCGGCCCTACCCACGCCTACGGCGTGGTCGTGGCGCCCTGCGGAGGCGCGGCGCCCTGCGGAGGCGCGGCACCCTGCGGAGGCGCACCGCCCTGCGGAGGCGCGCCGCCCTGCTGGCCCTGCTGCGGGACGGCGGTGCCGGGCGCCGCCGTGTTGGTCTTGGGCTTCGGCGCGTTCTTGCAGTCCTGCGTCACGAAGTCCTTGCGGCAGTCGGTCTTGGCCTTCCACTTCTTCTGGAAGGTCTTGACGAATGTGTCCAGCGACTTCTGCTGGTTCTGCGACTTGAGCAGCTGCGTGATCGTCGGCGTGGCCTGGGCCAGCGTCTGCTGGCTGGCCGGGGTGACCTTCTGGACCGAGAAGACGTAGTAGCCGAACTGCGTCTTGACCGGGCCGGTGAGCTGGCCTTTCTTCGCGGCGAACACCGCGGTGTCGAGCGCCTTCTCCTGCTGGCCCTGGGAGACGCCCAGTAGCACGCCGCCCTGGCCCTTCGAAGCCTGGTCGATCGAGAGCTTCTTCGTGACGGCCTTCCAGCTGCCGCCCTTCTTGAGCGCGCCGAGCGCCTGCTGCGCGTGCCCCTTGTCCTTGGTCAGGACGATGCGCAGGTCACGGCGCTCGGGCTGTGCGAAGCGCGCCTTGTTCTTGTTGTAGTACGAGGCGATCTCGGCGCCGGACACCTTGTCCTTGCCCTTGGTGATCTTCGTCCGCAGCTTGTTCGAGAGCGTGTCGAGGCGGACGCGGAAGAGGATGTCGTCCATCGTCATCCCGGAGGTCTTCAGGAACTTCTGGAAGTCCGCCGGCTTCGGGAACGACTGCTTCTTGGTCTTGGCGAACTGGGTCTGGACGTCCTTGTCGGAGACCTTGATCCCCTGGTCGGATGCCTCGCCCTTGATCCACTCGGCCGAGATCAGGAACTGGAGGACCTGGTCCTTCAGGCCGGTGTACTGCTGCTGGCACTGGGACTTGTACTGGGCGTCGGTCGGCGTCGGCTGGCCCTTGGCCGGCTTGGGCGCGGTCTTCTTCTTGTCCGCGATGCACTTGGTGAAGGACGGCGCGTCGGGTATCGACACCGCGGGCTTGGCCGCGCCCGGCTGGGTCTGGCCGGCCGAGGAGATCGCCGCGACGCGCAGCCAGTGGTTGAAGGTGTCCTTCGTGATGGAGGTGTCGCCGACCCGCGCGACAGCGTTGCCCGGGATGCCCCCGCCGCAGGCGGCGAGGAGGAGCGGGGCAAGCGCCAGGGCGCAGAGGATCGTGACGATGCGGGCGGCCTTCATCGCAGCGCCGCACCCTAGCGAAGAAGTCACGCCGCCCCCCTAGTCACGGCGAGCAGCACGTCGGCTGCGTGGACGACCGCGGGGAATCGCTCCCGCGGGTCGCTGGGCACGCGGACCGAGAGCTGGGACTTGCCCGACTCGTACAGGGCGCCCGGGATCTGCTCGCGGATCTTCTTGGCGCGCACGGAGTCAAGCTCGGCGTGACCGCCAGCCGGTCCCCGCGGAAGGTCACCGCACGCGCGCCGGCCTGGCCGAGCTTGATGCGCGCCTGTTGCAGCGCGATGAGGTTGGCCAGCGGCTCAGGCACGGGGCCGAAGCGGTCCTCGAGCTCCTCGCGCAGCACGCCGAGGTCCGCGACCTCGGCGGCGCCCGCGATGCGGCGATGGACGTCGATCTTGGCCTGCTCGTACGGGATGTAGTCGGCTGGGACGTACGCGTCGACGTCGACGTCGAGACGCACCGGCTCGGGCGCCTCCGACCAGTCCTCGCCCTCGGCGGCCGCCACCGCCTCGTCGAGCATCTGCATGTAGAGCTCGAAGCCGAGCGCGGCGACGTGGCCGGACTGCTCGTCGCCCAGCAGGTTGCCGGCGCCGCGGATCTCGAGATCGCGCATGGCGATGCGGAAGCCGGCGCCGAGCTCGGTGTAGTCCGAAAGGGCCGCGAGGCGCTGCGCCGCGTCGGCCGTCAGGGCCGCCGCGCTGGTGTACAGCAGGTACGCGTACGCGCGCTCCCGGCTGCGGCCCACGCGCCCGCGGATCTGGTAGAGCTGGGACAGGCCGAACGTGTCGGATCGCTCGACGATCAGCGTGTTGGCCTGCGGGATGTCGATGCCCGACTCGATGATGCTCGTGCAGACGAGCACGTCCGCCTCGCCCCGCACGAACGACAGCATCCGCGCCTCGAGCGCCTTCTCCTCCATCTGGCCGTGCGCGACCTCGAAGCGCATCCGCGGGCACAGCGCGCGCAGGCGCTCGGCGGTCTCGTCGATCGTCTCGACGCGGTTGTGCAGGAAGAACGCCTGGCCGCCGCGGCCCTTCTCGCGCTCGAGCGCCTGGCGGACGAGCTCCTCGTCGTACTCGCCGACGTAGGTCCGGATCGGGCGGCGCCCCTCGGGGGGCGTCTCGATGACCGAGATGTCGCGCACGCCCGCGAGCGACATCTGCAGCGTGCGCGGGATCGGTGTGGCGCTCATCGCGATGACGTCGACGCGCAGCTTGAGCTGGCGCAGCAGCTCCTTCTGCTTGACCCCGAAGCGTTGCTCCTCGTCGACGATCAGCAGGCCCAGCTCCTTCGGCCGCACGTCCCGCGACAGCACCCGGTGCGTGCCCACGAGGATGTCGACCTTCCCGTCGTTGAACGCCTTCACGGCGGCGCGCTGCTCGGCCGCCGGCCGGAAGCGACTGACCTGGTCGATGATGAAGGGGTAGTCCTTCAGCCGCTCGGAGAAGGTCCCGAAGTGCTGCTGGGCGAGGATCGTCGTCGGCACGAGGACGAGCACCTGCTTGCCGTCGTCGGCCGCCTTGAAGGCGGCACGAAGCGCCACCTCGGTCTTGCCGTAGCCGACGTCGCCGCAGATGAGCCGGTCCATCGGCCGGGGCGTCTCCATGTCGACCTTGACGGCCTCGATCGCCTCGCGCTGGTCGGGGGTCTCGGTGAACGGGAACCTCTCCTCGAACTCCCGCAGCCAGTCGCCGTCGGCCGGGAAGGCGTGGCCCTCGCGCCGCCGGCGCTCCGCGTAGAGGTTGAGCAGCTCCCCCGCGAGCTCCTGCGCCGCTCGCCGCGCGCGCGTCTTCATCGTGTCCCAGCGCGTGCCGCCGAGCTTGGACAGGGGCGGGTGCTCGCCGCCGGCGCCGACGTAGCGGCTGATCTTGGCGAGCTGGTCGCTGGGGACGAAGACGCGGTCGGAGCCCGCGTACTCCAGGTAGAGGTAGTCGCGCGTGACGCCGGCGACGGTCTTCGTCTCGAACCCGGCGAAGCGGGCGATGCCGTGGTCCTCGTGGACCACGATGTCGCCGGTGCGCAGGTCGGCGAACGACCGCAGCGCGCCACGGCGCGGCCGGGCGGGGTCGGATCGCTCCGCCTTGCGCCGGCGGATCAGCCGGTGGTCGGGGATCACCGCCAGCTTCAGCGACGGCGCGACGAAGCCGTCGCGCAGCGAGGCGGTCTCGAAGCGCAGCGCCCCGTCGGCCGGCGCGGCGCCGTCCCCCAGCCACTCGGCCTTGATCCGGGCGAGGTTGTACGCCGCCCGCTCGCCCTCGCCCCGGCGCGACCACGCGACGATCGTGCGGTAGCCCGAGCGCACGAGCTTCTCGAGCTCGGCCTCGGCCTCGGGGAGCGAGCGGGCCGCGGTGTCCGCGGCCGCCGCGCGCAGCTCGACGGGCTGGTCGGAGCTCATCGCGCTCAGGCGCGCAGTCGCCCGCTCGGCCAGTGCGGCGCGGATGTCGTCGGGGCTTACGTAGAGGTGATGGGCGTCGGAGTCGTGGAACGCGGCGCACACGTCCTGCCAGTGATCGGCGAGGGCGGGCTCGACGTCCTCCTCGGCGGCGATGAGGACCGCGGCGTCCGCGGGCACCAGATCGAGGAAGGCGCGGAAGCGGTCGACGGGCAGCAGCTCGGCAATGTCCGGGCGCTCCTCGGGCGCGCTGATGGCCGCGATCTCCGCCAGTTCGCGGTGCTCGGCGGCGAGCTCGGCGGCGGGCGCGATCTCGACCGCGTCCGCCTCGCCCAGCGAGCGCTGGGTGAAGGTCGAGAACCAGCGCAGGGACTCGATCTCGACGTCGAAGAGGTCCACGCGGACCGCGCGCTCCTCGGTCGCCGGGTAGACGTCGAGGATCCCGCCGCGAATCGCGAACTGGCCGCGGTCGTCGACCTGGTCGACGCGCTCGTACCCCGCGTCGACGAGCTGCGCGCCGAACTCGTCGAGGTCGAGCAGGTCGCCGACGCGCAGCTGCATCGACGCGGGGCGCAGCTCGGGATCGGGGACCTTCTCCGACAGCGCGACGGCGGAGACAACGACGACCGGGGCGTCGATACAGGGGTCCAGCAGGGCGTCCAGCGCGGCCACGCGGAGGCCGACGAGGTGCGGCGGCGGCGCGAGGTGGGACTCGTAGGCCACGCCGCGGCTCGGGTAGAAGCGCACGCGACGCGGCGCGAGCCAGGCGCGCAGGTCGGTCGCGAGGTCGCGGGCCTGGCGGTCGTCGGCGGCGACGACGAGTGCCGGGCGCGCCGGGTCGCGGTCGGCGAGCGCCGCGAGCACGTATGGGCGCAGCGCTCCGGAGACGAATGCCCGCGCGCCGTCCGCCAGAGCGGCGGTCTGGGGGTCGTCGTCGAGGAGGGTGAGAAGCGGTCTGAGCGCCATGTGGGCACGACGAACGACCGGGCGCGGGGCCCGGCCGGTCCGTGCCTCGATTCTAGGCGCCCGCCGTCGCGTCCATGTTCAGGCGGGTGTAGCCGACGAGCAGCGGGTCGGGCGCCCGCTCCGCGACCGCGATCACGAACGGCTCGCGCAGGTCGGGCGGCAGGCGGTCGAGGTGCGAGCCGAGGATGATCGACCGCAGCCACGTCATCGGGTCCTCGGGACTGACGGGCCGCTCGGCCAGCCAGGTGCGCACGTCGGTGAAGCCCGCCCGCTCCAGACGCTCGGCGGTTGCCTCGGGCGTCGCGTAGTGCCACGGGTCCCAGCCGCCGAGATGGGCGGCGAACGGCTCGGTGTCGCTCGCCGCGCGCACCGCCGCGTGGAGCTCGGCGATGTTGCCCGCGCCCCCGCACTGGGCGACGAGGCCCCCGCCCGGGCGCAGCGCCGCGCGCAGGCGGGCGAAGAGACGATCGTGGTCGGCGATCCAGTGGAACGTCGCCGTCGAGAGGATCGCGTCGGCGGGTTCGCCGATCTCGAGCTCGAGCGCGTCGCCGACCATCAGCTCCACGCGCGGGTCGCCTGCGAAGCGCTCGCGCGCCTGCTCGATCATCGCGGCTGAGCCGTCCACGCCGATCACGCGACCGTCCGGGAGCTTGTCCAGCAGCGCCGCGGTCACGCGGCCCGAGCCGCAGCCCACGTCGACCACCAGCTCGTCCCCGCGCAGCGGCAGGCGTTCCAGCACCTCGCGGCCGAGCGACTCCATCGGCGCCGAGATGCGGTCGTAGGTCGCGGCTTCCCACTCACGTGGTGACATACGTCTGTACGTTATCGCATACGCGGGCGATGAGGTCGGCAACCTCCTCGGGCGACTGCTTCCAGCGGCCGAGGACGTGCGAGGAGACGATCTCCGGATCCGTGGAGTCCGGGCGGCCCACACCGACTCGCACGCGCGCGAAGTCGGGGGAGCCAAGGTCCCGGCGAAGCGACTTCAGCCCGTTGTGGCCCGCGAGTCCGCCGCCGATGCGCGGGCGGATGTCGCCGAAGGGCAGGTCGATCTCGTCGTGGACGACGAGCACGCGGTCCAGGTCGACCTTCAGCGCGCCGCGCGCCGGGCCGGCGGACCGCCCGGCCTCGTTCATGTAGGTCTGGGGCATCAGCACGGCCACCCGCGGGCCGCCGATCCCGGCCCGTCCCTCCGCGATCAGGCCGGCGAAGCGCTTGCGGGGCTTCCCGAGCTCCCAGCGGTCGATCAGCTCCTCCGCGACGAGGAAGCCGACGTTGTGCGGGGTGTTCGCGTATTCGGGGCCGGGGTTGCCCAGCCCGACCACCAGCCAGTCGACCGGCGCGCTGCGGCGAAGGCCGCGCAGGGGCTACTCGCCGCCGGAGTCGCCCGAGTCGCCACCGGAGTCGGCGGACCGACCGCCGGACTGGCCGGCGTCGCCTGAGGACTCGCCCTCCGGCGCGCCCTCGCCCTCCTCGCCCTCCGGCCGCTCGATCGGCTCGCCGTCCTCGCCGATCAGCTCCGTCTCCTCCTCGATCTCCTCCGGCTCCTCCTCGACACGAGGCGGGTTGAGACTGGCGATGGCGGTCTCGCCGGGATCGTCGAGCAGCGTGACGCCCGCGGGCGCGCTGACGACCGACAGGAACAGCGTGTCGTTCATCTCCATGCTGGAGACGTCGTACTCGATGGCCTCGGGGATCTCGGTGGGCAGGGCCTCGATGCTCAGCTCGTGGGTGATCTGGTCGAGCACGCCACCCTCCTTGACGCCCGGGGACTCCTCGGCGTTGAGCAGGTGCAGCGGCACGGACGCCTGGATCTTCTGGTCGAGGCGGACGCGCAGGAGGTCCACGTGCAGCGTCTCGCCGCGCACAGGGTCGCGCTGGGTGTGCTTGAGGATGGCCGGCGAGGTCTCGCCGTCGACCGCGATCTCGAGGACGGCGCCGCTGGCGTGCAGGGCGTGGCGCAGCTCGCGGGAGTCGACGTCGAAGGACACGCAGTCCTTGTCGCCCCCGTACAGGACGCCGGGCACGCGGCCCTCGCGGCGCAGGCGCCGGACGGCGCGCGAGCCGTCGGACGTGCGTGCGCGGACCTCGAGCTTGGTTGCTTCGCTGGCGCGGGCCATGGGGCCGTGATGGTAGCCAGGCGCGTGGTTCAGCGGCGCTTGGCCGGCGCGATCTGACGGATCGCGTGGTAGTCGCGCTGCATGTTGAAGAACGCTGGCTTGAGCTTGCCGTCGTACGTCACGACACCCTTCTGGTGCAGGGGCGGCTGGGGCCGCGGATTGCCCCCGTCCCAGTCGGGGCGGACCTTGAACTCCTGGAGCGCCCAGTAGATCGCGCCCGCCAGCCACGGCTTGGTCGCGTACGCCGCCAGCGCGGTGTCGATGTAGTTCTGCTGGAACGCGTACGTGCCGCGCTCCTCGGGCGGCCCGTCGCGGTTGGCCTCCGCCCCGAACTCGGTCACGAAGATCGCCTTGGCGGGGTAACAGCTGCGGACCTGGTCGAGATACGGAGACAGCAGCGAGGGGTCGGCGATCTGGCCGTTGGGGCCCGGGTACCAGCCGAAGTAGGTGTTGACACCGATGACGTCCAGGGGCGCGTACTCGGGCTGGCAGCCCGCGTTCGGGTAGCCCGCCACGGCCAGTCCGACGGGTCGCGTCGGGTCGAGCTGGTGGGCGACGTGCGTCGAGTGGGCGATGTAGTAGCTCTGCACGGGGCCGGGCTGAGAGCTCAGCTCGTTGCCGATGGACCACACGATCACCGCCGGGTGGTTGCCGTTGGTGAGGATGTTCGCCTCGAGGTCGTGCGTGGCCAGCTGGCGCACCGACCGCAGCGCGAGGTCCTTGTTCTTCAGCGCGTAGACGGGGATCTCCGACCACAGCAGGATCCCCAGGCGGTCGGCCTGCTCCTCGAAGTACGGGGACAGCGGGTAGTGCGCCCGCACGATGGTCGCGCCCAGCTTGCGGATCCAGGCGAGCTGCTGGTCGCGCACCGAGTTGGGAATCGCGAACCCGTAGCCCGGCGAGTCCTCCTGGTAGCCGACACCGCGCAGGTTCAGCAGGCGGCCGTTGAGCAGCAGCTTCCCGCCGACGACCTTGATCGAGCGCACGCCGCTCTGGGTGAAGTAGTGGGCCAGACGCCGGTTGCCGGCGAAGGCGCTGACGTTCGCGGCGTAGAGGTACGGGGAGTCGGGCGCCCACAGGCGCGGGCTGGGGACCGCCAAACGCCGCGTCAGCGTGGCCGACTGCCCCGGCCCGAGCGTGAACGTCCCGAGCGTCAGCCGCCGCGACCCGAACGACGCCCTGAGCGTCGTGCGCTGCGACTTGGCGCCGAGGTTGCGCGCGGTCGCCGCGAAGACCACGCTCGCCGCGCACGTCGTGCACGGCAGCTCCGGGCGCACGACGACCGGGTTGAGGTCGATGCCGTTCACGCGGCGCAGGTAGACCTCGCGCAGCAGCCCGCCGTAGTTCCACCACCCGCCCGTCGGCTGGCCCTTCGGATTGAGGTTCGACGGCGGGAAGTCGGTGGGGAAGCGCCGGTCGTCGACACGGATGACGAGCCGGTTGACGCCCGCCCGGCTCAGCACGCTCGGCGGCAGGCGGAGCTCGAACGGCAGGTATGCGCCGCTGTTTGAGCCCAGCGCGCGCCCGTTGAGCCACACCCGTGCGCGGTAGTTGACGGACTCGAAGCGCACGATCCAGGCCAGGTCGCGCTTGGCGGAGGGCAGCCGGAAGTCCTTGCGATACCAGCCGATCTGGCCGGCGAAGCTCTTCAGGCTCGAGTCGTTCGCATTCCAGGCGTTGGGGACGGTGATCTGCGTCCAGGCGGCCGTCGACGCGTCGCGCATGAACCTCTGGTCGATGCCCACCCCGCGCGGGTCGAGCCGGAACAGCCACGTCCCGCCCAGGAGGTACCGGCCGTCCTGCCCGTCGCGGTACAGCGCTCCGAGCCTCGGCGTCTCGGCTGTGTAGCCGGGCGGCGCCGGCGTGACGGGTGGCGCCGGCGTCGTGGGCGGCGCCGGCGTCGTCTGCGTCGGAGCCGGGCCGGTGGGCGGCGGGCTCTGCGCAACCGCGGGCGCCACCGCCGCTGTGGCGACGATCAGCGCGGCAACGGCGGCGAGTGTGTGGTTCCAGGGGAACGTCAAGGGCTCAGCAGGCGGCGGTGCGCCGGATGGGGCGACTGAGCGAAAGCAGGCTAACGGAGAGCCCGGAGACCACGCTCCCCTTCCGCCGGACCCGGACGCACTGCACCGTGGGCAGCCGGCCCGCAACCTTCCACACGACCCGCGTCGTTGCGGTCTGCGTGGTCAGGGCGTGGCTGGTCTGGGACTCGAAGGCGACGATCAGGACCTTCTCGCCGGGCGCGCGCAGGTGCGTGGCGTCATCGCGGACCTTGCGTGCGCACAGCGCGTCGCAGCCGCGCAGCATCGCCAGCATGCCGCGGGCGTCGCCGCGGGCCTGGGCGCGCAGCAGGTCGGTGACGGCGCTGCGCTCGGCGCCCTCGGTCGACAGCCAGCGAGCGAGCTCGATGGAGATGCCGACGAACGCGATGGCGGCCAGCGCGATGAGCAGAGGGCGGCGCACGGCCGCGGGAAGCTACCCGGCTGCGGGCGGGTCCTCGCCGTTCAGCTCGAGGAAGCGCTCGACCGACGCCTCCATGTGATCGAGCCGGGCGGCGGTCTCGCGCGCCTGTTGGGCGGCGTGCTCCATGAAGTCCTCGAGACAGCGAACCGGGTCGTCGGGCAGCGGGTACACGCGCGTGATCTCCGCCTGCGCACAGGCGATTCCCACCGGCGGCCGGCCCTCGGCGAGGGTGCGCGCGCCGCAGACCGGAGTGACGGTGAGGCGGCGCTCGGGGGCGACGAGCGCGACCGGCATGAGGCGATGGGCGGGCAGGGCGACGTCGATGTCGATGGAGCGGTCGACGTCGACCTCGCCGTCGACCATCTCGGCGAGCGGCTCGCGCCAGACCGCGAGGACGTGGTC
>DAINCW010000056.1:0-12774 GCA_036732205.1 Solirubrobacteraceae bacterium | reverse complement strand
TCCTGCCCGGAGCGAAGATCGGCGTGCTCGGGCTCAACGGCACCGGCAAGTCGACCCTGCTGCGCATCATGGCCGGGCGCGAGACGGACTTCCGCGGCGACGCGCAGCTCGCGCCGGGCGCGACCGTCGGCCTGCTCGAGCAGGAGCCCCAGCTCGATCACGCGAAGGACGTCGTGGGCAACGTCGAGGAGGGCGTCGCGGAGACGAAGGCGCTGCTCGACCGGTTCAACGAGCTCGCCGCGAACTACACCGAGGACACCGCCGACGAGTTCGCGCGCCTGCAGGCCCAGATCGACGCGAGCAACGCGTGGGACCTCCAGGGCCAGCTCGAGCACGCGATGGACGCGCTGCGCTGCCCGCCGCCGGACGCCGACGTCACGACGCTGTCGGGCGGCGAACGCCGCCGCGTCGCGCTGTGCCGCCTGCTGCTGGCCCGCCCGGACCTGCTGCTGCTCGACGAGCCGACGAACCACCTCGACGCGGAGTCGGTCGCGTGGCTCGAGCGCCATCTCGCCGAGTACGCCGGAACCGTCGTCGCCGTCACCCACGACCGCTACTTCCTCGACAACGTCGCCGGCTGGATCCTCGAGCTCGACCGCGGGCGGGGCATCCCCTACGAGGGCAACTACTCCAGCTGGCTGGAGCAGAAGCAGGCGCGCCTCGCTCAGGAGGAGAAGTCCGACAAGGCTCGTCAGCGCACGATCGCGGCCGAGCTCGAGTGGGTGCGCACGAACCCCAAGGGACGGCGTACGAAGGCCAAGGCGCGCCTGAACAACTACGAGGCGCTGCTCGCGCAGGAGCGCAACGCGAAGCTCGACGACGTCCAGATCCACATTCCCGCGGGCCCGCGGCTCGGGGAGGTCGTGGTGCGCGCCGATGGTGTGCGCAAGGGCTATGCCGACCGCCTGCTCATGGAGTCGTTGTCCTTCGACCTGCCGCGGGGCGGCATCGTCGGCGTGATCGGCGCCAACGGCGCCGGCAAGACGACGCTGTTTCGCATGATCACCGGCCAGGAGCCGCCCGACGGCGGGGCGATCGAGGTCGGCGACACGGTGGAGGCCGCCTACGTCGACCAGTCGCGCGACGCGCTCGACCCCAACAAGAGCGTCTGGGAGGAGATCACCGACGGCGCCGACCAGATCAAGGTCGGCGACCGCACGCTGAACTCACGCCAGTACGTCGCCGGCTTCAACTTCCGCGGCTCGGACCAGCAGACGAAGGTCGCCAAGCTCTCCGGCGGCGAGCGCAACCGCGTCCACCTCGCGAAGCTGCTGCGCAGCGGCGGCAACCTGCTGCTGCTCGACGAGCCGACCAACGACCTGGACGTCGACACGCTGCGCGCGCTCGAGGAGGCCCTGCTCGACTTCGCCGGCTGCGCCGTGATCATCAGCCACGACCGGTGGTTCCTCGACCGCGTCGCCACGCACGTCCTCGCCTTCGAAGGCGAGTCGCAGACCGTCTGGTTCGAGGGGAACTTCGAGGCCTACGAGGAGCACCGGCGCGGCCGGCTCGGCGAGGACGCCGACCGGCCGCACCGGATCACCTACAAGAAGCTCGTCCGGGGCTAGCGCCCTCCGCTAGGCCAGCGAGCGCGCCGCCGTGAACGGCGTGTCGGACTTGCAGGTGTCGACCTGCTGGCCCGTGGCCACGTCGATCACCTCCATCCTGATCGTCCAGCGGCCCCGCATCGGGAAGCCGTACGTCGCGGTCAGGTCGACGTGGAAGCGCCACTCCTGACCCGGGACGTACTGCGTCGAGGTGTAGTCCTCGTGCCCCTTGAAGCCGTTCTTCGTGGCCTTGATCAGGTTCCCGAACATGGTCTCGTTGGTGAGCGGCGTCGTGTTCTTGGCGACGTCGCAGTGCGGGCCGAACTCCAGCGCCGCCTGGAGGACGTCCTTGCCGTTCTGCTTGAGGCGCAGCAACGTCGGCAGCGTGTCGCTCGTGTTGCCGAAGTACGAGGCGCCGCCCTTCGGCGCGCCGCTGGTCGCGGGCGCGCCCGGCACAACGGCCGTGAAGCGGATCTTGTTCTTGACGCAGTGCTGGGTCGGGCTGCCGTCGGCGAAGACCAGATCCGCCGTGGCCGACGCCGTGCCCCTGACGACGCCCGGCGCGACGAAGCGCCCGCTGAAGGTCACGCCGCCGGTCTGGGTGAGCCCGGGGCCGCCACCGTTGGCTGCCGCCTTGCCCGAGAACGAGAGGTCCTTGCGGATCGTGACGTTCTTGGCCGCGATGCTCGACCCGGCGATCAGCCCGCCGTCGCACATCTCGCGGTAGTCGCCGAAGAAGGTCAGCGTCTTGGCGTCCTTGGCGATGCGCACCTGCGTGTACTGCACGTCGAGGTGCTGCGGGTCGCGCTGGGTGCCGATCACGCCGCCACCGAAGAGGACGCTCTTGGGGGGTTTGGGCGACTGGGCCGTGGCGGGTGCCACGGCGGTGAGGGCGACCGCGAATGCGGCCGCGCAAAGCGTTCTCCGGGAGCGCATGAGGTCCTTTCGTTGCTGGAACCGGGGTGAGTGGGCGAGGCTAGCGTTTATCCGGCGTTTATTGCGCCGAGCGGAACGAGAGGGGACCCGAGGTGCACGAGTCCGCCTGGCGGTGCGTCCTGGGGTCGATCAGGCGCACGCGAACCCGCCATGTCCCGGTCAGGTGCCCGCCGGCGAACCGGCCCGCGAGGGTGACGTGGAACCGGGCCGTGCGCCCGGGCACGAAGAGGTCGGTCGAGTAGTCGTGGGTCGCGCTGAACGAGCCGTCGGCGACGATGCGCACCGGACCGGGAAAGAGCTCCTGAGTGACCGGCGTCCGATTGCGCAGCTTCACGCAGGTGACGAAGTACTCGACCGTCGCCGAGCTCAGCGCGGTGCCGGCGGCGTCGGTGCGCATGATCGTCGGGAAGTCCTTGCTCGTCAGGCCGAAGTACTGGGTCGCCGGCGCCAGCTGCGCGACCGACGCGGGGTGCGTGGGGTCGACGATGCGAAAGCGGATGGCCGCCGCGCGGCAGGTGAAGCGCTTGCCGTGCTTGGGCCTGACCGCGACACGTGCGGTGCCGGACCCCACGGCGGCGTTGTCGCCGACGAAGCTGCCGGCCAGCGAGTACGTCGTCACCTGGCTGCCGCCCGGTCCGCGGTCCGGTGCCGAGCCGCTGGCCGTGAACGAGCCGTCGGCGGCGATGGCAACGCCCGCGGCCTTGAACGTCGCGAGGCCCGCCCCGCCGTGCGAGCACCTCGTGCCCCAATCTCCGAAGAACGTCAGCGTCTGGCCGCTGGGATCGATGCGCGCCTCCGAGTAGTTGACGCCGACGGGGCGCGGATGGGTGGAGCTCGAGGCGAGCGAGCCGCCGGCGAGCAGCGCGTTGCCCGCGGGCAGCGCGCAGGCCGGTGCAGAACACAGCGAAAGGGCCCCCACCGCCGTGGTCAGGATCCTGACAACCACGCGATCGAGGCTAGCGAGCGCTAGCCCAGCAGCGCGTCAGCGACCCGCAGGTCCTCGTCGGAGAGCGTGCGCAGCTCCGTGACGGCGTCGCGCAGCGACACGAGCTCGATGCGGGTGGCGTGCAGCGCGGGCATGGTGCCCCAGCGCCCGGCGTCCGCGGCCTCGATCGCCGCCGCCCCGAGCCGCGTCGCGAGCACGCGGTCGAACGCGGTGGGCGAGCCGCCGCGCTGGATGTGGCCGAGGACCGTCGCCCGCGTCTCGTAGCCGGTGCGCTCTTCGATCTCCCGCTCGAGCCAGAGCCCGACCCCGCCCAGCCGCGCGTGGCCGAACGCGTCGGTCTGCTCCCCGACCGTGCCGAGCCGGCCGCCCACGGGCCGCGCACCCTCAGCGACGACGACGATGGAGAAGAAGCGCCCGCTTCCGACCCGGCGCTCGATGCGCGCGCAGACCTCGTCGAGGTCGAAGGGGCGCTCGGGCACGAGGATCACGTCGGCCCCGCCGGCGAGGCCGGAGTGCAGTGCGATCCATCCCGCGTGACGGCCCATGACCTCGAGCACGAGGATGCGGTTGTGGCTCTCGGCCGTCGTGTGCAGCCGGTCGAGCGCGTCGGTGGCCACCTGAACCGCGGTGTCGAAGCCGAACGTCATGTCCGTTCCGCCGAGGTCGTTGTCGATCGTCTTGGGAACGCCGACGACCGGGATGCCCTCCTCGAACAGCGTCGCCGCGACGCCGAGCGTGTCCTCCCCGCCGATCGCGATCAGGCCGCCGACGCCCAGGTCGACGAGGGTGTCGCGGATGCGCTCGATGCCGTCGTCGTCGGCGAGCGGGTTCGTGCGCGAGGAGCCCAGGATGGTGCCGCCTCGGGGAAGGATGCCGCGCGTGGTCTCCAGCGTGAGGGGCTCGGCGTCGCCCTCGAGCGGCCCGCGCCACCCGTCACGAAACCCGACGAAGTCGTGGCCCAGGCCGTCAGCCGAGCGCCTGACGATCGCCCGGATGGCGGCGTTGAGGCCGGGACAATCCCCGCCGCCAGTCAATACCCCTATACGCATGGCTGTCGATTCTCTACCTTGTGGAGGCAGGTCGCGTCCACGGAGGGAGTAGACCGGGTGGTTCGCTGGGTTGTTGCCGCCACCGGCGTCATGGTGGCGCTTTTCATCGCCGCACCTGCGCAGGCCGAGCTCAAGGCCGGCGCCGCAATCGTGGACGCGTCGTGGCACGTCGGTGCCTCGGCCGGCCAGTACGCGTCGACGAAGACCGACTGCAACCCGCCCGGCGGCCTCCCGCAGAGCCAGGACGACCTCGATCAGGGCTTCAACGACTGCTTCGGCGAGTTCGACCCATCCGTGCAGCAGATCAAGAACCAGCCGTCCTACGGCATGCAGTCGCGGCTCAACGTCCGCGCGATCGTGTTCCAGAACGGGGGCAAGCCGGTTGCGATCGCCAAGACCGACCTGTACATCCCGCAGGACCTGCTGTGGCGGCGCGCCGCCCAGATCCTGAACTCCGACACCGGCGGGGCCATCGGCGAGAGCAACCTCACGATGGCCATCACGCACGATCACTCCTCGCCGTACTACTCGTCGACGGCGTTCGGCGCCTGGTCGTTCCAGGACGTGTTCGACATCCGCTTCTACGACTACTACGCGCACGCGATCGCCAAGGCGGTCGAGGACGCGTACGGGAACATGAAGTCCGCCACGGTCGGCGCGACCGTCACCTACCTCGACAAGAACCAGCAGAACGTCCCCGGCACCCAGCACGCCGACACCGGCACGCCGGCGGGCTACCCGAAGGCCTACAGCGACCACGCGGTCTCGGTCGTCCGCTTCGACGAGACGAACGGCAAGCCGATCGGCCAGATCGTGACCTACTCCCTGCACGGCGAGGGCCTCGCGGGCAACGACCTGATCTCGGCCGACTGGGTCGGCCCGTTCCAGCGCCGGCTCGACCGCCTGACGGGGGGGACGACGGTCTACATGCAGGACGCGGTCGGCAATTCGGAGACCGAGGAGAACACGAACCACGACATCCACCAGCGCCTGTGGTTCGAGCACAAGCAGTTCGCGCAGAGCGAGCACAACGGCGGGCTGCTCGCGGACGCGGCCTACAAGGCGTGGAAGGACATCGGGTCCGAGAAGCCAGACGGCGACGCCGAGTACGCCACGCACCTCGTCAAGCTGTCGACCAACTACGGGGTCAGCGAGATGGACCGGTGGTTCCCGGGTCCGATCTCCCACCCCTTCCCGACGGTCGGCAACTGCCGCTCGCAACCGGCGTTCACCAACGCCGGCAACACGTCCGTGCCCGCCGCAGGCCTGCCCGACTGCGAGACGGTTCAGAACGGTCCGCACGACGCCGCCCACCTCGCCGGGTTCGACCAGGTCCCGCAGGACTGGTTCCCCGACACGCCGCTCGACCCGGGCGTGCGCTACGAGGACCTGGTCCGCGCCGGCATCCCGTTCCCCTCTAACTACGGCGCGCCCTCGCACGACGCCCTCGAAGAGGCGCTCGGCATCCACCTCCAGGCCGTGAAGATCGGGCCGGTCCTGCTGACGATGTGCTCGTGCGAGCAGTGGAACGACCAGGCCCAGAACATCCGCTCGCGCACCGACAGGACGCCCGGCAACGAGTGGCTCGGCTTCAACTGGGCCAACCCCCAGATCGTCGCCGACCCCAACCACCCGCTCCAGCACGCGGACGCGGCCACGCAGGGCGACCTCTCGGGGTGCACGCAGGGCAGCGATACCAAGTGGTCCTGTCCGGACCCCTGGTCGATCCCCGAGCAGGTCGACAACGCGCAGCCCACCGGCCGCATCAACGGGATCTCCAACAACGACTACCAGGTCATGGAGTCGCAGATCCTCAACAACGCGGCCGGCTGGGACGACCCGTCCTGCCAGCAGCTCGGCTGCGGCGTCCAGGCCGAGTCCGAGCCCGCGGACCCGAACCAGATCTTCGGCGGCTACACGCACGACGACATCAGCCTCGGGACCCGCTACAAGGACGCGACGCCCGCCGGGACGATCACGGACGCGATGAAGGCGGAGGCGGACCGCGGCTACACGCTCACCATCCCGATCGCGATGGCCAACGACTACAACGGCTACATCGCGACGTACCGCGAGTACCAGCGCGGCGACCACTACCGCAAGGCGCTCACGGGCTACGGCCCCCATTCGAGCGACTACCTGGCGACGCGCCTCGTCGAGATGGGGCACGCGTTGAACGGCGACAGCGGCTCGCAGGACAAGATCGATGCCGAGGCGCCGGGCACGCTGGGCAACCAGAGCCCCGCGAAGATCGACCCCAACCAGTGCAACAGCCCGTCGAACTGCGACCTGCAGAAGATCAACCCGCTGCTGATCCCGCTGGTCATCAAGAACTTCGAGGACCAGCACTACAACGACCTGCGCGCGCAGACGCTCGGCAACTCCGGCGACGCGGCCGTCGCGGCGTACACCGCGTCGCTGCCCGATGACGGCGGCAAGCCGGGCACGGCGATCGAGCAGCCTCAAGCCCCCGGCATCACCAGGTTCGAGACGGCGTACTTCGCGTGGGACGGCGGCAACAACTACGTCGACAACCCGGTGGTGAAGGTCGAGCGCCTCCGGGCGGACGGCAACTGGGGGCCCTACGCGGACCAGTCCGGCGAGATCCCGGTGATCGTCAAGTACCCGAACGTCTCCAGCGGCCCTGTGTACGCGTCGGGCGGCCAGGAGTGGAAGTGGACCGCCGGGTTCGAGGCGACGGTCACGCGGTATCCCGACGTGGAGGCCGGCGCCGACGGCGAGCAGGCCACGACGCCCGGCACGTTCCACTTCGTCGTCACGGGCAAAACCCAGAAGGGCCACGCGCAGGTCCCGTACTCGGTCACGAGTCGTTCCTTCGACATCGGCGCGTGGTCGGCCCTCACCGCAGAACACGGCACCGCGACGGACGCCGGGGTGAGCTTCCCCGTCGGCCCGTTCACCGACCGGGCGATCCCCGGCGGGGGGACGGCGACGATCGGGCCGATCAACTACCACGACTCGTCGTACGACTCGAAGACGAAGACGCATGGCTTCAAGTACGTCAACGAGAGTTGGCAGGCGCTCCAGGATCCGTTGGCCGGCGGTGTGAGCAATCTCGAGTGGTACTGCCTCACGTGCTCGTTCCGACCCTGGCTGGACTACGGCCACGCCACGAAGGTCACGGTCAGCTTCACGACGCCGGACGCATCGGCCTCCACGCGCTCGGCGCGCGCGGCCGCCGTCGAGCGAGTCGCCGGCCAGCTCGTGTACGACACGACGTGCAACGTCCCCGCCCCGCCGCCGTACGGCGAGCCGTCGGTGTGCCAGCGCATCGTGGTCGATCGCGCCCTGCGCTCCGGCGAGATCGCATACGTCTGCCCGGGCGACCTCCAGGACGCCTACGGCAACTACAACGGCCTGCTCTACACCGCGCCGGCCGGGCACGAGAGCGACGCGCTGACCTGTCCGAAGGTCGAGGACCTCATCAACGGCCCCGCCGTCGGCTCGTCGGCAGGCGGCGGCAGCACCTCGCTCTCGAAGGCCGAGCAGAAGGCGTTCAACGCCGTCACCCAGGTCGTGTCCGCGAGCAAGCTCGGCCTCCCCTCGAACCGCCACTGCCTGACGCACCGCGTCATCCGCTTCCACGTCGTGGCGCCGGTGCACAAGGTCAAGGTGCGCACCGCGACCGTGCAGGTCAACGGCAAGACGGTCAAGCGCGTCAAGGGCGACAACAAGCCCGTCACGCTGCGCAACCTGAAGGGCTCGACCGTGAAGGTGCGGCTCGTGGTGATCGGCTCCGACGGCCGCCGCTACATCGGCAAGCGCACCTACCACCTGTGCAAGGTCAAGCGGAACTCCAAGTACCACCGCAAGCCGGCGCCCAAGAAGCCCGCGCCGAAGAAGCACTAGCGCGCGAGCTCGGCCTCCAGGATCGAGCGCAGCTCGACGGCGCCCGACGCCAGCGCGTCGGCCTCGCGCAGCGCTTCGGCGGGGAACGGCCCGGTGGTCACGGCCACGCAGCGCACCCCGTCGGCGTGCGCGCAGGCGACGTCGCGCGGCGTGTCGCCGATGACCCAGGTGCGCTCGCGCGGGTGCGGCGAGCCGTCGCGCCCGGCGCGCGTCCGGGCGATCGCCGGCAGCTCCGTGCGATCCTCGTGGTCGGATCCGAAGCCGCCCTGCCCGCCGGGGAAGAACGCGGCGAGCCCTGCCCGGCGCAGCTTCAGGCGCGCGATCGGCTCGAGGTTGCCGGTGACCAGCGAGAGGCGGACGTCGTCGCGCGCAGACAGCTCCTCGAGCAGGCCCGGCATGCCGGGCGCGACGTGGTCGGCGAGCGAGTCCGGGCAGAGCTCCGCGTAGCGCTCGACCGCGACAGCGCGCAGATCCTCGAGTCGGTCGTCGATCCGCCGGGCGGACACCCCGAGCTCGATCAGGATGTGGCGCGCGATCTCCAGGTCGGTCCGACCGGCCACCTCCACGTGGGCGGCCGCGGGATCAGGAAGGCCGTAGACCTCGCGCAGCGCCGCGTACAGCGCGTCGCGGTGCGCATCGGCGGCCCGCACCAGCAGCGTGCCGTCGATGTCGAAGAGCAGGAGGGCGGGGCGAGTCGTCATCGCTGGCACCCTATGGCACCATATGGCCGTGGCCCGCCGACAGACCTTGGTCCAGCTCAGTGACGAGTTGCTCGCGCAGGTCGACGCCCGCGCGGCGCGCGAGGGACGGTCTCGCTCCGACCTCGTCCGCGATGCGCTCGCCGGCTATCTGGCCGACGAGCGCGAGGCGGCGATCGACCGCCAGCTCATCGACGCCTACACACGGGCGCCACAGGAGGACCTGCTCGGTGCGCGCGACGCCGCTAGAGCGCTGATCGCTGCTGAGCCTTGGGACTGACGTGAACCGCGGCGAGATCTGGTGGCTCGAGGACCCGCAGATCGGCCGCCGTCCGGCATGCATCCTCACGCGCCAGGCGGCGATCCCGATCCTGTCATCTGTGCTGGTGGCGCCCGCGACGCGCAACGTACGCGGCATCGCCACGGAGGTTCTGCTCGGTGCTCGCGACGGCATGCCGCGCGAGTGCGCGCTGAGCTTCGACAACCTCATGACGGTCCCGAAATCGCTGCTGACACAACGCATCACGCGTTTGGGCGCCGGGAAGCTCGACGCCGTGTGCTCCGCACTGGCAGCGGCAACCGGCTGCTGACAGCTCAACGCGCGAAGTCGCTCTCGGCGGACAGTCGCTGCGCGAACGCAGCGATGAGCGCGATCGTTGCCTCGACGTCGTCGAGCGAGACCATCTCCACCGGCGAGTGCATGTAGCGCAGCGGCAGCGAGACGAGGCCGGTTGCGACGCCCTCCCGGCTGAGGTGGAGAGCGTCGGCGTCGGTGTACGTGCCCCGGCCCGAGACCTCGACCGTGAACGGGATGCCCTCCTCCTCGGCGGTGGCGTGCAGCAGCTCGAAGACGGCCGGGTGCAGCACCGAGCCGCGGCCGATGACCGGGCCGCTGCCGAGCTCGTGCTTGCCCTGGAGGTTGACCTCGATGCCCGGCGAGTCGGTGGCGTGCGTGACGTCGACGGCGATCGCCACGTCGGGCCGCAGGGCGAACGCCATGGTGGCCGCGCCGTGCGAGCCGATCTCCTCCTGGGCGGCGGCGACGCCGGCGAGAAGGCCGGGCGCCCCGCCCGCGTCCTTGGCCGCGCGGGCCACCTCCAGGGCGACGTACGACCCCAGGCGGTTGTCGAGCGCGCGCGAGACCACGCGGCGGTTGGGCAGCTCGATCGGCTCGCCTTCGACGACGGCCACGTCGCCGATGCGCACGAGCGAGCGCGCCTCGTCGGCGTCCTTCGCGCCGATGTCGAGGTGCAGGTCCTTCAGCTTGGGGACCTGCTTGCGCTCCTCCTCCTCGAGCAGGTGGATCGGCTTGCGCCCGATGACACCCGGAAGCGGGCCGTCCTTCGTCTGCACCTCCACGCGCTGCCCGACGAGGATCTGCGGGTCCCAGCCGCCGACGGGCGAGAACCAGAGCATCCCCTCGTCGTCGATGTGGTGGACGATCAGCCCGATCTCGTCGATGTGGCCGACGACGGCCAGCAGCGGAGCCGCGGCCCGGCCCTCGACGACGGCCACGCTCGAGCCCATGACGTCCCCGCGGACCTCGTCGGCGAACTCGCCGGCCGCCGCGCGCCACACCGCGGCGGGTGCGGCCTCGACGCCGGACGGGCCCGGCGCGACCAGCAGGTCGCGCAGCAGCTGCGGGATCGCCACGCCTAGTCCTCCAGCAGCTGGCGCAGGACGAACGGCAGGATCCCGCCGTGGCGGAAGTACAGGGCCTCGCGCGGCGTGTCGATGCGCACGATCGCGGTGAACTGCCTGTTCGAGGCCTTCACCGTCACCTCACGAGGCGGCGCCTCCCCCGCGTTCAGCGGCCCGGCGACGCCCTCGACCGTGAACTGCTCCTCGCCGGTCAGCCCGAGCGACTCCGCCGAGTCGCCGTCGGCGTACTGGAGCGGCAGCACGCCCATGCCGACCAGGTTCGAGCGGTGGATGCGCTCAAAGGACTCCGCGATCACGACGCGCACGCCGAGGAGCTTCGTTCCCTTGGCCGCCCAGTCGCGCGACGAGCCCGAGCCGTACTCCTTGCCGCCGAGCACGACCAATGGCATGCCCTCCTCGGCGTACGCCATCGCGGCGTCGTAGATCGTCATCTCGCTGTTGTCGTCCCGTCCACCCAGCTTGCGAGTCACGCCACCCTCGGTGCCCGGCGCCAGCTCGTTGCGCAGGCGGATGTTCGCGAACGTGCCGCGCATCATCACCTCGTGGTTGCCGCGCCGCGCCCCGTAGGAGTTGAAGTCGCGCACCTCGACGCCGTGCTCCTGGAGGTAGCGGCCGGCCGGCGAGTCGCGCTTGATCGACCCCGCGGGCGAGATGTGGTCGGTCGTCACGCTGTCACCCAGCTTGGCCAGCACGCGCGCGCCCTCGACGTCGGTCAGCTCGGGCGGCTCCGGCGGCATGTCCTCGAAGAAGGGGGGCAGCCGGACGTAGGTCGAGTCGTCGACCCACGCGAAGCGGTCGCCGTCGGGGACCTCGAGCGAGTTCCAGCGGTCGTCGCCCGCGAAGACCTCGCCGTAGGACTTGCGGAACATGTCCGACTGCACCGCCGACTCGACGAGCTCGGCGATCTCGTGCTCGGTCGGCCAGACGTCGCGCATCATGACGTCGCTGCCCGGGAACGGCTCGGTGTACGGGTCCCAGTCCATCGTGCCCGCCAGCGCGTACGCGACGACGAGCGGCGGCGAGGCGAGGTAGTTCATCTTCACGTCGGGGTTGATGCGCCCCTCGAAGTTGCGGTTGCCGCTCAGCACGGACACCACCGCGAGGTCGCCCTCGTTGACCGCGGCGGAGATCTCGTCCGGGAGCGGGCCGCTGTTGCCGATGCACGTCGTGCAGCCGTAGCCGACGAGGTTGAACCCGAGCTCCTCCAGCGGCTCGGTCAGGCCCGCGCGGTCGAGGTACTCGGTGACCACCTTGGAGCCCGGCGCCAGCGACGTCTTGACCCAGGGCTTGCGCTCCAGGCCCTTCTCGCGGGCCTTGCGGGCCAGCAGGCCGGACGCGAGCATGACCGAGGGGTTCGACGTGTTCGTGCAGGACGTGATCGCGGCGATCACGACGTCGCCGTGGTCGAGTTCGAAGGACGCGCCGTCGAGCTCCACCGCCACGCCGGCGCCGGTCGCCACCGCCGCGGAGCTCTCGTGCTGGGAGTGCTCGGTCGGCGCGTCGTGGCCGGGCGAGCCGTTGGACGGCGGGTCGCTGGCCGGGAACGACCCGGCGAGCTCGTCGTCGTGGGTGTCGTGGTGGTCCTCGACGTAGCCATTGAGCGTCTCGCGGAAGCACTCCTGCGCGTCGGTCAGCGAGACGCGGTCCTGTGGGCGCTTGGGCCCGGCGATGGACGGGACGACGGCACCGAGGTCCAGCCCGACGGTGTCGGAGTACGTCGGCTCCTCGGCGTCGGAGTCGTGCCACAGCCCCTGCTCCTTGCAGTAGGTCTCGACCAGGTCGATCTGCTCCTGCGGCCGCCCGGTGAACTCGAGGTAGCGCAGCGTCTCGGAGTCGATCGGGAAGATCGCGCAGGTCGAGCCGAACTCGGGGCTCATGTTGCCGATCGTCGCCCGATTGGCGAGCGGAACGGCCCCCACGCCGTCGCCGTAGAACTCGACGAACTTCCCGACGACACCGTGGCTGCGCAGGATCTGGGTGATCGTGAGCACGAGGTCGGTCGCGGTCGCGCCCTCGGGCAGCTCGCCGGAGAGCTTGAAGCCGACGACCTTGGGGATCAGCATCGA
>DAINCW010000055.1:11768-12783 GCA_036732205.1 Solirubrobacteraceae bacterium | reverse complement strand
GGGGCGCCCCCGAGCGGGCCGCTGCGCCTGCGGCCGGCGCTCGCGCTCGCCCTCGTCGCCGCCGCGCTGACCGCGGTGCTGTTCCTGCTCGTGCTCGAGCTGGTTGCCGGGTGGAGCGTCTCGCCGCTGCGCGCCGCCGCGGGAGTGACGGTGCTTCCCCTTGCGGCCATCGCCGCGTCGCGGCTGCGGGGCGACCCGCTGCTGCGGGCGACCGCCGGCTGCCTGCTCGTCGCAGGCGGGACCGCGGCGCTGGCCTTCCTGCCCGGCGCCCACGTCACCTGGACGCTGGCGCCGCAGCTCCTGGCGGGCCTCGGCATGGGGCTCGCCTTCCCAGCGCTGGCCGGCGAGCTGCTTCCCGAGCGCACCGCCGCCGACGCGGCGCGGCTGCTCGTCGCGCGCCATGTCGGGATCGTCGCCGCGCTGCTGCTGCTCGCGCCGATCACCGGCCAGCGCCTCAAGGACGCGACCGAGACGGCGAAGCTGCACGGCGTCGCGCTGGTGCTGGACGTCCCGCTGCCGCCGCAGGACAAGATCACGCTCGCGCCTGCGCTGCTGGCGGGTGTCGAGGCCGAGCAGCCGCGGGCGGGGCTCCAGTCAGCGCTGGCGGCCCACCGCAGCGACTACTCGGGGGCCCGGCGCGTCGCCTACGACCACATGGCAACGCGGGTGGACGACACGCTGGTGCGCGCCGTGGGCGACGCGTTCCGCGCGGCCTTCCTGATCACGGCGGCCCTGGCCCTGCTGGCCGCGCTGGTGCTCGCCTCGGGCGCGGTCGCTCCGCCGACCGACCCGCTTCGCGGGCGTGCGCCCGGCCTGGCCTGGGCGGGCGCCAGCGCGGCTCTCGCGTTGATCGCGATCGTCGCCTACGTCGCGCTGCACGCCTCGCTCGCGCCCAAGGAGGTGGCCCTGCGCGACCCGTGCCGCGGGCGCGACCTGCCCAACAGCGGCGGCATCACTGGCGTCCTCCAGCAGGGGGCGCTCTTCCTGCTCGACCGCGCGGCGTGCCGGTACGGCT
>DAINCW010000055.1:8213-11758 GCA_036732205.1 Solirubrobacteraceae bacterium | reverse complement strand
ACGGCTCGTCGCGCGAGGAGCTCGTCCTGGCGCTGGCGGACGACTCCGAGCAGAAGCGCTTCGAGGACCGCCACGGCGTCGATCCCCGGTCGGCCGAGGGGATCCTCCAGGGGCTGCTGGGCTGAGCGGCCTCCGGGTACGCTGGCCCGGTGGCGACCGAGACGCAGGATCCCGCCCTCGAGGCGGCGGAGTGGGACCTCGAGCCCCTCGTGGACGGCGAGGGCGCGGCCGGCGTCGATCGCCACCTCGCCGCGGCCCAGAAGCGCGCGGACGCCTTCGCGCAGCGCCACGCCGGAAACGTCGCCGTGCTCGACGGTCCGGGCCTGGTCGAGGCGATGCGCGAGCTGGCCGACATCCACGAGCTCGCCGGTCGCGCCGGCACGTACGCGCACCTGCGCTTCTCGACGAACACCGCGGACCCGACCCGCGGCGCGCTCATCCAGCGCGTGCAGGAGCTCGGCACCGCAATCGAGACGAAGCTGTTGTTCTTCGAGCTGGAGTGGGCCGCGCTCGACGACGCCGTCGCCGACGAGCTGCTCGGCGCCGACGGCCTGGACTTCGCGCGCCACTACCTGCGCATGGCGCGCCGCTACCGGCCGCACCTGCTCTCGGAGCCCGAGGAGAAGATCCTCGCCGAGAAGGCGGTCAGCGGCCGCAGCGCCTGGTCGCGCCTGTTCTCCGAGCACGTGTCGGCGATCGAGGTCGAGGGCGAGCCACTCGACGTCGCTCTGTCCAAGCTCCAGTCCGCCGACCGCGGGGTGCGCAAGGCAGCGGCCGGCGCGGTGACCGAGGCGCTCCAGCCCGGGTTGCGCACCCGCGCCTACATCTTCAACACGCTGCTGGCCGACAAGGCGACCGACGACCGCCTGCGCAACTTCCCGAGCTGGATCACGAGCCGCAACCTGAGCAACGAGGTCAGCGACGAGTCCGTGGAGGCGCTGGTGGAGGCCGTCCGCGCGCGCTACGAGCTGCCCCAGCGCTGGTATCGGCTCAAGGCGCAGATCCTCGGGCTGGACCGGCTGGCCGACTTCGACCGCAGTGCCGCGGTGACGGAGGCCGACGAGCATTACGGCTGGGAGGAGGCGCGCGACCTGGTGCTCGACTCGTTCGGCTCGTTCTCGGGGGACATCGAGGCCCTCACACGCCGCTTCTTCGACGAGCGCTGGATCGACGCGCCCGTGCGGCCCGGCAAGCGCGGCGGCGCGTTCTGCGCATCGGCGGTGCCGAGCGTGCACCCCTACGTGATGCTGAACTTCACGTTCAAGCGCCGCGACGTGCTCACGCTCGCGCACGAGCTGGGCCACGGCCTGCACTTCGCGCTAGCCGCCAAGCAGGGCATCCTCCAGCAGGGCACGCCGCTGACGGTCGCGGAGACCGCCTCGGTGTTCGGCGAGACGATCGTCTTCGGCCGCCTGCTGGAGCGCGCGCAGACGCCGGAGTCACGCCTGTCGCTGCTGGCCGAGGCGATCGAGGGCGCGATCGCGACCGTCTTCCGCCAGACCGCTATGAACCGCTTCGAGAACGCGGTCCACACGACGCGGCGCGCCGAGGGCGAGCTGTCGGTCGCCCGCTTCGCGGAGCTGTGGACCGAGACGCAGGGCGAGTTCTTCGGCGACGCCGTCGAGCTGACCGACGGCTACCGCGCGTGGTGGAGCTACATCCCGCACTTCATCGGCACGCCGGGCTACGTCTACGCGTACGCATACGGCCAGCTGCTCGCGCTCGCGGTCTACGCGCGCTACCTCGAGGAGGGCGAGGCGTTCGTCCCGCGCTACGTCGAGATGCTCGGCGCGGGCGGCTCGATGCTGCCCGAGGACCTCGGCCGCATCGTGGGCGTGGACCTGACCGACCCGGGCTTCTGGGCCGCGGGCCTGGACCTGGTGGCGAAGCGATTGGACGACGCGGAGGCAGCGGCCCGCGACGCCGGGCGCCTCAGCGACTGAGGACGGAACCCGGTGGGTTCAGTTGTTCACATCGCAACCGATTACAGAGGTGATGAGATCGATGCGCAACGCCCCCTTGTCGCGACAGGTCCGCGGCCTCGGCGTCGCAGTGTGTCTCGTCCTGGTCGGTGCGGTCGTACCGCTCGCGGTATCGATCGTGTCGCTGCGCGATGCACAGTCGCGCTCGAGCACCGCCCAACGCGTCAGCGACCAGCTTGTGAACACGCGCAGCTCGATGCTCGAGGTCGAGGCAGCACTTCACGGCTACCTGCTCACCGGCGACGAGAGCCTCGCGCCGCTGCGCCCCGCGTACGCAGCCCTGCGGGGCCGGTCCGACACGCTGATGGCCCTCGTGTACCGCTCGCCCCGAGACCTTGTGCTCGCCCAGCGCATCGACTCCGGCATCAACGCCTATCTCGACCGCCATGTCGGGCCTCTGATCCGCGTCCGCGACCGAGGCCGTCTGTCCGCGCGTCAGCTCGTCGCCGAGGCCCGGGACGGCAGGGCCCGCCTGGATTCGCTGCGGGACCTGCTCGTCAAGGTGTACAGCGACGAGGCAGCCGCAGCCACCCAGGGCACGCACGACGCCGACAGCGCCGCCTCACGCGCGCTCATTTTCGCGGCGATCGGAACCGCCGCGATCATGCTGCTGCTGCTCGGCCTCGGCATGCACGTCACACGCCAGGTCGTGTGGCCTCTGCGCCGCCTCGCCGACGCCGCCCGGCGCCTCGCCCTCGGCGACCTCGACGTCCGGCTCGTGGAGCATGGCCCGGCGGAGGTGCTCGTCGCCACGGACTCGTTCAACACGATGGCTCGCTCACTGCACGAGGCCCAGTTGGAGCTGCGCGCGAGCAACGAGGAGCTCGCGGAGCGCGTCGCCACCCGGACCCGCGAGCTCGACGAGGCACGGATCGAGGCCTTTCAGAAGCTCGCGCTCGCCGCGGAGTACCGCGACGACGAGACGCGTCAGCACACGCATCGCGTCGGCCGGACGTCCGCCCTGCTCGCCGAGGCGATGGGGCTCGATGCCGAGCTCGTCGCGACGCTGCGCCAGGTCGCGCCGCTGCACGACATCGGCAAGATCGGCATCCCCGACGCGATCCTGCTCAAGCCCGGCAGGCTCACCGCCGTCGAGTACAAGCAGATGCAGCGCCACGCGGCGATCGGCGCGCACATCCTCGGGCGCACGCGCTCGCCGCTGCTCGACACCGCGGCTGAGGTCGCGCTCAACCACCACGAGCGCTGGGAGGGCGGCGGCTACCCCCGCGGGATCGCGGGCGCGGACATCCCGCTAGTCGGTCGCATCGTCGCGGTCGCCGACGTCTTCGACGCGCTGTCCCACGCGCGCCCGTACAAGGAGGCCTGGCCGCTCGAGGACGCGGTGCGCGAGATCACGGAATCAAGCGGCACCCACTTCGATCCCGACGTCGTGGCCGCCTTTGAGCGCCTCGACCACGCGAGCCTGCTGACCGACGTCGCGCCGGACAACGAGTCGGTGCTGATCGGCTGACCTACCCCGCTGCCGCGCCCCCGGAGCTCGTCGGGCCGCCCGACCCGCCCGCGTGTGTACCCGACCCGCCCGCCGGCGGCCGCCGACGCCGG
>DAINCW010000055.1:4754-8203 GCA_036732205.1 Solirubrobacteraceae bacterium | reverse complement strand
CCGGTGCACCGCGCGCACGAAGACCTGCTGCGACGTCGCAGCGCCCGCGCGGGCATCGACCGGCGCAATCGCCGTGAAGCGATAGAGCGCCGGGCGCACCAGCCGCACCCGCGCCCGCGCCACGCGCCCGCGCACGCCCATGCCCACCACGGTCACCGGGATCCAGCGCCCGCTGCGCGCCTGGCGCTCCACGCGCAAAAGGACGCGCGGACGCGCCGGCGAGCACGCCACGCTGACCAGCGCCGAAGACCCCTGCCGCACCCTCGCGCTCGCCACGGACGCGGTCAGCGTCGGCACGACAGTCACCGAGACCGCGTCGGACACGATCGTCGCCGTCGACCCCAGCAGCTTCGCCCGCAGCCGCCCGTTGCGGTGCAGCGCGACCTGCGCGGCGAAGCGCCCGTCATCGCCGCTGGTCACGTGGGCAAGCGACGCCCACGCGCCACTGCGCGACTGGAACTGAACGGAGACCGTCGCGCCGGCGACCGGCGATCCGTCGGGACCCTGCACCGTGCCCGACACGTCCACCGGCGCGGGCAGAGCGACCTGCGCGGCGCCGAGCGCGAGCGTCACGCGCTCCACGGCCGGCGGCTGCACCGGCGGCTGCTCACCAGCCGCCCGCGCGCGGATCTCCGGCAGCTGCGCGTAGAGCTGGTTGCCCGGACACTCGGTCGCGTCGCCATCGCGGTGTCCCGAGATGCGCTGAAGCGTGACGCGCCGCCCGCTCGGATAGCGGTTGTCCGCGCCGCCGTTGGAGACGACGGTCACCTCGCCCATCACCGGCACGCCGTGCAAGGCGAGCTTCCACGCGATCAGCCGCGACAGGGAGTCGATGCCCTCGGGGGTCTGGGGGACCTCCGTGAACGTCCCGATGTTCGAGATCCCGGTCGACGAGGAGTTGTAGCCCCGCGCCTGGGCCCCGATCACGGCCTTGCCGATGCCGCCCGCGCGCCCCTCGAACAGCTGCCCGTAGCGGTCGACGAGGAAGTTGTAGCCGATGTCGTTCCAGCCATTGGAGTCGATGTGGTACTTCGCGATCGCGAGCACAATCGCCGGCGAATCGGCCGGCGCGTAGTCGTTCGCCGTGACCGTGTGGTGGACGAAGGCGAGCTCGACCGCCCCGTAGGACGGCGCGGCGCGCGTGTGCAGCCTGTCCCCGCCCCACCCCGACCGCGGGACGATCGCCGGCACGCCCTGCGTCGCGTGCGCCGACGCACGCGCCCGCGGGACCCCGCGTGCGCCGAACGTCCTCACCGCCGTCAGCTCCAGTCCGCGCACGGGACGATCCAGACGCAGCTCCACCGCGGAGGCCAGGCCGGTCCACACCGGGTCCGTCCCCGACGCGCCGTGACCATGGCCCATCGGCACCCAGTCGGTCCAGCGTCCACCCCGCCCGCGGGCGCGCACCAAGGCGTGGACGTGCCCGCCCCCGGGCCAGCGCAGCCCGGCGAGCTCGAAGCCGCCCGGCACGGCCAGCGGGCCGATGCGCCGCGCGTAGGGCAGGCGCAGCGAGCGCGACGTCGCGCGTGGGCCGGCGAGCGCGAGCGCAGGCTCGAGCGGGGCCAGAGCGCTCGCGCCGAGAGCGCCGGCGCCGAGCTCGAGCAGGCGGCGGCGGGTGAGATGCATCGCATCCATGTTGGCCACGAACCTGTCGAAACACGGCAGGGTCCCTTGCAGTTTCGCCCCACGGTCAGCTCGCGGACCGCGGAACCCGCGAACCCGCCGGGGTCAAGCCCCGACCGGGACCGCCGAGCGGGCCGTGTCCCTGCTGTCCACCAGCCGCTCGGCCGCGACGCCGAATCCGAGGCCGAGCGTTGTCCACAGGGTCGCGTTCACGCCGAGCGAGGCGATCCGGAAGCGCCAGAGGACGTCGGCGGGAAAGCCCTTCGGCGTCTCATGGACGGCGGGCAGCATCACCTCGGCGACCACGACGACCGCCAGGAACGCCGCGGCGGCCAGCGCCGTCGCGTCCCATCCCCCGAGCCGCGGGAGCAGTTGCCGGCGGATCCGAGCAGCCGCCACCGCGGCGAAGATCGAGATGGCGATCATGGCGACGAACAGGACGGTTCGGCGCCCAATCGTGGCGGGGTTGCCGATCGTCGGCGGGTTTGCCGGGTACTTCGTGAACGGCACGACGGTGATCGTGAGATAGGCGCCGAGCGCCAGGACCGCGGCGGTCAGCCGCGGTCCGATCGCCCCGATGCGCCCGTAGGCCCAGGCGAAGACCAGCGAGAACAGGCCGCCGAGCGCCACCCCCATGACGACGGTGCCGGTCAGCAGGCCGAGGGTGCGCTGCACGCCACGGCTGACGCTCTCGACGTCGGGGGGCTCGTGATGGAGCCTGGCGAGATGGTCCTCGAAGGCGATGGCGTGCTGGACCTGGGGCTCGCCGAAGAGAAACGAGAAGGCGAAGGCGAGCAGGCCGGCGGCGAGGCCGACCAGCATCCCTCGCACGAGCAGGGAGCGGACCATGTTCGGCTTTCGCCTAGTGGCAGGGGAAGCCGAGGAGATGCCGGGCGTCGTGCAGGAACTCGTGGACGGCGTTCCCGGACACCAGCGACGTCGCGCCCTGCTCCGCACCAAGGAAGTACAGGAGGATCAGCAGGACCAGCCCGGCGAACAGGGCGTAGGGAGCCAGCTCGCGAGGCGAGACGACCGGGAGGGGGCGATCCACCTTCCCGCGCTCGACGACGACTTCCGGCATGTGGCTTCCTCCTTCGGGATCACGCGTCCCGGTCTGGGTCAGGGCGCGTGAGCGGCGGAGTGTCTGGCTTCCGAGGGTCGAATCAACGACCCTGGTCACAGTGGCGCGACCGCGCCGGATTCGCACCGGCTTCCTCGCACCGTCACGCGGTGGCCGCAGCATAGACCGGGGCCGGAATCGAGGCAATCCGGACGGACGCCGCCGGGGTATGCTGGCGCGGTCAGCGCGATGGCCCGAGGAACCCGGTGAGAGACCGGGACGGTCGCGCCACTGTGACCGGGAGCATCCCCGGAAGTCAGGAACTCGAGCCATCGCGACCGCCGCTCACGGGAACGCGCTCTTCCCAGGAGGTTCCTTGCCCGACCCAGGCCGTGCCACTCCCACCGCCCTCGCGGCCCGTCCGGTCGAGGATCGCTGCCCCGGCATCGTCCGGCTGCACCCCGCCGGCGACGGCCTCCTCGCTCGCGTGCGACTTCCCGGCGGCCGCCTCTCGGCCACCGCGCTGGGCGCGATCGGCGACGTGGCTGCCCTGGGCAGCGGGATCGTCGAGCTGACGTCGCGAGCGAACGTGCAGGTCCGCGGCCTCGACGAGGATGCGGCCGCGGCCGCCACCGACGCGCTGTGGCACGCCGGCCTGCTGCCCTCTCCAGCCCACGATCGCGTCCGCAACATTCTCGCCGGGCCTCTCGGCGGGCGGCATCCGGCGTCGGTCGCGGCCACCGACGACGTCGTCGTCGAGCTCGAC
>DAINCW010000055.1:0-4744 GCA_036732205.1 Solirubrobacteraceae bacterium | reverse complement strand
ACCGCGGGCTGTGCGCCGACGCGGCCCTTGCGGCGCTGCCCGGCCGGTTCCTGTTCGCAGTCGACGACGGGAGCGGGATCGTCGATGCGAGCCGAGCCGACGTCGCGCTGCTGGCAGAGGACGACGGCGGCCCGGCTTTCCGGCTTTCGCTCGGCGACCGCCTCACCGACCTCACAGCACCGCCTGACACGGCCGCCGAGCTGGCGCTGGCGGCTGCACGCGCCTTTCTCGCACTCGTCGCACAGGGCGAGCACCCCGCGGCCTGGCGCATCGCCGACCTCGCCGATGGCCGGCGGCTCGTCGCGGCTCGGCTCGACGGGGACCTTCGTCCGGCCAACGGGTCGGCTCCGCGCCGCCCGCCGCTCTCGCTCGGAATGCTCACGCAGTCCGACGGGCGAGCGGCCGTCACGGTGCTTCCCCCGCTCGGGCGGCTGGACCAGCCGACGCTGCGCCGCGTCGAAGCTCTGCTGGTGGCCGGATCGGGGGACGTTCGTGTCTCGTCACGCCGGACCCTGACCTTCGTGGACGTGGCGGAACCCGAGGCGCGCGCGTTGGTCCAGTCGCTCGTGGACCTCGGGTTCGTCGCGTCCGACGATTCGGGCTGGTGGGGACTCTCCGCGTGCGCCGGCACGGGTGCGTGCGTCCACGCCCGCGTCGACGTGCGGGCCGCAGCGACCGCCCGCGCCGGGGTTCGCGCGCCCGGAGCACCCGCCGAGCACTGGTCCGCTTGCGAGCGCGGCTGCGGCCGGCCGCGCGACGCAGGAATCGGCGTGACCGCGGTCGACGCCGGCTTGGCGATCGAGCGCGGTGGCGCCCGACATGCCGCGGCCGATCTGCCCGCAGCGCTCGAGCTGCTCGCCGGGGACGCATCGTGAGCGGCTATCTCCGTGACGGCGTGGAGATCTACCGGCGATCGTTCGCGACGATCAGGACGGAGGCCGAGCTCGCTGGGCTCGACCGCGTGCTCGAGCGGGTGGTCGTGCGCATGATCCACGCGTGCGGGATGGTCGACCTCGCCGCCGACGTCGTGGCTTCTCCGGGGTTCGGCGCCGCCGCCGAGGATGCGCTCCAGACCGGCGCGCCGATCCTGTGCGACACGGCGATGGTCGCGTCGGGCGTGACGCGCTCGCGCCTGCCGGCCGCCAACGACGTGATCTGCACGCTGTCCGATCCGGCCGTGGCTTCGATCGCGACCCGCCTCGGCACGACCCGGTCGGCGGCCGCACTGGAGCTGTGGCGCGAGCATCTCGCCGGCGCGGTCGTGGTCGTCGGCAACGCGCCGACCGCCCTGTTCCGGCTGCTGGAGCTCGTCGAGGAGGGCGTCGCGCGGCCGGCCGCGGTGATCGGCGTCCCGGTGGGCTTCATCGGCGCAGCCGAGTCCAAGACCGCGCTCGTCGAGCATCCCGCGCAGCTCGAGTCCATCGTGGTCCACGGTCGCCGCGGCGGGAGCGCGATCGCCGCCGCCGCCGTCAACGCGCTGGCGAGCGCGGCCGAATGACCGGCGCGGGCCCAGCGGTGGGCCGGCTCTTCGGTGTCGGTGTCGGCCCTGGCGACCCCGAGCTCCTGACGATCAAGGCGCGACGAATCATCGAGGGCGCCGACGTGGTGGCCTATCCGGTCGCCCGGCACGGACGCAGCGTCGCGCGCAGCATCGCCGCCCCGTACCTGCAGGACGAGCAGATCGAGGTCGCGCTGGCCTACCCGGTGACGACGGAGCAGACCGACCATCCCGGAGGCTACGACGCAGCCCTGAGCGAGTTCTACGACGACTCCTCCGCCGTGCTGGCGGCGCACCTCGACGCGGGCCGCGATGTGGCGGTCCTCTGCGAAGGCGACCCGCTCTTCTACGGGTCCTACATGTACCTCCACGAGCGGCTCGCCTCGCGCTATGTGACCGTGGTCGTCCCCGGCGTCACGTCGATCAGCGCCGCGGCGGCCGCGGCCGGCCGGCCTCTGGCCAAGCGCGACGACGTGCTCACCGTGCTCCCCGGCACGCTGCCCCCGGACGTACTCGCCGCGCACCTGCGGGCATCCGACGCGGCGGTCGTGATCAAGCTCGGGCGCACGTTCGACGGCGTCCGCGAGGCGGCCGAGCGCGCGGGCGTGACGGAGCGCAGCGTCTATGTCGAGCGCGCGAGCTCGGTGGACGAGCGCGTGGCGCCGCTGCGCGAGGTCGACGGCGACGTGCCGTACATGTCGCTCGTCCTGGTGCCGACGCAGCCCGCGCCCGCCGAGCGCAACGGGCATCGCGGCAGCGTGGCGATCGTCGGCCTCGGACCGGCGGGCCCGGACTGGCTCACGCCCGAAGCCCACGCCGAGCTCGTCGCCGCCGAGGACCTCATCGGCTACGCGACCTACCTGAAGCGCCTGCCGCCGCGCCGCGGACAGCGACGGCACGCCACCGACAACCGCGTCGAGTCCGAGCGCGCCCGGCACGCGCTCGAGCTCGCCGCAGCGGGGTCCCGGGTGGCGGTCGTCTCCTCGGGCGACCCCGGGATCTTCGCGATGGCCAGCGCCGTGCTCGAGGTACTCGACGAGGATCCCCATCTGGCCCACGTCGACGTGCGGGTCGTGCCCGGCCTGTCGGCGATGCAGGCCGCAGCTGCCCGCGTGGGGGCACCGCTCGGGCACGACTTCTGTGTGATCTCGCTGTCCGACCAGCTCAAGCCCTGGGAGGTCGTCGAGCGCCGACTGGACGCGGCCGGGGCCGCCGACCTCGTCGTCGCGCTCTACAACCCCGCGTCGCGCACGCGGCGCAAGCAGCTCACCCGAGCGATGGAGGTGCTGCGCCGCCATCGGAACGACGAGACCCCGGTAGTCGTGGCACGGGCGGTCGGCGACGCGGATGAGTCGGTGACCGTGACGACCCTGGCAACGATCGACCTCGACGCGATCGACATGCGCACGGTGCTGATCGTCGGCTCCTCGACCACCCGCACGGTCGAGAATGGCGCGGGCCGTCCTCGCGTCTACACGCCGCGGCGCTATCCGGCCTGACCGCGCGCCCAGGCGAGAGCGGCTTGCACGGTCGCCACCGCCCTCGCGTCTGGCCGCAGCGGGCGCCGGACGACGATCACCGCAAGGCCGCGCCGGCGCGCGGCGTCGAGCTTGGCCTCGGTGAGCGCCCCTCCGCTGTCCTTGGTGACGACCAGGTCGATGTCGTGCTCGTCGATGAGGTCGAGCTCGCCCTCGGAGGTGTAGGGGCCGCGGTCGAGCAGCACGTGGTGGTGCGGCGGGAGCGGCGAGTCGGGCGGATCGACGCAGCGGATCAAGAACCAGGCGTCGTCGACCTGCGCAAACGCGGACAGGCCCTGGCGGCCGGTCGTCAGCAGGACGCGCCGGCCAAGCTCGGCGATCGCGTCCGCGGCCTCGCCGAGGTCCTCAACCCAGTGCCAGCGGTCGCCGGGCCGTTCCCTCCACCCGGGCCGTTCCAGGCGCAGTAGCGGGACCTCGGCGTCCACGCAGGCCTGGGCGGCCGACGTGGAGATCCGCTCGGCGAACGGGTGGGTGGCATCCACGACCGCCACGACGCCATGCTCGGCGAGCCAGTGCGCGAGTCCGCCGGGGCCGCCGAAGCCGCCGATCCGCACGTCGCCGGGCGGCAGCCGAGGTCGGGAGACGCGCCCCGCCAGCGAGGACGTCACCGGGACGCCGGCGGCGTCGAGCCCGGTCGCGAGCTCGCGCGCCTCGGCCGTGCCACCCAGGACGAGGATCCGTCCTGTTCTCACCGCGGCGACGCCGGCCGCTGCCGCGCGTGCGAGTAGAGATGGCTGTCGCGGAAGCCCTCTGCGGCGAGGGCCGGCCCGACGAGGATCGTGGCGGTGCGGCGGATGCCCGCCGTTTCGACCTCGATGGCGACGTCGGCGAGCGTGGAGCGCAGGACCAGCTCGTCGGGCCAGCTGGCCCGGGCAACCACCGCGACCGGACAGTCGGCCCCGTAATGGGGGACGAGCGCCTCGGCGATCTCCGCCGTCGCCTGGGCGCCGAGATGGACCACGAGCGTCGTGCCATGCGCTGCCAGGGCGCCGATCTCCTCGCCGTCGGGCATTGGAGACGCGTTGCGCCCGTAGCGGGTGAGGATCACCGTCTGGGCGACCCCGGGGACGGTCAGCTCGCATCGCAGCGCAGCGGCCGCGGCGGCGAATGCGGGGACGCCCGGGGTCACGTCCCACGGGATGTACAGCGCGTCGAGCCGCCGCATCTGCTCGGCGGCGGCGCTGTAGATCGACAGGTCGCCGGAGTGCAGGCGCGCGACGTCCTCGCCCCGCGCGTGCGCCGCCTCGAGCTCGGCGACGATCTCGTCGAGCGTGAGGTCCTGGGTGTCGACGACGCGTGCCGTCGCGGGCGCGTGGGCCAGGGTCTCCGGCGGGACGAGCGCCCCAGCGTAGAGGCAGACCGGGCACGTGGCGATCAGGCGCTGGCCACGCAGGGTGAGCAGATCGGGCGCGCCGGGCCCGGCGCCGATGAAATGGACGGTCATCGGGCGGCCTTCGTCGCCGACCACTGGACGACTGGCCTCTGCATGCGCCAGCCGGTCAAGCCCCCGATGGGCTCGGCGTGGGCGATCTCGAGGCGGACGAGGTCGCCGCCCCGGGCGGCATGCGCGGCGAGGAGCATCTGCTCGCTCTCGAGCGTCACCGCGTTGGCGACCAGACGGCCGCCGGGGCGCAGCGCGTGCCAGCAGCGGTCGATCAGGCGCGGGGTCCTGACGCCGCCGCCGACGAAGACCGCCTCGGGCCGGGGC